>JAHFUL010000061.1:15300-18145 GCA_023265155.1 Acidobacteriota bacterium
GAGCTGAAGCTCGGGCCTACAGCGTTCCGGCCCCACCCGTCGGTCGGGCCCACAAAAAGAGAGCTGACCATGTCCGCACGAGCAACCTGGAAGGGCTACCTCAAGATCAGTCTGGTCAACATCCCCATCAAGGTGTTCCCGGCCACTGAACCGAGCGGGACCATCTCCTTCAATCAGCTCCACGGGGAATGCCAGACGCGCATTCAGCAGAAGAAGTGGTGTCCCCACTGCAACCGCGAGGTCTCCAACTCGGAGATCGTCAAGGGTTACGAGTTCGAAAAGGGACGCTACGTCGTCCTCAGCGAGGAGGACTTCGAGAACGTCCGTCCGCAGTCGACCCGCGTCATCGATCTGGTGCAGTTCGCCGACGATTCGGCGATCGATCCGATCTATGTCGATCGGGCCTACTACCTTGCGCCAGACGGCCCTGTCGCGTCCGACGCCTTCGCGGTGATGCGTGACGGGATGAAGGGCAAAGTCGGGATCGGCAAGCTCGCCCTGTACGGCCGCGAATACCTGGTGGCGGTGCGCCCGTACCAGAAGGGTATCGTGATGTACACACTGCATCACGCGGCGGAGATTCGCGGGATCGATGTGGTCGAAGAGCTGAATTCCGTTGCCACGAAAGTCAGGCCCGAGGAAATCAAGCTCGCCAAACAGGTCATCGAGACCTTCGACGGTCCGCTCGACCTGAAGACCTACAAGGATGAATACCGCGAAGGGCTCCAGGCGATCATCGACGCCAAGATTGCGGGCGAGGAAGTGGTCGCTCCCGTTGTCGAAACCGCTCCGAAAGTCGTCAACCTGATGGAGGCGCTCAGGAAGAGTCTCGATACGGTGAGCGCGGGCAAGAAAAAGACCGCTACCGCGGGGCCGATCGCCGCGGCCACGGTGGCGAAACGCAAACGCGCGTAGGCCTCCTTGCGATTCGCCTGTGAACCACGAAGCGCGATGCACACGAAGTTCACGCCAGGAAAGTCAGCCCGATCTCGTGGCTTTTCGTGTCTTCGCGGTACGCAAGCGCCGCGATGAACCCGCGACGCTAGAGCGTCTAGTTCGCCCCCACAAGCTGTGCGATCCACCCGCCGAGGCCCATTCCGTCCGCCGTCGGATCGCCCAGCCAGCCGGGCGGTGTCAGCCACACGAACGCAAGAATCGCAATCACCCAGAGATCGTACGGAAGGGTGGTCCGTTCTTCGGTCCAGAACAAGGCCCGGTTGAATAGTCCCGGCACGCCTTCCCGCGTCGGCATGGGGAGGCGGTTCAGCGTCAGATACGTGTAGTAGATCCGGTTCGCGACGGTGAGGATCGACAGGACGAGAATCACCCAGAGGACGGCCCCCATCCGATTCGTGAACGCCCCGATCATGAACAGCACGATCCGCTCCGGGCGCTCCATGAACCCGACCTTGCACTTCTCGATCAGGCACTCGGCTCTGGCCCTGGCGTAGCTCGTCATGATCGAAAAGACGAGCGCAAACGAGGCGACCATGACGTAGTCGCGCCGGTCGAGCTTCGAATACAGAAAAATCAGCCCTACGAGCAGCGCGAGATCCGAAAATCGATCGAGCGTCGAATCCCAGAACGCGCCGAACGCCGACTGCAGCTGAAGCCGGAAGGCGACCTTGCCGTCGATGAAATCGAAGATGTTCGCGCAGATCATCACGACGCCGGCGAGGATGAAGCGATGGAACCCGAGGGCCCAGGCGGCGCCGACGTTGATGATGACCCCGATGAGCGTCAGGACGTTCGGGTGAATCCGCAGCGCGACGCACGCCTCGATGATGGCGCGCAGCGGAAACATGCAGATCGCCCCGATGAGGCCGGTAAAGGTCACCTGCGGCCGCGGCTGCCGTTGGTGCTGCGGACGGGACGAGCCCGGGGCGCCAGCTGGTATAGTGGAGAGTTCAGGCACGTGGTGAGGACGCGACATAGTAGCGTATGGCCATCGGTGAACTCAAGGAGCAGATCGCACGGTTACCGGAGCAGCCGGGGGTGTATCTGTATTTCAACGCGGCCGGTGACACGATCTACGTCGGCAAGGCTCGCGCGCTGCGCGACCGCGTGCGGAACTATCTCGGCGCGTACGGGTCCAGCCCGAAGACCGACGCCCTCCTCGATGAGGTCTCGCGGCTCGACGTGATCGTCACCGACTCGGTCGTCGAGGCGTTGGCGCTCGAGAACAACCTGATCAAGCAGCGGAGTCCGCGGTACAACATCCTCCTTCGCGATGACAAGAACTACCCCTACCTGCAGCTCACGACCAACGAAGCGTTCCCGCGCGTGCTGGTTGCGCGGCGCGTGGAGCGCGACGGCAGCTTCTATGCCGGGCCGTTTCTGCCGGCCCGCTTCGCGCGCAAGACGATGTCGCTGACCCATCGGCTGTTCGGCATGCGCTCGTGCAACGAAGTGATTACCGGCCGCCGCGACCGTCCGTGTCTGGAGTACGACATCAAGCGCTGTATCGCGCCGTGCGTGGAAACCATCTGCACCGAAGAAGAGTACGGCCGGGCTGTCGAATTGACGCAGCTGTTTCTGGAGGGGAAGAACGACGAGCTCGCGAAGACGCTGAAGCGCCGCATGCTCGAAGCGGCGGCGCGCGAGCAGTTCGAGGAGGCCGCTCAGCTTCGCGATGCGCTGCGCACGGTCCAGACGCTGCACGATCGCCAGCAGAAGATGGCGACCGTGGCGCTCGGTCATCGCGACGTGTTCGGCCTGAAGATCGGACCCGCGGGGGTCGTCGTGCAGGTGTTTCAGGTCCGGAGCGGACGCGTGGTGGAGCGCATCGAGCTTGGGAGCGAGATCGCCTGGCCCCTCGTCGGCCCGACCGCGCGTTCGGGCGCGG
>JAHFUL010000062.1:0-6740 GCA_023265155.1 Acidobacteriota bacterium
ATGGCTTGTACCTCGTCCAGGCGGACAATTTCGTTGGCCTTTTCCTCAAGCTCTAGGAGTGGGGCCGGGCTCATAAACGCGAGTCTAGCATGCAAGAAGACGTTTGGTTCAAACATGAGTTACCATGCTAAGGCCGCTTTCGCTTATCTTTTGCCGTCGGGCCTCGCTTCGCCCATCTGGCACGTGCCGCCTTAAACGCAATTTCACTCCGCTGCGCACTTGAGAGATTCGTCATCCTCCGCTTGCCGCTTTCCTGGCCACCCTTGCGCCCTAAAGCTGACATGTAGGCCGACAGTACCGCCTGAGGAATTGCAGGCGGCGCCTGTGCCTCAACCGTGCTCCGATCGACCATATGCCGAGTCCACTGATTGATGTTCTTCGGCTGAATCCGTTTTTTCTTAACCGGCTTTGGCATGCTTTCATCTTGGCATGTCTGGCCGCGCTCTGCCAGCCTTTCAAATCGAAGGTAGCCCACTACCAGAAGCTTTGGCGCGGGACGAGTCACGAAGACTAACTGGAAGCAGGCCGAGCCTGCAGAACATGGCGGTCATCTCCGTACGCCGCCACCCGCAGTCGTACAGGGAAGCCGGATGCGTGATTGTCACCGATTGTGATCACTTGCTCCGCTTCCCAGCGCAATTCCCATCGTCCTCGCTGAGCATCCCACGGGCTCGCGGAGCATCACACCCGCCCACCATTGCTCGTTGCACGGCTGGTCGCTCACTCCCGAGGAGAGACAGGTTGTAAGAGGCTCATGTGCGCGTTCGCGAGCCGTCGGGCTTCGTGAAATGGGACGCCGGAGCTTCCCATGACGCGTGTCACCCAGAGTGTCGCGGAAAGCGCGTCGGTTGCCGCCCTCACGCCTGCTCTGGTGACAAGCGCCGCGTGCAGCCGCTCCGCATCAGACGCGCTCGTGGCGTCGCCGCTTCGGACCGTCGTGCCGAAATAGCAGGCCTCGCCGGCCACCCATGGATGGGCGACGTTCCGCTCCGCTGGAACAATTCGATAGCGCTCGAGATACTCCAGCGTCTCGACCCTCGTAATCCTCAGCTCGTGGCCGAGGGAGTCAAACGCCCATCGCTCCCCTGCTGCCCTTGCGCCGCCGAAGCCGCGAGACTGGTTGTCGGCGGAGGCCGCACCCGCACTAGTAGCGCCGCGAGACTGTTGGTCGGCGGAAGCCGCAGTTGCGCCGCCCAAGCCCATGGAGACTCTGTCGGCGGACGCGCCCGCGCCGGCGAAGGCGCGACCCGCCATGAAGGCGTCGCTCCAGTAGAGCTTCGCGCCTGCTGTCAGTTGGATGTCGATCCGCTGCTCGAACCGGGCGGCCGCAAATGGAATCATCGGATCCCACTGACAGTGCAGCGATGCCTCGTCCGCGACATGGTACAAGCTGACGAATTCGGCGTGGTCCGGCTGCCTGCCCCGAGCTTCGCCGAGGGGCCTGCCCCGCGCTTCGCCGAGGGGTCTGCCCCGAGCTTTGCCGAGGGGAGGCGGGACACTACTGGTGTCGCGTCCTGCCGCCTCATGGACCCGGACACTTCTTGAGTCATGTACTGCCGATGGATGCACCTGCAGTGCGGACTGGGACGTGAGTCGGACACGGGCGCCACGTTCAAGCCGAATGACCTGCTCGAACGAGTCGCCACCAAAGATGCCCGGCGCCGCTGACGCGAGAATCATGTGCAGACCGTCGCCGTCCGGGAACGACCGGCCCACGCGAAACGGCGGCTCCGCGTACGCGTCGGCCAGAACAGTCCGGCCGTCTCGGCAGGCAAACACCAGCTCGAGCCGCGCGCGGCGGCCGACATCGGCGGCCTTTCGACGATCGCGCGCCTGGCTAACGGTCAAATAGCAGCTCGCGCTCGATCCACGTGGCGACTTCGTCGAGCCCCTGACCGGTCTTGAGGTTGGTGAAGACGAACGGGCGATCGCCCCTGCCCGCGCGCGAATCGCGCGCCATGACTTCCAGGCTCGCACCGACGAGCGGCGCGAGGTCGATCTTGTTGATGACGAGCAGATCGGACCTCGTCACGCCAGGTCCGCCCTTGCGCGGGACTTTGTCGCCGCCCGAGACATCAATCACGTAGATTGCCGCGTCCACGAGCTCGGGACTGAAGCTCGCCGCCAGATTGTCGCCGCCGCTCTCCAGAAAAATGAGATCGAGATCCGGATGCCGCCTGGCCAGGTCGTCCAGCGCGTCGAAGTTCATCGACGCGTCTTCCCGAATGGCGGTATGCGGACAGCCCCCCGTCTGCACGCCGACGATGCGATCGGCCGGAAGCGCCTCGCTGCGAACCAGAAACTCCATGTCTTCGCGCGTGAAGATGTCGTTTGTCACGACGCCGAGCTGATACTGGTGGCGCATCCGCTTGCACAGCGCATCCACGAGAGCCGTTTTGCCAGAGCCGACCGGCCCGCCGACGCCAAGCCGAACGGCTCCACTCGGCGTCACGATCGGAACAACCGCGAAGGAACGTACTGTTGATTCATGGCGGCAAGATCGATGGCCGGGAAAAAGACCGCCGGTCGATCGCCGCGCGTGAGGACGCCATCGACGATGGCGGGGACACGAGCGAGGACATCGGCCAGCAGCAAATGTGCCTCATGCTGGCCGATCGACATCAGACGCATCGCGCACGAAATGGTCGCCGCCAGCCTGGTGTAGAAGAAGGCTTCGAGTGTCGCGCGTTCATCGATCCCCGCAGAGGCGCATACCACGCCGAACGCAACCGGAAGCGTCAGCATCGCGTCGCCGAGCGCTTCGCCAAGGCCCGATGTCGGTCGAATTCGTCGCCAGGTCTTCACGAGACGCGTCCCCATCGCCCGGCTCGCCTGCCGTGCGGCGGACGAGCACCTGAGCGCGTGAACCTCGGCGTCGAGCGACCGGAGCGCGTCGACCCGCCTGTCGAGGAATGCCTCCCAGGCGAGGCTCACTGCCGGTCCTTCCGATCGGCCAAGGTTGTCAACGAGGCACGCGTCCATCCACGATCGAAGATCGTCGGCGGTCGCGATCGTCCCGGACGCCGTCGCTGCCTCCAGTCCATCCGAATGGGCGAATCCGCCGAGCGGGAACAGGCTGTCACAGAGATGCAGCAGTGCAAGGAGCGGCGCTCCGGTCATCGCCCGCGCTCTGGACTGTGCTGATGCCCGACTTCGACGCCCGGACCGACGGGCGTGAACGCGCGAGTCGCTCGCGAGAACGGAATGCCGTGGTAGGTCAGCACCTGTTCCATGCCGGTCACCTCGGGACACACGATAGCTGCCGCGGTGAGCATCAGCGGCTGATGGCTGTTGCCGATGCAGTACGCGAAGAGTCCCCATTCCGCCGGCGTGCGCGGCTCGATCACGAACACCGGCTCCAGGCGTTCGGCAACCGCCACGACGATCGCTGCCCCTTCGAGGACGAAGCAGTCGCCCCCGCGCAGCGTCGTTCCGCGGGGCAGCGCCGTGCCGAACTCGAGGCCGCCGTCCGATTGGCGACGGCCGCGCGCCTTGAGACGCTCCCCCCACCCCAGCGTGATCGTGTCACGCCCGTAAGCGCGAGCGCTCTCGGGCAACGCGTCAGCCGGAAAAGTCTCTCGCGCGACGGGAATGGACTTGAAGACCTGAAGCACGCTTTATCACCGCTAGAACAAGAAGTATCGCTGTGCCAGCGGCAGCACATCTACCGGATCGCTCGTCAGGCGCTCGCCGTCGGCGCGGACTTCGTAGCTGTCGGCGTCCACTTCAATACGCGGCAGCGCGTCGTTGAGCACCAGGTCGCGCTTGCCGATCGTGCGGCAGTTCTTCACCGCCACTCGCCGACGGGCCAGGCCGTCGAGCGCGCCCTCCTTCAAGCCAGCCTGACTGACGAAGTGCACGCTGCACGAGTCGAGCGCGGCGCCGAAGCCCCCGAACATCAACCGGGCGATCACCGGCTGCGGCGTCGGAATCGACGCGTTGCCGTCGCCCATCATGGCGCCGGCAATGAACCCGCCCTTGACGACGAGCTCCGGCTTGACGCCGAAGAACGCCGGCTTCCACAACACGAGATCGGCGAGCTTCCCGACTTCGATCGACCCGACCTCGGACGAGATGCCATGCGCGATCGCCGGATTGATCGTGTACTTGGCGATGTACCGCCGGACGCGCAGGTTGTCCTCGGACGAGGAGTCGCCCGGCAGCGGACCGCGCTGGCGCTTCATCTTGTCCGCCGTCTGCCATGTGCGGCAGATCACTTCGCCGATCCGTCCCATCGCCTGCGAGTCGGACGACATCATGCTGATGGCGCCCAGATCGTGCAGCACGTCCTCGGCCGCAATCGTTTCGGGACGAATCCTCGAGTCGGCAAACGCGACGTCCTCCGGCACGTTCGGCGACAGGTGATGACACACCATCAGCATGTCGAGATGCTCATCCAGCGTATTCCTCGTGAACGGCATCGTCGGGTTCGTGGATGAGGGGAGCACGTTCGGCTCGCCGCACAGGCGGATGATATCGGGCGCATGCCCGCCACCTGCGCCCTCCGTGTGATAGGTGTGAATCGTCCGCCCTTTGATGGCGGCGATCGTGTCCTCGACGAAACCGGTCTCGTTCAGCGTGTCGGTGTGAATCGCCACCTGGACGTCGAGCTCATCGGCAACCGAGAGGCACTGATCGATGGCCGCCGGTGTCGTGCCCCAATCCTCGTGCAGCTTCAAGCCGATGGCGCCCGCGCGAATCTGTTCGCGCAGCGGCTCCGCGCTGGAGCCGTTGCCCTTCCCCAGGAAACCAAAGTTCATCGGGAAGCCCTGCACCGCCTCGTACATGCGCCGGATGTGCCACGCCCCCGGCGTGCACGTGGTCGCGTTCGTACCGGTCGCGGGTCCCGTGCCGCCGCCCATGAGCGTGGTGAGCCCGGAATGAAAGGCATCCGGGATCTGATTCGGGGAGATGAAGTGGACGTGGGAATCGATCCCGCCGGCCGTCAGAATGCGGCCCTCGGCGGCGAGGATTTCCGTTGATGCGCCGATCTCGAGGCCCGGCGTCACGCCGTCCATGATGCCGCTGTTCCCGGCTTTCCCTATGGCGGAGATCCGGCCGTCGCGCACGCCGACGTCGGCCTTGTAGATACCGGTGCTGTCGACAATCAGCGCCGACGTGATGACCAGATCGGGAGCGCCCGCCGCGCGCGTGATCTCCGCCGCCTGCCCCATCCCATCGCGAATGACTTTCCCGCCACCGAACTTCGCTTCATCGCCATACGTCGCCGCGTCGCGCTCGATGCGGACGATGAGATCGGTGTCGCCCAGGCGGATGCGATCGCCCGTCGTCGGTCCGTAGTGATCTGCGTAGGTTCGGCGATCGATCCTCATCGTCGGTCCACGATCATCACGAAGCCACGAAGGTCACGAAGAACGCCCTTTTTCGAGAATGACCTTCGTGACACTTCGCGACTTCGTGGTTCATTCTGCAAAAGCCCGGACAGCGGCGAGCGCGCGCCGCCGTGTCGTCTCATCGTCCAGACGTCCCTCGACGAGGCGGTTGAGGCCGACGACTTCGCGCGTGCCGCCCAGGGCGACGAGCTCGACCTGTCGCGAGTCCCCTGGCTCGAAGCGGACTGCGGTGCCCGCGGCGATATTCAGCCGCATCCCGTAGGCCTTCACACGATCGAACGCGAGCCAGCGGTTGACTTCGAAAAAATGACAGTGCGAGCCGACCTGAATCGGCCGATCGCCGCGACTCGTGACCTCGACCGTCGCCGTCGCTCGTCCGGCGTTGATCTCGATGTCGGCGTCAGCAAGAAGAATGTATTCTCCGGGAATCATGAGGTGGATCACGATACTACAAGGCAGGCCGTCTATCGGATCGGCTGGTGAACGGTGACCAGCTTCGTCCCGTCCGGGAACGTGCCCTCGACCTGAATCTCGGCCACCATCTCGGGCACCCCCTCCATCACGGCGTCGGCCGACAGAACTGTCGCTCCAAGCCTCATGACCTCCGCCACGGACCGGCCGTCGCGAATCATCTCGAGAATCTCGGACGTGATGAGCGCGACCGCTTCGGGATGATTCAGCTTCAGTCCCCGGGCCCGGCGCTTGCGCGCGAGCTCGCCCGCCGAAAAGATCAGGAGCTTGTCGATTTCGCGCGGCGTCAGGTGCACGCGGCAGTTATGCCTCAGCATCCGTGAGAAGTAAAGATCAGGAATGTCTACGCATTTGTATGGGTCGAGAGAATGCCATACGTTTTTGTCGTGCCGGCATCGATGACATCCCCAGTTCGGTACGGGCCAGTTTCGACTGAAAGAGGCCTGAAAACGTTGAATCTGGGCGCGCGGACGGGGGCGCGCTGGTTGGATCCTCTTTTGCTCTCAGGTTTGCCTTCAAGGAGATTGGCGAAATGAACACAGCCGCCTTGGCTAAGCGGGTTCTTGCCGAGTTCGAGGAAATGCCCGGTATGACGCTCAACCTGAGGCAGGCCTCGCGCCTGTTCGGTCTCAGCGAGGACGTCTGCCGCGTCGTGCTGGATGTGCTGGTGGATTCTTCCTACCTGCGGCAGACCCGTTGCGGCAAGATCACGCTCGGCGACCGCGTCGCCGCATAGGCATGGCATTCAACGGCACGACTGGAAGTCCGGTGCTCCGAGCAGCGGCAGGACTGAAGTCCTGCGCTACGAGTACGCCGCTACGATACAGCGGCAGGACGGAAGTCCTGCGCTACGAGTACGCCGCTACGATACAGCGGCAGGACGGAAGTCCTGCGCTACGAGTACGCCGCTACGAT
>JAHFUL010000062.1:6750-18124 GCA_023265155.1 Acidobacteriota bacterium
GTCCTGCGCTACGAGTACGCCGCTACGATACAGCGGCAGGACGGAAGTCCTGCGCTACGAGTACGCCGCTACGATACAGCGGCAGGACGGAAGTCCTGCGCTACGAGTACGCCGCTACGATACAGCGGCAGGACGGAAGTCCTGCGCTACGAGTACGCCGCTACGATGCAGCGGCAGGACGGAAGTCCTGCGCTACGAGTACGCCGCTACGACTACGAGTACGCGGAGCATGTCAACGCCGCGGCCGGTACACGTGAGTCGCCTGGCCGAAAAAGACTTCGGCCGATTCCATCATCGTCTCCGTCAGAGTGGGATGCGGATGGATTGAGAGCTTCAGGTCCGTCGCGTTCGCGCCCATCTCGATCGCCAACACGCCCTCGGCGATCAATTCGCCCGCGCCGGGACCCACGAGTCCGACACCCAGAATGCGTTCGGTCTCGGCATCGAGCATGAGCTTGGTCAGACCGTCGGTGCGGTCCAGCGTGAGCGCCCGCCCGGACGCGCCCCACGGGAACTTCGCAATCGTCACCGCGCGTCCCTCCTGCTTCGCCTGCACCTCGGTGAGTCCGCACCAGGCGATCTCGGGATCGGTGAAGACCACTGCGGGGATCGCGCGCGGGGCGAAGGCGACGTTCTCGCCGGCAATCACCTCAGCGGCGACACGTCCCTCGTGCGACGCCTTGTGCGCCAGCATCGGCTCGCCGACCACGTCGCCGATCGCAAAAATTGACGGTTCCTCGGTCCGCATCTGCTCATCGACGACGATGAAGCCGCGGTCGTTGACCTTGACGCGCGTGCTGGCGAGGCCGGGGATGGCGGAATTCGGACGGCGCCCGACGGCCACCAGGACCCGGTCGAACACCTGCGAATTCCCGCGAGCAGACGCCTCCCCTGCGCCAGCGGTCTTCACGTCTTCACCTTCGAGGGTCACGCGGATCCCTTCTGCCTCGGCTTTCATCCGAACGACCCGCGTGTTCAGCAGCACCGACTTCATCGTCTGCGCGACGCGCTTCGCGAGGATGTCCACGAGGTCCCGGTCTGCTCCAGGCAGCAGGCCCCCGGTCATCTCTACCACCGTCACGGCGCTGCCGAGCGCCGCGTAGACGGAGCCCAGCTCGAGTCCGATGTAGCCGCCGCCGACGACGAGGAGCGACCCGGGAACGTCGGGCAAATCGAGCGCCGAGGTCGAGTCCATCACGCGCGGGTCGTCGACCCTCAGCGCGGCCGGCATCGCCGGCGCCGATCCGGTTGCCAGAATGGCATGGTCGAAACGCAGGGTCTCCTCTCCGCCGCTCGTTCGCTTCACCGTGAGCGTATGCGGATCGTCAATCGTGGCCAGTCCCTGAATGTATTGAATCTTGCGAAACTTCACGAGCGAGCCCGTCCCATCGGTCAGCCGCTTCACGATGGCGTTCTTGAACTCGCGGAGCCTGGCGAGGTCGACCTTCGGCTCGCCGAAGTCCACGCCCCACGCGCTCGCGTGACGCGCTTCGTCGATGAGCTTGGCCACGTGCAAGAGCGCCTTCGACGGGATGCACCCACGGTAGACGCACACGCCCCCCGGTTTCGCTTCGGGATCGATGAGCGCGACGCTGAGGCCCAGATCGGCAGCAAGGAACGCCGCGGCGTATCCACCAGGACCGCCGCCAACGACGACAACTTGTGTGGAGGTCATGAGGTCAACACATGGCCACGAAAACACGGAAACTCGAAACCCTTCATGGCCCCTTCGTGCTTTCGAGCTTTCGTGGCAATCGGCGCTGACACAGACACTGGCGCTGGGAAACTAACCCTGCAACGCAAGGACGAACGGCTGCTCGAACGCGTCCACGATCCAGCGCAGGAAGCGGATGCCGTCGGCACCGTCGACCACCCGATGGTCGTACGACAGCGACAAGGGCAGCATGAGCCGCGGGATGAACTGCCCCGTTGCCGTGCTGTGAACGGGCTCGATGCGCGCACGCGAGATGCCGAGGATCGCGACTTCCGGGGCGTTGACGATCGGCGTGAAGAACGACCCGCCGATACCGCCCAGGTTCGAGATGCTGAAACAGCCCCCCTGCATCTCGGCGAGAGAGATTTTCCGCGTCCGCGCCTTCTCTGAGAGCTGCGCCAGCTCCATGGAGATTTGCCCGATGTTCTTCAGGTCGGCGTCGCGAATGACGGGAACGAGCAGTCCGCGATCGGTATCCACGGCAATGCCGATGTTCACGTATTTCTTCTGGATGATCTCCTCGGCGCTCAGATCAATCGATGCATTGAATTTCGGGAAGACCTTCAACGCGGTCGCCACGATCTTGACGGCAATGGCCGTCACCGTGAGGGTGCCGCCCGCCGCTTCGACCTGCTTGGCGTACCGCTTCCGCAATTCCTCGAGACTCGTGATGTCGGCGACGTCGTGCTGAGTGACGTGCGGGATTGTCGTCCACGCCAGCGTGAGATGCTCGGCGGTCTTTCGGCGGACCGCCCGCATGGGCTGACGCTCAATCTCGCCCCAACGCGAGAAGTCCGGGAGGGGCTCGGCCGCGACCGCGCCGCCGTCGGTGCGGCCCGACGCTCCAGCGACGAGACGCTTGGTGTGCGCGGTCACGTCTTCTACCGAGATCCGCCCGCTCGGTCCGCTGCCCGCGACCTGATCGATGTCCACGCCAAGCTCCCGTGCCATGCGGCGAACCGAAGGCGCGGCTGGAGCCACCGGCAATTCCGGCGCCGCAGCCTGTTCGGCCGCCTGCCTGGCGCCTCTGTTGATGTCGACGACTTTGTCGGCCGCGCGCGCGGGTGCGGCCGCCGGGTTCACTGCACTACGCGGAGTCTCGGCGGAGGCCGGCTCGTCACCCCCGGCCGGTTTCTCTGCAGGCCTGGGAGCGGCCTTCTCCGCCTTTGGTACGGTGTCGGCCGAGGCGGTTGTTTGGGCTTTTTCCGGCTTCTCGACGCTTGCGGTTGTTTGGGCCTGCTCGGCTTTTGCGGCTCTTTCGACTTTTTCGACCTTTTCGATCTCTTCGACCTTTCCCCCAGGGGGAGGCGCTCCGGCCTCAACGCTCAGGATGACCTGTCCGACGGTGACCTTGTCGCCGGCCTTGACCTTGATCTCTTTGATCTGTCCGGCCACCGACGACGGCACCTCGATCGTCGCCTTGTCGGTTTCGAGCTCGAGCACCGCCTGCTCTCTCGTGATGGTGTCGCCTGGTTTGACGAGGACGCGCAGCACGTCACCGCTCGCGACGTTCTCACCGAGCTCTGGAAGCGTGAAGTGGATCACGAACACCTCATCGAGAAGCTCCACCACGTCCTACGAGATCGCCGGGTTGCTCTTCTCCGGATTGATGTCATGGGTCTTGATGGCCTGCTCGACGACGGCCGGCGCAATCGTGCCATCGCGCGCGAGAGCCGCCAGAGTCGCCACGACGACATACCGGTAGTCCACCTCGAAGAAGTCGCGGAGTCCCGCACGGTTTTCGCTGCGACCGAAACCGTCGGTCCCGAGCGCCGTGAGCGGCCTCGGGAGCCAGCGATCGATCGAGTCGGGCAGCGCCTTCACGTAGTCGGACGCCGCCACCAGCACGCCCGGTGCGTTCTTCAGGCACTCGGTGACGTACGGCACGCGCGGCTTCTGGCTGGGATGCAGCATGTTCCAGCGGTCGCACGCGTGTCCTTCCCGGTACAGCTCGCCGTAGCTCGTGACGCTCCAGACGTCGGCGCCGATGCCGTGCGTCGACTCGAGGAGCTCCTGAGCCTTGACCACCTCCGGCAGAATCGCTCCGCTGCCCAGCAACTGCGCCCGCACCGTGGCGTCGGGTAACGACGTGGCGCGGAAGCGGTACAGCCCCTTCAGAATGCCCTGCTGGACGCCCTCGGGCATGACCGGCATTACGTACTGCTCGTTCATGACCGTCAGGTAATAGAAGATGCTTTCCTGATCGACATACATCCGTCGAATGCCGTCCTCGATGATCACCGCCAGCTCGTAGGCGAACGCCGGATCGTAGGCGACGATATTCGGCACAGGGTACGCCAACAGATGACTGTTTCCGTCCTGGTGCTGGAGACCTTCGCCGGCGAGGGTCGTGCGTCCGGCGGTGCCGCCCAACACGAAGCCGCGCGTCCGGGAGTCGGCCGCCGCCCAGATGAGATCGCCGATTCGCTGGAAGCCGAACATCGAATAGAAGATGAAGAAGGGAATCGTGTTGACGCCGTGGGTGGCGTAGGCCGTGCCCGCGGCGATGAACGACGAGATGGAGCCCGCCTCGTTGATGCCTTCCTCCAGAATCTGCCCATCCGATGCTTCCTTGTAGTAGAGGAGCGTCGCCATGTCGACCGGTTCGTACACCTGGCCCGCGTGCGAGTAGATGCCGACCTGCCGGAACAGGGCCTCCATACCGAAGGTGCGCGCTTCATCGGGGACAATCGGCACCACCAGGTGGCCGAGCTCCTTGTCGCGCAGCAGCTTCGACAGCAGCCTCACGAACACCATCGTCGTTGAGGCTTTGCGCCCTTCGGTGCCCGTGAAAAATTCCGTGAACAGGTCCTTCGAGACGGTCGGGAATGCGGGGCCGCGGGTCTGCCTCGTCGGCACATAGCCGCCGAGCGTCGTGCGGCGCTCCTGCAGGTATTTCATCTCGGGGCTGTCGTCGGCGGGGCGATAGAACGGGGTCTTGCTGATGTCGGCGTCCGAGACCGGAATCCCGAAACGGGTGCGGAACGCCCGCAGCTCGTCGCCGTTCATCTTCTTCTGCTGGTGGGTGATGTTCTTGCCTTCACCCGCTTCGCCGAGTCCGTAGCCCTTGATGGTCCGAGCCAGGATGACGGTCGGCCGGCCTTTGGTCTCCATCGCGATCTTGTACGCGTTGTAGATCTTGATGGGATCGTGGCCGCCGAGCGAGAGCTTCTTCAACTGATCGTCGGAGAGGTGCTTGACCATCTCGAGCAGCCGGGCATCGACGCCCCAGAAGTGCTCACGCACATAGGCGCCCGACTCCACCGCGTACTTCTGGTACTGGCCGTCGACGATCTCCCCCATGCGCTGGACCAGGATCCCGTCACGGTCCTTCGCGAGGAGCTGGTCCCACTCGCGGCCCCACAGGACCTTGAGCACATTCCAGCCCGCGCCGCGGAACGCGGCCTCGAGCTCCTGAATGATCTGACCGTTGCCGCGAACGGGGCCATCCAGACGCTGGAGGTTGCAGTTGATGACGAAGATCAGGTTGTCCAGCTTCTCGCGCGCGGGCAGGGTGATCGCGCCGAGCGCCTCGGGCTCGTCGGTCTCGCCGTCTCCGATGAACGCCCAGACCTTGGCGTTCGACTTCTCCTTCAGGCCACGGTCTTCCAGGTAGCGCATGAAACGCGCCTGATAGATGGCCATGATGGGCCCGAGTCCCATCGAGACGCTGGGGTATTCCCAGAAGTCCGGCATCAGCCACGGATGCGGATACGACGACAGGCCGCCGCCGGGCTTCAGCTCACGGCGGAAGTTCTCGAGCTGGGTCTCGTTGAGGCGACCCTCGAGATACGCGCGCGCGTAGATGCCAGGGGCCGCGTGCCCCTGAAAGAAAATCACGTCGCCGCCGCTCGGATCCGTATGGCCGCGGAAGAAGTGATTGAAGGCCACCTCGTACAGCGTCGCCGCGGAGGCAAAGGTGGAGATGTGCCCTCCGATGCCCTCCTCCGCCTTGTTGGCGCGCACGACCATGGCTGCTGCGTTCCATCGGACCAGACTCTTGATGCGCCGCTCGATGTCGGGACTGCCCGGCATGAGCGTCTGCTCGTCGGCGGAAATCGTGTTGATATAGGGGGTGTTGGCACTGAAGGGCAGGTGGACGCCGTTTTCGGTGGCGTGAGTGGTCAGTTCGCGCAGCAGGCGCTCGACTTTGACCGGACCACCGCTTTGCAGCACATAATCAAGGGAATCGAGCCACTCGCGCATTTCAACGGCATCGAGTTCCGTCGCGTCCTTTGGTGCTGGATGTCTCACGGGAACGGATTCCTTTCGATCAAAATGTTCAAGGTTCCAGGTTCAACCTGCTAATTGTAACCTCAGATCCGGAGATGCGGCCCATGCCTCGAACCTTCAGCCGATTGCTCGCCGCTCTGCTGTTCGTTTCGCTTCCGCTGGCCGCTGCACTGGTGTTTGCTCAGAATCGATCGACGTCCTCGGCCTCCGGTCTCGATCTCGGCGCGATCGACCGGTCCGTCGACCCATGCAACGACTTCTACCTCTTCGCTTGCGGCGAATGGCTGTCGAAGAATCCCATCCCTGCCGATCGGCCGCGCTGGAGCCGATTCGATGAGCTCCAGGATCGCAACAACGAGATCCTCCGGCGGGTACTCGAGGAGGCGGCCCAGGCTCCCCTTCCCACGACGAAGAAGATCGGCGACTACTACGCGAGCTGCATGGATGAATCTGAGATCGATCGCAGAGGCGTCACACCGCTCGAGCCGACGTTCCGGAAAATCGATTCGCTCCGCGACGCCGCCGGGCTGCCGGCGCTCGTCGCCGAGCTCCACGCGAGCGGCGCGAACGTGTTCTTCGCGTTCGGCGCCGAGGCCGACGCGAAGGATGCCCGCAGCAATATCGCCACCGTCGGCCAGGGCGGCTTCGGGCTCCCCGATCGCGACTACTACTTCCGCGAGGATCAGCGATCAACCGATCTGCGCAAACAGTACATCGAGCACGTCGCCACGATGATGTCGCTGACCGGGGCCTCCCCGGCTGCCAGTGCGACCGCGGGTGATGCCGTGATGCGTCTCGAAACGGCGCTGGCGAAGGGAGCCTACGACGCGGTGTCACGCCGCGATCCAGTGAAGAACTACCACAAGATGACGGTGGCGGGGCTGCAGGCGCTGACGCCCGGCTTCGACTGGACACGATATTTCCGATCGGCCGGTACCCCAGCCATCCGCACGATCAACGTCGCCGAACCCGACTTCATGAGCAATCTCAATCTGCTCATCACCACCACTCCGCTCGACGAGGTCAAGGCCTATCTGCGGTGGCAGGTGGCGCGATCGGCTGCTCCGCTGCTGTCGACGCCTCTCGTGAACGAGAACTTCCGTTTCTTCGGCAAGACGCTCCAGGGTGCGCCGGAGCTGCGGCCCCGCTGGAGGCGCTGCGTGCAGAACACCGACCGCGATCTCGGCGAGGCACTCGGCCAGGCGTTCGTGAAGCAGACGTTCGGCCCGCAGGTCAGAGCCGATACGCTGAAGATGGTCCACGAGATCGAGACGGCTCTCGAACGGGATATCAATCAGCTCGACTGGATGAGCGATGCGACCAAGAGGCAGGCGCTGGCCAAGCTCCATACGGTCACGAACAAGATCGGCTACCCTGACCGCTGGCGCTCGTACGGAGAACTGCGGATCGTTCGCGACGATGCGCTTGGCAACCGGCTGCGCGCCAACGCCTTCGAGTTCCAGCGTGAGATGAACCGCATTGGCAAGCCGGTCGACAAAAGCGAATGGTTCATGACGCCGCCGACCGTGAACGCCTACTACGACTCTTCACAGAACAACATCAACTTTCCCGCAGGCATCCTCCAGCCGCCGTTCAACAACGCCTCCGCCGACGCCAGCGTCAACTACGGCGGCGCCGGCTCCGTCATCGGTCACGAGTTGACGCATGGCTTCGACGATAGTGGACGACAGTTCGACAGCGCAGGCAACCTCAACGACTGGTGGACGCCGGACGACGCCAAGGGGTTTGACGACCGGGCGGCCTGCCTGGTGAATCAGTACTCGGGCTTCACGGCCGTGGAGGATGTGCAGGTGAACGGGAAACTGACGCTCGGCGAGAACACCGCCGACAGCGGCGGTCTGCGCATCGCGCTGATGGCTTACCTGGCGTCTGAAGCCGGACGCGACCGGAAGAACCTGGATGGATTCACACCGGAGCAGCGCGTGTTTCTGGGGTTCGGGCAGATCTGGTGCGAAAGCAGGCGGCCGGAATACGAGCGCGTGCTCGCGCAGGTCGACCCCCACTCACCGGCCAGATACCGCGTCAACGGCGTAGTCTCGAACATGCCGGAATTTCAGAAGGCGTTCTCCTGCAAGGCCGATGCGCCGATGGTGCGCGGCAACGCATGTCGCGTCTGGTAGACGACGATCAACGCAGAGTCCGCGAAGCCCGCAGAGATTCGCATGTGGGAGCCACGGGGGACGTGGGGGCCGGCTTGAGCCGGACCACTCAGCACCGGACGCTGACCATGGTCCGCGAAGCGATCATCACCTGCGAGCGCTGTCCGCGGCTGCGCGAGTACTGCCGCCGTATCGGCCGCGAAAAGCGCCGGGCCTTTCGGGACGAGTCGTACTGGGCCCGCCCGGTGCCCGGCTTCGGCGATCCGCGCGCACGGATGCTGATCCTCGGGCTGGCTCCGGCCGCCCACGGGGCGAACCGGACCGGCCGCGTCTTCACCGGAGACGGCGTCGGTGCGTCTGGCGACTTCCTGATGGCGGCGCTCCACCGGGCCGGTTTCGCAAACATCTCCACGTCCCGCGATCCTCACGATGGCCTCACGCTGAGCGACGCCTTCATCGCCGCCGCCGTTCGCTGCGCGCCGCCAGACAACAAGCCGACCCGGGAAGAGATCGTCAATTGCCTCCCGCACCTCGAAGCGGAGATCGAGGCGCTCCCACAGCTGCATCTCGTCGTCGCGCTCGGCAAGATCGCATTCGACGCATACCTGCAGCTCGTCAAAGATCGAGGTGTCATTCCACGCCCGCGCCCGCAGTTCGCACACGGTGCGACCGCGACCCTGCCAGACGGCCTGCTGCTACTCGGCTGCTATCACCCCAGCCGCCAGAATACGAACACCGGGAAGCTGACGCCGCGCATGCTGGCCGACGTGTTCCTGAAGGCGAGACGACTGCTCCGCGTTCTTCAAGAGAAAGAGGAACCGACCTGATCGGGTAAAGGCGGGTTGATTCGCACCACTGGTTTCGCTTCGGCCGATCCAAAAGGATTTGACATCGGCCCTGACACAATCGGCCCTGACACAGATTGACATTCACAGCATGCGGACTTAACGTTCAGCGTAGCATGACTGTCGGCGGAGCGGCGTTCGGAGGCGGTGCCGTGCAATCGCAGGCACGCTGGACAAACGGATTTGGAGGAGCACATGAAATTGCGTGTGAATCCGAGCGTAGCTTCGTTGGCCGTGGCGGCCGCACTGGCGGCCTCGTTCACCTGGGTCAACGCGCAGCAGAGGAGCGGCGCCACGGTGGCGATCGATGCCGATGATATCGGTGGCCTCGTCGCGAGCCCGAAAGGTCCCGAGGCCGGTGTGTGGGTGATCGCGGAAACCACGGACCTGCCGACGAAGTTCGCCAGGATGGTCGTCACCGACGATCAGGGGCGCTACGTCCTTCCCGATCTGCCGCCCGCGACCTATCAGGTGTTCGTGCGCGGCTACGGGTTAGTGGATTCGGCGCGCATCCCTGCCAAACCCGGGCAGCACATCGATCTCGGAGCGGTGGTCGCACCGGACGGACGCGCGGCCGCGCTGGTGTATCCGGCAAATTACTGGCTGAGCCTCCTCGAGATCCCCAAGGGCGACATATCCGACAAGGACGTGGTTCTGGAAACCAAGGCGTGCCTCTCATGCCACCAAGTGGGCGACCTGGCGACGCGCGAGATTTCCAGGAATCCTGGCTCGTATGCGTCCAGCCTTGACGCCTGGGATTACCACGTGACGGTCGGACCCAATGGGCCCGGCATGAGCGCCAACTTCAAGCGGATGGGGGCGCAGCGCAAGGCGTACGCCGATTGGACCGATCGCATCGCCGCGGGCGCCTATCCCCAGGCCCCGCCACGTCCGACCGGTGTCGAGCGCAATCTCGTGATCTCGATGTGGGACTGGGCCCTGCCGACGAGCAGACGGAGTGATGTGGCTGGCACCGACGAGCGCACGCCGACGCTGAACGCGAACGGACTGGTCTACGGAGCCATTCAAAGCTCCGACATCCTTGCGGTGCTCGATCCGCGCGCGAACGCGACGACTCTGATCAAGATTCCGTCGAACGCGCCCCCGATCGACACCGACACCCCGGCCTCTCCGTACTGGGGGGACGAGAAGATTTGGCAACGGACGGCCGACCCCCGCAGCGTCGTGATGGACAGCCACGGGCGTGTGTGGGTGACAGCTCGGATTCGCGCCCCGCAACAACAGCCCGCGTTCTGTAAAGACGGGTCGATGAATAAATTCGCCGCGTATTTCCCGATCCCGGGTCCAAGCGGCAGACAAATCGAGATGTACGACCCGAAGACGAAACAGTTCACGTTGATCGACAGTTGTTTCGCTGCGGACCACAATCATTTCGACGACAAAGACTCGATTGTGTTCGGCCAGAACAACGCCATCGGCTGGTTCGACACCGCGACGTTCGACAAGACCCATGACAACGCCGCGTCGCAGGGATGGTGTCCGGCCGTGCTGGACACCAACGGCGACGGCAAGATCACCGAGTGGACCGAGCCGAATCAACCGGTCGATCCCAGGAAGGACCACCGGATCCAGTTCGGATGTTACGGGGATGCCATCAGCCCAATCGATGGGAGCCTGTGGTGCTCTGGAATTGGCGTCAGGGACAAGACGCTCGTGCGCCTCGAACGAGGGGCCAACCCGCCGCAAACGTGCAAGGCGGAAGTCTACG
Source organism: Acidobacteriota bacterium (assembly GCA_023265155.1). Taxonomy (GTDB): domain Bacteria; phylum Acidobacteriota; class Vicinamibacteria; order Vicinamibacterales; family CAVVIG01; genus JBGOTP01. The sequence goes on from JAHFUL010000062.1 coordinate 17,392, forward strand.
TGCCGCCCCCTGACAAAATGCCGTTGCCCGGTTCGGGGGGCGTGGCCATCGACAGCAACGGGCTAGTCTGGCAGAACTGGCGGGGCGCGCATCAAATGATGAGCTTCGACCGCCGCAAGTGCAAAGTGCTGAACGGACCAGACGCCACGGGGCAGCAGTGCCCGGAGGGGTGGACCGTGTTCACGAAGCCCGGCCCCGCGTTCCAGGGGGCGCCCGATGATCTCAGCACGGACATGCTGTATATGACCCAGATCGATCGGGACAACACGCTCGGTCTCGGGAAGGACGTGGTGCTGTCGGGCGACGTCAACGCGGACTCGTTCTTCGTCGTGATGCCGCAGGGCGGTCAGACAAAGACGGTGACCTTGCGCGTGCCTTACCCGCTGGGATTCTTCTCTCGAGACGCGTTGGGACGAATCGACGACCCGAATGCCGGCTGGAAGGGTCGCGGGCTCTGGTCGAGCTACTCGATGTACACGCCCTGGCACCAGGAAGGCGGCAAGGGTACACGGCCAAAGGTTGTGAAGTTCCAGGTCCGACCCAATCCCCTCGCGAAATAGGGCAGGTCTTTCATGGCACATTAAGGAGAGGAACATGGTTTGCCGACGCTCGTTCGAGCTTGCCCTCGTCGTCGCTTGCGCCGCGGTGGTCATACAGGTGCAAATGGGTGCTCAACGTCCGGACGCGACAGCCGCGCCGGATCTCAAGGCGCTTGCCCGGCAGTCGCTCTCGA
>JAHFUL010000063.1 GCA_023265155.1 Acidobacteriota bacterium
CACGGCTGGGGCGACGGCGCCCGAGCTGACGGTTGGGCCTACGGCTGGGGCAACGGCGCCCGAGCTGACGCTCGGGCCTACGGCTGGGGCAACGGCGCCCGAGCTGACGCTCGGGCCTACGGCTGGGGCGACGGCGCCCGAGCTGACGCTCGGGCCTACGGCTGGGGCAACGGCGCCCGAGCTGACGCTCGGGCCTACGACTGGGGCGACGGCGCCCGAGCCGAAGCTCGGGCCTACGGCTGGGGCAACGGCGCCCGAGCTGACGCTCGGGTCTACGACTGGGCCTGCGAACGCGTCGCGCGCTGCAAGGAGTTGTGAGTAGACATCGATGTACGCATCGACCATGCGATCGACACCGAAGCGCTCCACGGCCCGTGCCCGGACCTGCGCGCGGTTGAGCGCCATCACGCGAGGGAGGCCGTCGACGAGCGCGTCAAGGGATTCGAACAGACAGCCGGTGATCCCGTCGTCGACGATCTCGCGGGACGCCCCACGGTCGAGCGCCGCCGCGGGTGTTCCGCACGCCGCAGCCTCGGCCAGCACGAGGCCGAAGGGCTCGCCCGCCTGCACGGGATACAGCAGCGCTCTGGCTCCACCGATCAACTTGACTGCAGCGGCGCGGTCGACCTCGCCGACGTACACAATCTGGCGCTCGTCGACGAGCGGCGCGACGCGTTCGTGGTAGTAGTCGTTCGCGGCCGCGGCGAGCAGGAGTCGCATGCCCGTCCGCCGCGCGACGTCGATCGCCTGCAGCACGCCCTTTCCCTCGGTGAAGCGCCCAAGGAAGAGCAGGTAATCTTCTGGATTCGGTTGGAACACGAACGCCGCCGTGTCCACGGCGTGATGGACCGTCGCCACGACGTTCAGGCCGGCGAGCAGGCACGCCTGTTTGTCAGAGACGGCGACGAAAGGCGCCTCGGGATAGAGCGACCAGAGTGCGACCTCGGTCGCTGTCGGCGAATGGTGCAGGGTCTGCAGAACCGGTGTCGGCGACACCCGCGCGTACGCCAGTGACATCGGGTAGTACTCGGCCTGGTAGTGGATGAGGTCGAAGGAGCCGGCGCGCTCCACGGCGGCCGCCAGGTTGAACAGCTCACACAGCTCCCACGGCCACATAGCCGGATCTTCGTGATAGCCCTGCGGATAGATGGCGTGCAGCCTGGCCTTCGTCACGGACGATCCCGTCGCGAACAGCGTCACGTCGTGGCCGCGCGAGACGAGGCCATCGGTCAGGAGTGCCGTCATGGTCTCGATCGAGCCCGATCGGACAGGCGGCACCGACGTGGCGACCGGCGCGACTTGTGCGATACGGAGGGGCCCCTCGACACGGCTCGGGGCAGGCCTCGTCATGAGCACGCCGTTTCCAGGAACGGCGGCAACACGCGCGACGCATCGAAGTGCTCGCGGGCAATTTCCTGAGCGCGCCTGGCGTGCCGCGGGTAGTCCCGGTCGAGGCACGCCAGTCCGTCGAGAGCCTCCTCGGGCGTGGAAAAACCGACCAGACCTGCGCCAGTCGGCAGGTGCGTGCTCCACCCGGTGTCCTGCACGAGCGCCGGACGCCCGGCGGCGAGGTAGCATTCGGTCCGGTCGCTGAACCACCCGGACCGGCGCGAGACATAGGCGTGCTTGGCCACGCCGAATTCCGCTTTCGAACCCTGGATGAAGTCGCGATAGTCCCACAGTGAACGTGACACGCTCGTGGCATCGATCGGCGACCACCCATGTTCCCGAAGCAGGCTCTGCGGGCCGTTGATCGCGAGCTCGAAGTGCTGACCGGTGCGTGCCGGCAGGTCGAGGAATTTGACGAACTCGCGATCCTTGTTGCCGTCCACGTCGGCGAAGCTTTCGATCTTCCACGTCATGACGGTGGTGAAGCGGTCGCCGACGGGCGGCGCCTCGGTTCGCCAGAGATCCGTCACCACCGGCTGCCACGTCTTGTGCCAGGTGAACCCTCCCGTGGGAACGTCGGAGGCCGGCGTCCCGATGTTGGCGCCGAAGGTGAAGAGATGATTGAACCCGCGGAAGAAGTCGACGTACCAGCCCTCGCCCTTCGCGATCGCGAGCTGCGTGAACACCGGATCCGAATCGACGAACACGCGCCTTGGAATCTTCGCGTACTCGTCGCGCCAGAACCAGGAGCCGCCAGACAGGTTCACGAACAGGTCCGCGTCGGCGCACCATGCCTGTACCGCTTCCCTGGAAGCGCCGTGATACGTCCCGTCGTAGTTGACGAAGCTCCAACGATCCCCGAGGTCGAACGGCGCGAGCGCGCTGTGGATGTAGCGGGTGCCGTACGAGGGATCGAGTGAGCGCGTGTCCTCGTCGGGATCGTAGATGCACTCGCCGGTATCCTCGATGTACAGGACCTCGTGGCCGAGCGCCCGCAAGCCGAGCAGATACATGAGCGAGCACCAGGTCACTCCGCCGAACGGATAGCGGGCGATGATGCCGGCGAACACGATCTTCACGTCAGCGCCTTCTTCAATTCGTCCGTCCATTCGGGCTCGTCGAGCGATCGGCCGATGGACAGTCGCGCGCACATGCGGCGGTACAGCTCGGTCGACGCCACGAGCTCGTCGTGCGTACCCTCGGCAATCAGGCGCCCCTCGTGCAGCACGAGGATTCGGGTTGCATCGCGGATCGTCGACAGCCGATGCGCGATGACGATCGTCGTCCGGCTCCCGCGCAGCCGGCGCAGCGCGTCGAAGACCGATTCCTCCGAGATCGCGTCCAGCGACGAGGTTGGCTCGTCGAGAATGAGGATGGGCGCGTCTTTCAACAGCGCGCGCGCGATCCCCAGGCGCTGACGCTCGCCGCCCGACAGCGTGGCCCCCGCTTCGGCCACCTGCGTGTCGTACCCGTTCGGGAGCCGCCCGACGAAGTGATGGACCTGGGCGGCGCGTGCCGCCGCCTCGACTTCAGCGTCCGACGCCTCGAGCCGACCGTAGCGGATGTTGTCCCGGATGGTGCCGCTGAAGAGCACCGGTTCCTGCGGCACCATGGCGATCCGCTCACGCAGCGACCTCAACGAGTAGCGCGAGATGTCCACGCCGTCGATGAGCACCTGCCCGCGGATCGGATCGAAGAATCGCGGCACCAGGCTCACGAGCGTCGTCTTCCCGGCCCCGGTAAGACCCACGAGCGCCACCAGTTCGCCGGGGCGCGCAACGAAGCTCACGTCCTCGAGGATCGGGTACGCCTCGTCGTACGCGAAGCTCACGTTGTCGAAGCGCAGATGGCCGGAGATGCCGGACGCGTCGGTCCCCGGGCCATCGAGCGTTTCGGCTGGCAGCGCGAGGATCTCGCGGACGCGGCGCGCGCTGACGATCGCCTGCTGCAGCGAACCGCTCGTATGAGCGATCGACGACAACGGGTTGTACACAGCCGCCAGATACGCAATGACGACGAGCAGGCCGCCGACTGTCAGCGTGCCGCTCATGACGTGCAGGCCACCCACGGCCAGGACGAGAGCCGTGCCTGCGAGCGTGATCGCGCTGACCGTCACGGAGAAAAGCGACTCCTGCCAGGTGAGCCTGAGGCGCGCGCCCATCGTGTCGGCCCCAGCCCGCGTGAACCGCGCGAGCTCATGCCGTTCACGCGCGAAGCTCTTGACCGCCTTGATGGAGGAAAGGATTTCGTACGCGCGCTCGATCACCGCCGACTCGAGCGCCTTGACGCGCTCGGCCCGGTCGGTCATCTCCACCGAGTAGTAACGGAGGCACCCGTAGAGAAACGGCGCGACCGTCAGCGAGAGCAGCGCGAGTGTCGCGTCGAGCCGTATGAGGATGACGAACATCACCGACAGCTTCAGCACCGCCATCGCCAGCGGGAAGACGCCACCCATCACGAGGTCGTTCACGCAGTAGGCATCCGAGTCGAGGCGGTAGACCGAGTCCGCCGTCTTCGCCAGAACGTGGTGGCGGAGTGGGAGGGCCTCCAAGTGCGCCAGCAGCTTCGAGCGCAGGTCGTAAACGATGCGCTGTCCGGTGTCGACCTGAAGCTGGGTGTGAATCATGAGCACGACCTCGCTCGTGATTTGCAGCAGCAGGCCTGCGGCGACGACGAGCAGGAGAAGAGCGGACGCGCTTGAACCCACAACCGCGTCGACGACGAATGCGAGCGGCCCCGGCAGCGGACGGCCGCCGAGGACGTTGTCGACGACCGCCTTCAGCGGCCACGGCGCCAGCGCTCCGAGCCCGATCTCCAGGATCGCCAGAATCGAGATGGCGACGACGCGGGCTCGATACGGCCGCAGAAGCGACAGGGTCCACGAGAGCAGTGTCACATCAAAACTTCCTGACCGGGGTCCGTAGCGGCGCAACCTCCGCATGCAAAGGCGTTGCGATCGCCACCGCCGTGATGCCGTCCGGGCTCGCGTCCTTGACGTACAGCCAACCGGCAGGGTGATACGCGATCCGCACTGGCGCCACGACCTGCAAGGTTCCGCTGAGCGTGGAAATCCCGCCATCCGAATCGATGACGCGCACCCGGTCGTTGAGCGAATCCGCCACGTAGATGACGAGCCGCTGGCCGCTCGGCACGAGCGCCAGTCCCATCGGTGCGGCCAGGCTCGCGCGTGTCGCCGGGCCACCGTCACCGCCGGCGCCTGCGGTCCCGTCGCCGGCCACGCTGACGATCACTCCTGTGTTCGCGCTGATCCTGCGCACGCGGTTGTGTCCCGTGTCTGCGACGTACACGTCTCCGTTGGGCGCAATGGCCAGGCCGCCCGGCCGATTCAGGTGCGCCTCGAGCGCAGACCCATCGTCGCCAATCCCTCCCGCGTCCGCGGTCTCGCCATCCCCGGCGATGGTCCTGATGAGGCCAGTCGCCTGCGACATGACACGGATCCTGTGGTTCAGCGTGTCGGCCACGTAGAGATCGCCGTTGCCGGCCAGAGCCACCGCGCTCGGGCCGGACAGGGTCGCGCGAGCGCCCTGTCCTCCGTCGCCAGCGAATCCGCCCGGCCCCAATCCGACGAGTGTGATGATCTTCCCCGTTGCTCGGTCGACCCGGCAAATGCGGTTGTTTCTGGCATCGGCCACGTACAAGTCGCCGCTCGGCGCGAGGGCGATGTCGGCCGCTGCTTCGAACGGCACTGGACTGCCGAGCACCGGATAACCAGCGGTCCCGAGATCGTTCGCGGTCCACGCCGCGTCCAGCGGGGGCCGCGGGCGCAGGCGCTGGATGAATCCCTGCTGTGCGTCGGCGACGAAGAGATCGCCCGAGACGCCCACGGCCACGCCGCCGCGGGCCTCAACCCGCGAGTCGACCGGCGCGAGAGACGCAGCGGAGCGCGTCGCGATGGTTTCACGCGCGATCGACAAGGCTCCGAGGCCGACGGTCCCGACGAGCATCGCGATGACCACGGTTTGAACGGCCTCCGCCGCGGTGGGCAGGCGCCGACGAACACGAACGGGCGCTGCAGGCCGGACGGGCAGTTGCAGCATGCCGGCGTCGCCCGTCACGAGCGCGAGCGCGCGATCGAATACCGCCTTCACGCGAGCGGTCTGCCACGCGGCGCGCGCGACGATCGCGGCAGCTGCCACGACCGACGCCACGCTCACCAACGGCCAGCGGAGCGCCATCGCCGCGCTGGCGGCCATGACAAGCGGAACGGTCAGCGCCAGCGCCTGCACGGTGCCCGCGAGGCTGGGGCGAAGACGAGTGCCAACCCGCAAGAGGCAGCGCCCTTCCGAATGCTCCTCGACAAGCGCCCGCACGTGGAGCCATCCCCAGCGGCCGACCGCGAGGCTCACATCACGGTCGGGACGCCAGCCGTCGTCTAGATCCACGAGGAGCGCAGGACGTGAAGCGCGAAGGACGGCAGCCAGCTCCGTCAGCAATGTCGGATGCGCCGTCCATGATTCGCTCCAGAACGATCGCTCGGTCGTGCCGCCGAGGAGAAGCAGGACCGACCCGCGAGCGTCGCGCAGGGACGGGAGGGTTGTCTCCCACGGTCGCCGCGTCACGAGCTCGGGCGCGACGACTTGCGGCAGTGACCAGACGCCGCGGATACGGCCCCTCATCCGCGCGAGCGGTTGAATCAGGTGCAGCCACGCAATCAGCACTCGGTACAAGAGACGGCTCTGCCCGGGCGAACATCGCCCGACTGGTGGAAGGCTGCTGAGATCGGACCGCCGTGCGAACATCGCACAGCGGACGATGGTCGTCATCCATCCCACCGCGCCCGTGGCGAGGAGCAGCCACGCCGCCCTGTGAGACGCTGTCAGCAGGCCGAATGCGCCTGCTGCGACGAGCGCGGCCGACGCCGCCATCCATGCCGGAGAGTGAGGGAATAATTCCAGCGGACGGGCGCCCGAGCTGTAGACCGAGGGAAACGCCGCAGTACCCCACACGCCAGAGTTGACGCGCGAGCGCGTGAACGAGCGAATGAACGGCAGCGGGCTGTAGATGCGTCCGCGCCACAACATTTCGCCGCGCACGAACTTCTCGGGGTGATGGGCGACAAGCCAGGCTTCACTTTCGCCATAACCCACCTGCTGACGCCAGAACGCCCGGATCGTCCGACGATGGTGATGCCACACGAGCGCGGAGGGCGCGAATCCGATGCGCAGCCCCTTGGCTTGCAGTCGCCAGCAGACATCCACGTCGTCGCCGGCGCGCACGTAGACGGGATTGAAACCGCCGATCGCCAGGAGCGCCTCGCGCCAGAAGGCCATGTTGCAGCCAGGGACGTGCTCCGCTACCCGATCGTCGAGCAGGACGTGGACGGGGCCGCCCGGCGCGCGCGCAACACACTGCGCAACGGGAGGGTCGTCCTGCGGCACGACGTTTGGCCCGCCGGCGCCCACGACATCCCTGCGGTAGTGTCCGCCTTCAGAGCCTGTGAATGAATCGCTGTAGTGTCCGCCTTTAGACGGACTTGTGGGGTCCGGCTGAAGCCGGACACTACACGTGCCCGATTTATTCACAGGCTCTTCAGGCGGACTACCGGGTCCTGAGGTGAGCAACGGCTGCACGAGATACGTCAGCCAGTCGGGGTCGACTCTGACGTCCGCGTCGGTGTAGGCGACGATCTCGCCGGTTGCCTGAGCGAGACCGGCGTTGCGGGCCGCGCCGAGGCCCCCGTTCGGCATCTCGAAAACGCGCACGCCGGCATGCCGATGCGCGATCGCGGCCGTCGCGTCCTCCGAGCCGTCGTTCAAGAGGATGACCTCGACGTGGGGATAGGTCAGCGCGGCCAGCGAGTGAAGACAGTCGTCGATCGTGTCGGCGGCGTTGTACGCGCAGACGACCACCGACACCTTCGGCCAGCGCGCGCGCTCGTCGGACGAAAACGGCGCGTCCGCGAACACTTTCTCGACAGCGAACAGCGCGGGCTTGGGTTGCCGCTCCGCATCGACGAGGCCAAACGCCCAGTCCTCGACGAGATGACCGCCGCGCCACCACTCGTCGGTCCACGAGAAGGCCACTGCGCCGCAGACCCCCTCGGCAAAGGCCCGGCCGAGCTGCATCGCGGTGATTCGAGCCTGGCCGTCCGAGCCCTCGCGCACGCTGTCAGCGCCCGCCTCCGCGAGCAGCAACGGTCTGGACCCGGCGATGTGCTGCAACCGCGCGAGATAGGCGCCGAGCTCTGCCTCCCGATGCAGGTACACGTTGAAGGCACAGACGTCGAAGCAGTCGAGGTCGAGAAACTCGGTGGGCGGAAAATTGACGTATGTGAGCAGGCTCTCGGGGGCCGCCGCTTTGAGCTCCTCGTACAGCTCGTGGAGGAACCGCTCGATGCGTCGCTGGCCGTGCCACCGCACGATCGCGGGCGGGATCTCGTTGCCGACCGCGAACAGCAATGTTGCCGGGTGCGAGGCCAGCCGGCGCACCGTGGCGGACGCGTCCTGCCTGATCTGTCGGACGAGCTGGGGGTCGTCGAGAAACGCGATGTGCTCGGCCCACGGCATTCCCACCATCACGCGCAGCCCATGTTGTGCCGCCTGATCGAGCAGAGCCAGTGAGGGCACGGTGTAGGTGCGGAGGGTGTTGATGCCGGCGGCGGCCATCAGCCCGAAGTCCTGGGCGATCCGAGCTGGGACCGGGAATTGAGAGCCGGCGGCATCGGGTGCGAAGGTGCCGTACGCAATCCCCTTGACGAGGAAGCGCCGGCCGTCGACGGCGAGGAACTTGCCGTCGACGTTGATGTCGTTGCGCGGTTGCGCGGCGACGTCGGCGCGCGCGCGGGGGTCAGTCATCAGCGCTACTGAGTGTAATCCTTGCTTGGGTGAGGGCTAAATAGCCTCCGAGCGGCGCCCGTCAAGTCGTCGCAAGCCCTCCGCAGCACCCGTTGCCGCCCCAGCCTCTCGAATTCCGACACCTTCAGCGGGTCGTCCAGAAGCGGGCGGACTATGAACGTTCCCGCGCAAGCTCCAGCGAGCGCGCGCTTTGGGGAACGGTGCTCACCGAGCAGTCGGCGTGATGCCGTCGGCTCCGGTTGCGGCGTTGGGCTTCATGGCCTTGGTGAAGGCGAGTTGAATCACGTCCTCCGCTGGGAGGTCAGAGACGAGCACGCACACGACGCCTGCCTCCTGCCAGAAGACCAGCGTCTGGCCATTCTGCCTGTAAATGTGGAAGCGAATGCCATTCTGATCCCGCAGTTCGGTGGCACCCGACAATTCTTCGGTTCGCCCGGGGAACATTTGACAGATCAGCGCGCGCCCCAATCCGTTTCTGTACACGAACAGGGCGCTCGGCCGTCCAGTCAGATCGTGCAACCGCCCCCCCACCAGGGTGTATCCCATCATCCCCAGGTCGAACACCCGTGGCGCGAAGGTCACACGCGCCTCGAAGAAGGCCTGAATGGCCTCGGCGCTGGACGAGGTGACCTCGAGGGTGAGATCGCCGGCCTGGTATCGCGTGAAGTCGCGAGCCACCGTGGATGGCAGGCTGGATCCGCGGCCGTCGAACAGCACCACGAATAGAATCGCGGAGGCGGCTACGGCGCCGATCGTCAGCACGGCCCGGCGCGACCGGCGGCGCCTCTCGGACCCATGCATTGGCGTTGCAGAATCCTCGGCGTCGAGCGCCGCCCGCACACGATCGGCCAGCTCGGGGGGCGCCGCCGTCGCACGAACGGCTTCACGAAGTCCCTCGCGCAATCGAAGAAGGGTGTCGCGTTCCAGGCGGCACGCGGGGCACGTGTCGAGATGACGCTCGATGCGGGCGCGTGCTTCGCCATCGAGCCTGTCGTCCAGCAGCTCGTGCAACTCGGCCCGCGGGTGGCCAGTTTCGGGTGTCATGACTTCAAGTACCCTGTCTTGCGCGCGTGGTCTTGCAACGATCCGAACAGCAGCCTTCGTGCGCGGAACAAGCGCGACCGCAGTGTGCCAACGGGACAGTCCAGGGCGGCCGCCGCCTCTTCGTACGAGAGCTCCTCGACGTCGACGAGCAGCACCGCCGCGCGAAACACCTCGGGCAATTCAGCCAGCGCCTCGTCGACCGCGCCCTTTTCAAAGACCGATGTGTCCAATGTCGGCGTCAGCCCACTATCACCGACGAGCTGCGATTCATCGACAGGGACGAATTCGGGCTGGCGCCGCGCTTTGCGGTACCGGTTGATGAAGACCGAGTACAAGATTGTCAACAGCCACGCCCGACAGTTCGTTCCTGGCGTGAACCCCGCGAACGTGCGATACGCGCGCAGGTAGGCCTCCTGCACCAGATCCTTGGCTTCTTCCTCGCCGCGCGCCAGGCGGCGCGCCACACGGTACAGCACCGCCATGAACGGCAGGGCTTCGGCCTCGAACCTGGCGCGGAGCCGATCGGACGGACCGGGAGCCTCCGGCGTCATGAACGACGCGTGACCGCCGCCGGGAACTTTTGATCGGGCACGGCTGTTCACCCACACGTAAGACGCACGAGTCGGTGCGCCGGCCCCCGGCGGTCGCCGCGTCTCACACCAAGGAGGATCCGCATGCTTCGTCGAACGTTGATCACGCTTGTCGTCATCTCGCTCATTACAGCGTCTGGCGCCATCGGGCTCCCGCAGGAACCGCGCTACACGCTATCGCTCGTCGCGTCTGGCCTCGATCGACCCGTCGGCCTCACCGTCGAGGGCAGCGAGACCATCTACTTCACGGTCGTGCCAACTCCAGGCGTAGGCGGCGGCGCCAACGGCGTGGCCGAACTGGACCTCGAGACCGGGGATATCAGGATGCTACACATGGGCGAACCAGAGCCCACGAACATTGTCGTCGATCGGGAAGGCGACCTGTACTGGACCTGCAAGTCGGCTGGCGTCATTCTCAAGCAAACAGAAGAGGGAGCGACCAGCCTGTTCCTCGGCGGTCTGGACAAGCCGTCTGGAATCGCTGTCGACAAACACGGCCGCGTGTACTTTACCGAGATCCCGTCTCCAGGCATTCCCGGTGCCGGCAATCGCGTATCAGTGACCAACGGCACGACCAAGATCGTTCTGCACCAAGGCGAGCCGGAACCGACCGATATCGTCGTGGCGCGCGACGGTCATCTGTACTGGACGTGCAAGAGCGCCGGCGTGATTCTGCAGCAGGTGGCGGGCGTGACCTCCGTTCTGCTCGGCGGGTTGAACACTCCGACCGGCCTTGCACTCGACCACAAAGGCGAGACGCTGTACTTCACCGAAGTACCCACACCAGGTGTCCCCGGTCGATCGGGTGGGTTGAACCGCGTCAAAGAGCTCGATCTGCGATCGATGCGCGTGCGCGTGATCAACGCCGGAGATCCAGAGCCCACGGACGTGGCGGTCGCGCGCAACGGCAACGTGTACTGGACCTGCACCAGCGCCGGGGTCATCGTCGAGGCCAGGCGGCACGGAAGAAGGGGGTGAGTCCTACTTGATCAGCACCGTGTCGGGATACTGCGCCTGCCAGCCGAACCAGAACGCGCGCTGGGCCGGCAGGCGCAGTCGCGTCTCGCTCCTCCGTGTTACCAGGACGAGCGCCTCTTCGGTCATCGTCCAGCGTCCACCCGCATCATCCAGAAGCGTGCCGTCCGCGTCCACGCGCACGAAGCGAGAGCCGCCGGCGTCGAACACGCGATTCGCGCCTTTCGGACTGGTCATCACGACGATGTTGCGGCCTGCCAATTGGCGCTGGAAGAGGGGCCGCCTTCGGAGAAAGTCGGCGGAAATGGCGACGGGCCTCCCACGGCTTCCGTCGGCGCCAGTCGTCAGCCGCATCACCAGCACTTCGGCCTTGTTCGGGAGTCGATTGTCGAGCGTGGGAACGCTGAACATCAGCCGATCGGAACTGAAGTAGTCCCGATACGCCGCCCCCTCCGAGTAGTCTCGCTCGTGGCCCGTCTCCAGCGCAAGGACGGTCGTGTTTGGATGCAGGCGGCGCCACTCGCCCCACGTGGTGGTCACGACCGAGTGCGGCCGAAGCTCGAGACCTTGCCCGACGAGTGGGCCAATCACCGGTCTGCCCTCCAGCGTCGACCAGAGACTGTGCGTGCCTTCGTCGAACATCAGCTTGTTGGACCGGTAGAGCAAACCGCTCGTACCGAGCCGTCGCATCTGACCGCCCACAGCGCTCTCGTAGGGAATCACGGTGCCACAGAGCGTGCAGTACACAATCGTGAGCTCGACGCCGCCCAGCGTGTCGCGCGCCAGCTCGTGCCACGCGAGAATACGTTTTGGATAGGCGCGCGCCTCTCCGTTGAGCGCGATGCCGAAGACAATGTGGTCGTCCTTGAGATAGCGGGCGGCGCCGGCGGCGAGGTGCGCCGGATAGTTCAGGGGCGGGATGCCGTTGACCCTGACGCCGCCCCATACAACCTCATCGAGGCGGATCACGGAGGGGACATCCGGCGGGAAGAACGACCGCATCCTCGGATCGACGTTTTCGTACAGACGTCCCTTGAAGACCGCGTAGTCGCGTGACGGAGCATAGGGCAGGGACCACAGCCACCGGTACCATCGGTCAAAATCGTGGCCGAAGTATTTGCCGGTTTGCTCTTCGAGAAACAGAATGAGCCGTTCGCGCGCGGGAGACACCCCGCCGCTGCCGCGCGGCGCTACGCTCAGCTCGGCCAGCTCGAGCAGCATCGCGACGTAACCTGCCCGCCAATTCGCGGCAATGGTGTTGAGCGCCGGCCGCGCCTCACGCTCGGACGTCGCGGCCGCTCTGGCGAACACGTCGAGTGGAACCGGCGCGACGGTCTGCAGGTCAGCCACCGGCGTAAGACCACACAGTGCGAGGGCCAGCGTCGCGGCACCGCCCAACAGACGCCAGCGTTCACTGTCGGCGTGTGTACACATCACAGCGATTCCCAGCACTCTACCCGAGTGCCTGGCTCGATGCTCGCGGGAACTTCTGGGACGTGCCGGCTGTTAATCGATGGATCGGACGTTTGACATGGAGACGCTTGCGCGTCTCGACCGGCGGGCCGGCGGCCAGGGTGGCGCCACCGGCAATCGCTCGAAAATTGTCCGCCGCGCCCTGCACGAATTTCTGTCGCGCGCCGAACAGGCGGCTGAACGCGCCGAACAGGCGGCTGAAGAGGACCGGGAACGTGACATCTTCAGGCGGAATCGGGTCCGCCTGGGACGTCAGGCCGCGGCGTTGGTGAAGGCGCAGGCGAAGCCGTGAAGCGCGGCGACATCTACCGCTCCGCTCACCCACCTGCAGAGCGGGGCCACAAGCCGGGCTTTTATGTGATCGTCTCGCGCGATTTCATCGCGGCAAACGAGGATGGGTCGACAGTCGTGTGTGCGCCTGTCTACGGCGAAGTGCTGGGACTCCGGAGCGAGGTGGCGCCTGGTCGCGAGGATGGCCTCCCGCGCGACAGCTCGATCCGCTGCGATTTCCTGACGCTGATGTTCAAACGACATCTGACGCGCTTGGTCGGCACGCTGCCCTCGGCGAAAGAACGTGAGCTCAGCGACGCTCTGGCATACGCCCTTCAACTGAAAGACCAGCCGCGCGTGAGTTGATCGACGTCTCCCTTTCGGTCGACGCAATCGTGCCGCCGCCGCCGATCAGGATGCCTGGGGTCTTCGGACCCCGGCATGGGCGCGGTCATGAACCTTTCGTTCGTCACGGACTATACTGATCGTCATGGGTCTGACTTACATCGACGGTGTGGTCGCTGGTCCCACGGGACAGCACGCCGATGTACGGTTTCTTGTCGATAGCGGCGCGACGTACACGTTGCTCAGCGAGCGGGTGTGGCGCGCCATCGAGCTCACACCGACGCGGGCGGTGGCCTTCACGCTCGCCGATGGCACCGAGATTACCCGCCAAGTCTCGGAGTGCCGGCTGACACTGCCGCAGGGCGAGGCGTACTCGCCAGTTATCCTCGGCGAGGCCGGCGATGAACCCCTGCTCGGCGTGGTGACGCTGGAGATCCTCGGCCTCGTCCTCAATCCGTTCAACCGGACCTTGCAGCCGATGCGCATGCTGCTGGCCTGACCGGCCATACGAACGCGGCCATGCAGCCGAGCAAGCAGGGCTTCCTGTACCTGTTCGATCGAAAGACAGGCGCGCCCGTCTGGCCGATCGAAGAACGTCCGGTGCCTCGGTCCACCGTGCCCGGCGAGAAGACATCGCCCACACAGGCGTTTCCGCTCCACCAGGGGAAGCAGTACATCGTCGTCGACATCGGCACGGGCGCGCGCGCCGAGCTCGTCGCGCTCACTCTTCCGTCGTGCGATCACAGGATCCGCGCTGTTTCAACGGGCCGGCGGCGGCCTCAGCAGGTACTGCGCGCTCGAGAGATAGACGTTCCTCGCGCCCGCGTTTCATCTGGCGCTCAGTTGCCGCGGGGCAACTCCTCGCGTTCGACCAGCTGATCGTAGTGTGGCCAGCCAGAAACGATCGTGCAGCTCATCCTTTACCGACGGATCGCAGGAACGGTAAGCTGACGCCGGATGTCGCCGTCGACTTACAGATTTTGTCTGCGATGGTGAGCGCCGAGTGGAATCGGGCCTGAGGCCACGCTGTCAACTCAGCTCCAACCCCGCGCATTTGCTTCCGCGACCATGCGGAAAACCCGCACGTCGGGTTGGCATTGTGCTGGCAGTGTCACACACCGGAAGGTGAGAACGCGGCGAGTCGGTCGAGGACGGTCCGGCGGTTTTTCGGGAGTCAACCGGTGATCGAAGCAGCTCCGAAGGCGACTGGTGCCGACATGCAATCACGCTCCAATATCGACGGCCGCGGCTTCGCGCAGTTCTTCGGAATGATGTCCGGCGCCGGATTCCGGTGCGTGCCGCTCGTCGGTTCATTCGGTATCGCTCTGCTCTTCCTGACAGGGCTCTCGGCGTCGACGCCGCGGTTGAGCGTCTCCGGCAATCATTTTGTCGATCCCAGCGGTCATACGGTCATCCTGCGCGGGGTGTCGTCGATCGGTATGGGGCTCGTGTACGGAGACAAGGCCAACCCCGGCACCTATCTGCCGATGACGCCCAGCCAGTACATCGACCGCGCAATTCAGACGGACGCGACCGGCGGCAAATGGCAATCCAGGGCCATTCGACTCAATTTTGAACGCTTTCCTTCGACCAACCCCTCTCGCCTCTATGCGACCGAGAACGCCCCGTACGCCATGCCCGACACGATCGCGTTCGCCGCGTGGCAGAGCAACCATTCGTACGCCGAGGGTGACATGGTGGCGGCCGGCGGCTCGCGCTACCGGGTCATGCGGAAGGACTGGCGTGGCGATCGCGGAACCGCCTGGAACCCGGGCGCGTATGCGGTGGGCGAACTCGTGGCCGGCTTGAACACGACCCACGTCTACCGATGCACGTCGAGCGCGGGATCGGGCACTCGGACCAGCCCACATTGGGAACGCGGGCCGAGGGGAACAACCACATGGCACGAAGACCAAGGGGACGGCTACGTGTACGACTGGCAGTACATCGGGGAGTTCGGTCTGTCCGGCTCGACACCTCCGTCGAGCCTGACGCCGGTGTCGGATTACACAAACTTCGGGACGCTGCAGTTCTATCTCGACAACCTGGTGTCCTGGACGCGCGTGTCGACGGACTATACGCCGAGCCAGGCCGCCGCGAACTTCGCGGATTGGAAGTCGAGGGTCATGGACCCCGTGGTGCAGCGCGCCATCGACGACGGTCTCTACGTGGTCATCTGCGAGTTCGATTTCGGCCCGGCGCATCATCCCCTGCGCCATGCGCGCATGGCGGACTTCTGGCATCGGATGGCGACGTCGCAGTGGGCCAGCCACCCGCAAGTCCTCTTCGAGTTGTTCAACGAATCCGAAACGATCGGATCCTTCGAGGGAGGCCCGGGATCCTGGGCAGCCCAGAAACCGGTGCTTCAGGAGATCGTGAACGGCATTCGATCGGACGGAGCCAGTAACATCATCGTCGTGCCGACGCCCCTCTATAGCGCGTGGGCGGGCGAGGCGACGGCGAGTCCCCTGGCCGGAAGCAATCTCGCATATGCCATCCATCAGTACCGGAGTCAGTGGGAGGCGTACAGTTCGAATCGGGATCAGATCACCCAGGCCCTCGCCAGCGGGCAGGCCATCGTTTTTACGGAGTGGGGTGACGACACTGGTGAGACGGACCCGACCCGGCAATGGCCGGATGCGACGACCGTGCCGCCGACGCTCCGCGCTCTCCTTGAACCGAGTGAGGGTTCTGCGCATCCGGCGGCCGGCTGGTTTGCGTGGTCGCTCGGCTACAACTGGTTTCCCAATCTCTATATCAACACGGCCTTGACGCAACCCACGCCGTTCGGGGTCTCGGTGCGGAAGTGGCTTGCCGACAAGCAGTTCGACAGTCAGCCGATAGATCCTACTGCTCCCTCCCCGCCCCAACATTTGCGGATCATCAACGGGGTCGCCGCCTCGACGTTGCCAAACTGACCCAGGCGCCTGGTTTGAGGCGAGATCATGATCGCGCGCGCCGGACTGCTTGCTCTCGGTGCCATCGATGGGCGGAACACCGCCATGCCGGTCTTCCCGTCGCCGTTGCCGTCCCCAGGCACCGGCACATCGATGAGCGCGAGCCGGATACACCGCTCCATGTCGTCCAAGAGCGTCGGCCAGGCCGGTTGCGTGTCGTCACCGCGTTCATCCTGGCGCACAATGGGTAGGTGGAGGTTCCGATGATTGGTCATCGCACGTCCGATGAGTGGATCGCGATGTACTCAGCGAGCCATCAGCATCCGGTCAACCGGTTCTGTCACACGGTCGGCATCCCGTTGATCGTCGTGTCGATCGTTCTCGCCGTGGCCGGCGTGTGGCGCATTGCGGTCTGGATGTTCCTGGTCGGGTGGATCCTGCAGTTCGTCGGTCATGCGTTCGAGGGGAAGCCGCCGGAGTTCTTTCACGACTGGCGCTTTCTGTTCGTCGGCCTGCGGTGGTGGATCGCCAAGATTCGAGGACGGGCTTAAGCATCTCACTCTTCTTCGGTCGCGTCGAATCCGACGGTCGTCAGGTCCCGATTGCGCATCGTGTAAAGCTCGCGCCTGGATGAGCCATCGAAGGCCACGACCGTTCTCTCGCCAGTACACGCACAGCGTGTCGCCGCGCGGAACCACCACCTCGAAATTGCGATTCGAGATTCCGCGCGTCGCTTCCGCCATCGGGCGCGGGTTCCCCATCGTCCCCTGAATGAGTGAGCCGCCTGCGATCGGTGGAATCATGGAGCGGGCCTCGAGGATCGAGACGAACGGCTGACTCCAATTCACGCACGAAGAGTACGGCGGTCGTCGCGCGATCGCCCGCCAGGAGTCTTGGTCATGGCTGCGCTCTCAGCGCTTCATGAACTTGTGCAGCACGGCGTTGATGGTGTCGGCCACGTAGATGTCGCCGCCAGGCGTGATTGTCATGTAGTGCGCTTCGCCGAACTCACCGAGGCCTTTGCCCGGCTGGCCCATCATGGCGATCGCCTTGCCGTTCGCATCAAGCCTGAGAATCTGGCCCGCGAAGCCGCTGGCCAGGTACATCTGTCCGTCGGCGGCGAGATAGAGACCGCACGGCAGGCCCGCGAACTTCCACTCCTTGATGTACTTGCCATCCACATCGAAAATCTGCACGCGGCGGTTCTCGCGATCGGCCACGTACACCATGCCCTTGTCGAACAGGATTGAGTGCGGCTGATCGAACTGCCCTGGTGCCTTGCCAGTGCCGCCCCACGACTTCAGCAGCTTGCCCGTCCTGTCGAAGCGCAGCACGCGGCCTTCACCCCGGCCATGGCCCTCGACGATGAACACATCGCCCTGCGGCCCGAATCCGATGTCGGCCGGTTCCTGCAGCAGCTGTGTCGTCTCGTTCCAGCTTCCGGCCTGCCCTCGCGTGCCGAGCGTCATGAGCACGTCGCCGTTGGCGTTCATCTTCGTCACGGTGTGACCGTTCACATCCGTCGTCCAGATGTTACCCTCGGGATCGATGCGCATGCCGTGCGGACGGACGTAGCGGCCCTCGCCGAACGCGCGCACGAGCGTGCCTTGCGCGTCGAACTCCATGAGCGGCTGCGTGCCACGGTTGAACACCAGCATGTGGCCGTTCTTGTCCATGGCCACGCTCGACGGGGCGCCCATCTTCACGCCGTCGGGCAGATTGAGAGTGGCAGGCACTGGTCGGTAGCCCAGATCCGGCGCTTTTTCCATCTGCGCCGGGTCTGGACCGCTGAGCACTCCGGCCACCTGCGCGAGCACGACAAGCCACCATCGCATGGGAATATCCTTTCGAGGCTCTTCGCCGGCCCGGTGGGGCCGGCACGGACAGATCCTGCACGTCCGCAGGCCCCGTGGCAAGGGGAACATGCTCAACCGGTGGTACTCAACTGTTCGAGGAGCTCGAGCAGCGCGTGCCAACTCATCCCCGATAGCACTTGAGTTGGCGTCGCCATCAGCTGCCAGCTCTCAGCTTTCAGTCGGATGGGAGTTCATGAGAGCTGAGGGCTGAGAGCCGTGCCGACAAGATGACGGGGTGACGGGGTCATGGGATGACTGGGTGACGGGGTCATGGGATGACTGGGTGATGGGGTGATGGGGTGATGGGGTGAGGGGGTGATGGGGTGCGTGATGACGGACGGCGCGGGGTTTGACCTGCGTCAGTTCTGGTCGTAATATTCTGGTCATGACAAGGCGACTTGAGGTCAGG
>JAHFUL010000064.1:0-2648 GCA_023265155.1 Acidobacteriota bacterium
CATCAACGACGCCGACTTCCAGGAAATGACGTACCAGACGGCCGGCATCGGGGCCGAGCGGTCGGGCGGCGGCGTCACGTTGAACATGGTGCCCAAGGAGGGCGGCAACCGCTTCTCCGGCGACGGCCGCGCGTTCAACCGCCCGGGCCAGCTGCAGGGAGACAATTACTCCCAGCGCTTCAAGGTGTGGGGCCTGCCCCTCGACAGGAAAGGCCAGCCGGCGATCAACCGGGTCGACCACATCTACGATCTGACGGGCTCGGAAGGCGGGCCGATCGCGAAGGACAAGCTCTGGTTCTTCTTCTCGGGCCATGCCAGCTCGCCGGTCAACAAGGTGCCAAACGCCTTCCTGAACGACGGCAGCCAGGCGCTCGACGACAACTACATCAACCAGTTGGCCCTGCGACTCACCTACCAGCTGAGCCCGCGCCACAAGATCGGCGCCTACTATGAGCGGGTGTTCAAGTGGCGCGGTCACGACGTGACCGCCTTCGAGGATCCGGAAACCGCGGCAACTGTCTGGACCTCTCCGAACTACTCCACCATGGCGGCCAAGTACACCGGGACGCTCAGCAGCCGGCTGCTCGTCGAAGGCGGCTTCTCGCAGAACACCGAATATTACTGGAACCTCATGCAGCCCGGCATCCAGATCGTGCGCGGCCAACCGGGATGGGATACACGCATCGCACACACGGCGACCGGCGGTGGCGCGAGCACGGCTATCGCGGCCACTAACTTGAACTTCCCGGTCAGCGAGGTGCTGCAGGGATCGGTGTCGTACGTGACCGGATCGCACCACGCGAAGGTGGGGGTTTCGTGGAAATTCGGCAAGTACGGCCACGGGGCCGAGAGCAACGGCGATCTGTTGCAGGCGTATCCGGCGTTTGCGGTCGACGCGAACTACGAAACGCAGTTCCCGACGTCGACGATGTCGGACGCCGACTTTGCCACGCTCTTCCCGACGCGCACGGCCCGGCCCTGTGCGCAGGGTGCCGCTGGCGTCTTGAACGGGACATCGGCTTCCACCTGCACGGTGACGATCCGCAACACGCCCCGTCTGTCCCAGGATTCCCTGAAGCGCGATCTCGGGATCTTCCTGCAGGACTCGTTCACGATGAAGCGGCTGACGATCAACGGCGGCATCCGGTACGAGATGCTCAATTCGCAGGTCGACGAGTTCTCAATCGGGGCGGGCCGCTTCGTGCCGGCCCGCACGTCCCCTGAGCTGAAGAACATCCCGAACTGGAAGGATTGGGCGCCCCGCTTCCAGCTCGTGTACGACGTGACGGGCAACTCCAAGACCGCCATCAAGTACTCGTTCAATCGGTACAACGAAGCGTCGACGACCAGCACCGCGGCCGCCTACAACGGGCTCCTCTCGCAGACATCGTCGCGCAACTGGACGGATCTCAACGGGGACGATGTCGCGCAAGGTCAACGCACCTGGAACGCGGAGGGAACCGCGTACACCGACTGCGTGTATCTGACGCCAGGCTGCGAAATCAACCTCAGTGGTCTGGCTGGGTTGAGCCAGCTCGGGTTGTCCCCGACCTTCGGAAAGGTGACGGAATTCGGCACGTATACCGGGTTCCCGCGCCGCTACCGGCTCGAACAGGGCGTCGAGCTGCAGCACGCGCTGCTGCCGCGCCTGTCCGTGACGGGCACGCTCTACCATGGGTGGAACAAGAACCGCACGAAGACGATCAATACAGCGATTACCGACGACGGGACCAAGGGCACGCAGTGGCAGAAGGTGCGACTGTACAATCCGATCAACGGCGCACCCTACGACTATTACAACCGCATCGTCCAGTCGTTCCCAGGCGCCAACAACGTAACCTACCTGGAGCCGTTGATCGACAGCCAGTACGACAGCATGTCGGGCGAATTCCAGATGCGTCCCTACGCCGGCGCGCAGCTTTCGGGCGGCATCACCTTCGAGCGCAACGTCACGAAGGACTGCGCGACGTCGTACCCGGGCGCGGTGCTGGATCCCAATAGCCTCCGCTTCTGCGACCAGTCGAAGATGGTGGAGTTCGAGGGTGGCCCGAGCTATTCGAGGCCATTCACCAAGAACTTCAAGCTGTCGGGATCGCTCCCCACCGTCTACGGCATCAACCTGGGGATTTCCTACCAGAACCTCGGTGGGGGCACCATCAGCCCCAGCTTCCGGTACGGCGCGGCGTTCAAGTATCCCGACGGCACGTCGACCTACAACATGCTTGGCAAGTCGACGACGGTCACTGCCTGCCCGACGACGTACAGCTGCGTTCCGGGTGCAGTGACCTCTGCAAACCTGGTCAACGGGGCCGGCGGCACGGTGATCACCGATCTGTTCCCGACCGGCTCCATCCCGGCGGAACGGATCGTCCAGCTCGATATCAAGGCGTCGAAGAACTTCAGGATTGGAAAGGTCAGCCTCCAGCCGGCCATTGAGGCCTTCAACCTGATGAACATCGATCAGATTCGTGGCCGCCAGTCGGTGGAGGTGGCCAACGCGTCGGGCACCTACCTGCAGCCGAACACCATGCTGCAGGGCCGGATCATCGGCTTCGGCGCCAATGTGAAGTGGTAGTCCCAGTCCCCCGGCCTTCGGGCCGGGGGATCTTGTCGTGACACGTAAGCCCGACCTTCCGCCTCCGCGTAAA
>JAHFUL010000064.1:2748-17762 GCA_023265155.1 Acidobacteriota bacterium
ATCGGATCCCGGGATTGCTGCGCCCTCGTGGGCGTCGGGCGGATCAACGGCTGGTCGATCGAGATTCACAGTGAGGCGGCGGTCGAGCCAGATCAACGAATGGGGCACCCGTGATGATCGACGTGCAGATGCGATCGACGGTTGGATCCCCTCCGGGCCCCAGTGCACGGAATGTTCTCAGCGCGAATGGCCTCGTCAGGGGGCGCAGCAGGGGGACACGGGTGACGTAGCGAAAGAACCACAAATAGGCAAATCGCTGCGCCAAATCGATTCGATCCGCCGAGAGGACGTCGTCAGTCACCCCGGCGTCGAGCAGATCGCACATCTGCCGCGTTCCTGACAAGTCGCGCGTAAAGCCCTTGCCTCGATAGGTTGTCTCCCCGGCCAGCCACGGCTGCTTTCCTCTCAAGGCCACCTCGAGACCAATGCGCGACGCGTAAACGAGCACCACGCCCGCCAACGCCGCAAGCGCGTACGAATCCACCGGGTTCAGGCCGTCGACAAGCTTGATATTGCCCGGCAGCGGGCCATGGCGCTTCACGATCTCCGCGCCGACAGGCGTGCGGGAGTGAAGATCGTGCGATCCGTTCACTTCCGAGGGGTGCGCACGGACCACCAGGTCGATCGCGGGGTGACGCTTCGCAAATTCAACCAGCGCAAAGAGCCACTCGAACATGTTGGCAAAGCCCAGATCTCGATCGACGACTGCCATGTCCCACACGGAGTTTGCAAACGCGACAATCGGCGATGCGTCCGACCGCAATCCGAGCTGAGATCGGATCGCCCCGTGATCGTCGAGCGTCGCGTGATGAGTAGGATGCGGTGGAGTCTGGCTTCGCTCCCACCCCCTCAGGAATTCGTCCAGCGCCTGAATCGCATCACACGTCAGGGGTTGCTGCGACGCTTGACGCCAGGCCTCGTCGAGGGGGATCAACACCGCCGCTTCGTCGTGACTGAACACGAGGCCGTCGGAAAAAGTCGGCTCGGTGTCCCACGTCACCGCGCGAATGTCGCGCGACCGCGCCACGGCGCAGAGAGAAGCTGAGGACAGCGTTCGTCCACTGGCACACAAGACGACATCGGGGTGCTCGCGATCCAGGAGCCGGCTCACCCAGCGAACCAGCAAGATCGCCGACACGAGCCATTGGCGATACGCCGGATCGGCCGAGGGCTCGAACACGAAGCCACGATGGTACCGCTGGAGCTCCCGCCGTGCGAGCCGCCCGACGTTGACGGTGTCGACGGTGAGCCCCTCCAGATCACGATCCGCCGCGCCGGCGACCTGCTGCTCCGCCAGCAGCCGATCGTCCCAGGACGCGAATTGAGTCAGGCGCGAGAAGTTGAACCCGAACGCGTCCTCGTAGCGGGTCAGCCATCCAGCGCACAGATCACAGGGCGGCCGCTCTGTGCGCCCGAGGTTCATCTCGCAGAGCGGCAACAATCCGTCACACAGAGTCCCGCAAATATCATGTCCACGGAGCCACAGCGCTGCGGCCAGGCTGTATTCCACTTCCAGCCAGGGCGGCGTCTGCTGGGCGACAAAAAAGAGCACCCGCCGCTGGCCCGGACGCGCGGCGTTCTGATCCCTGGTGCCGTTCAGGTAGTCCTGCTCTTGGAGGCGCAGGCGTTTGATCGAAGCGGCCCAATCATCCTGCCGAAGGGCGGCTTGACCCCGCTTGATCAGCAATTGCGCGGGCGCGGGCAGCGAGCGGATCGCCTGCCTCGGAAATCGCCAGGTCATTCGAGCTGGAGGAGCTTCACAGCGACCAGCGACGGAGCGCTGAGTAGAGGAACAGCCTCTGGCTCAGCGTCCTGCACGGATGGTCCGCAAACTTGCGGACTCGATGGAGCACGGCGTGAATCCGATCGCGTGCCCGTTCGGGCCGGCCCCTGACCTTCTGCCGCACCAAGCGAGCGTCCTCGAGCCGCTGTTTTCGCCATTGCGGGTTTCCAGTGATCGAGGCGGCATGAAGACGCGTCGCTGCCAGGAACGCGTCGACGCACTGAAATGTGGCGCCGGCAAGCGCCATGTCGGCCCACAGCTCCATGTCCCACGCGGTCCGCGTCTGCTCGCTGAAGCCGCCGACGCGCTGAAAGATCCTCGACCGGAAAAACGTGGCCGGCTGCACGAGGACACAGGCCGTGTGGACCACACGCGACAGATCCCACCGATCGCTGAACATCGGCGTCCCGAGCTCCCCAACGGCATTCACGAAAAAGCCATGGCCCGACAGCACGTCAGCCTGCGGACGGCGGCGAAACTCCCGTGCCACCGTCCAAAGAGACTGCGGCAGCAGGAAGTCGTCCGCGTTCAGAAAACTCAGCACGTCTCCCGACGCGCGACGGAAGCCTTTGTTGAGCGCATCCGCCGGCCCGGCGTCGCCCTCGCACATCCAGGCCGCGAGATGTTCTTGGTACTGTCGAATCACATCGACGCTGCCATCGGTTGATCCGCCGTCGACGACGATCAGTTCGACGCTTGGGTAGTCCTGCAGGAGGACCGAGCGGATCGCCTCTTCGATGAACGCCCCGTGGTTCAGCGACGGCATCACGATGCTTATGCGCGGGAGATCAGTGATCTGACACCGCCTGACTCGCCCAGTGGTCAATGATAGCCCCGTACCATTCGAGATGACACTCGATCTGCTGTGCCAGATCGAACCGCTCGCCGACGTCGCGAACAGCATTCAGGCCAAGGAGCTCCCGCGCCGCACCGTTCCACAGTAACGCGACCACGGCGTGGGCGGCGGCGTGTGCGTCACCGGCGGCCACCAGTACGCCCGTCGCCCGTCCCACGTGCTCGACGCCGCACGGGTTCAAAGCCGCAAGGTTGACGGAATGGATCTGCTCCGGAATGCCGCCGACCTCCGTCGCGACCACGGGCGTTCCGCAGGCGAGCGCCTCCAGGATCGCGTTCGGGAACGTGTCGGCCTTCGCGCAGTGCAGATAGATATCGGCTGCCTGATAGTAACGTGCCATGGCGCCCGGATCGGCTTGGTATCCGTCGAACCGGACATCTGTGCCGGTGATCGGCGCGTCCTTTCCGACGGCCACGAACAATGGTCGTTGAGGAGTCCGGCTGAACCCGGACACGACGCGGGGTCCGCCCGAGATCCGCTCGACCGTCGAGCGCAGCATTGCGTGATCCCTCCACGGACTCCCCCGTTCGCCGGTCGTCCAAAGCACAACCGGCGCATCGGGTGGGATGCCGAGCGCGTCCCGCACGGCGCGCTTGTCGGCCGGCCGGAACGCGGCCGTGTCCACGCCGTTGGGAATGACGCGCGCCGCCTGGACCGCAGGCGCCAGCATCGACTGCTCCATTCGCTCGAGCAGCCAGCGCGACGGAGTCGTCACATAGAGCCGACTCTTTGCGTAGACGTCCCGCTTGAGCGCCCAATTCGCGGCGGTACCATCGCGCCGAATCGGTGGATCGATGGTGAGGTCCGGACACGTGCCGCAACCGGTCTTCCACCGCTCGCAATCGAATGAATGGGAGCAGTGTCCGCTCAGGAGCCACTCGTCGTGGAGGGTCAGGATCGTCGGCACCTTACCGCTGATTCGCTCGAGGGCGCGCAGATCGAAATAGCCGCCGTGGAGATTGTGACAGTGAACAATGTCGGGCGGCGCCGATAACAGGTCAAGAAGGCGGTCGGTTCCTGGGAATTCAAAGTCTTCCCGCCCGACGAACTGGTGCATGACTGCTCGCGGATGTGTCACGAGCCGGAGCGATCGACTGACCAATCCCCAGCCGCGGCCAGGGAACCGACCCGCCAGGTGTCCGAGTCGATCCTGGGCCGCCGCATACCCGAGTGCCCGATACAGTGGGCGATCCTCGTCGGGGATGACCAACACGTCAGGATCCGCGCCGGATTTCCTGCTGACGGCCAGCCACGACTCACAACCACGCGACCGAAAGCCTCGAAACAAGTGGCCAGCGACAGATGCCGCGCCGCCTCCGGTCTCGACGCGTCCAACCTGCAAAATGCGCAGCGGGCGTTCGGCCATCACTCGACGCACCCTGGATTGCTCATGCCGTACTTGCTCTTGATGTGCTTGACGAAGTCCGCGTCGAGGTGCGGGAAATCCCCAAAGGCACCACAGGGATCCTGTTCCAGTAAATCCGCCACTTCTGCCAGGACGAGCGCCCTCGTCCGGATCGACTGAACCGTCAGCAGAGCGATGAGAAGGGCCGCGGCCAGCGTCCGGATCCGCCGTGACCCCCTGGCCTGCAGCTGTTCGTCCAAAGCCGCGAGACCGACGCCCACGGCAGTGGCGAACCCAACAAGCGCCGGCAACTGATTGCGATCGCGATACAGCAGGAGGGACAGCGCCGCGTTGAAGCCGACCAGGGACAGGGTCATGCTTCTCGAGCGGCGATTCTTCCAACAGCCGAGCGTCGCGACGGCGAGCCAGAGCACCGACTTTGCCAGCCAGCGCGGCGACACCGCGATTTGACCAATCCCGGTGAACAGCCCCGGCAGCACGATGCCCGAGAGCGTGGCCATCACGTTGTACGCCGACTGGCTGACGGCCGTCCCGCTCAGGCTGTCGTAGCACACACCCCGCACCGCGAAAAAGTAACCCGTCTCCTCGCAGTAGGAGCCCATGGCTCCCTCCGCAAGAGCCATGCGTAGCCCGACATAGGTCACGACGGCAACAACTGCCGGGACGGCGACCCGACCCCGATGCTGAACGAGCGCATGCGCGGCCACGGCACCGGCGAACGCCAGCCCGTATTCCTTGCTGAACGCCGCTGCCAGCAGGAGCAGCAGGACTCCGGCGCATTCGAGTCGCGTCAGCTGGTCCTTTCGGCTGCCGAGGACACACAGCATGGCGAGTAGTCCAAAGCAGCACGCCAGGGAGCTTTGTCGCTCGATGATCCCGGCCACTGCGAACAGCGGGCGCGAGTCGGCAATCACGAACCACGCGGCCAGCAGGCCTGCTGCGGCGGAGTGCGCCAGCATCAGCACCAAACGGTAGACAAGCCAGGCGCAGACCGCCCACAACACCATGTTGACGAGGGAGTACGACTTGACATGATCGAGGCCGGCCCATCGGTACTGCAACCAGACGGTCGCATAGGCGAGCGGTCGCCACTCTGGATAGAAATCCGGATCAACGGTTCCCAGCGCGGTCGCCAACGGGGTCCGATCAGCCCAATCGAGAATGTAGAGGTTGTCACCCGAGAGCGGACGCACGTCGAGGACGGGGCCATATACGCCATACGTGAGCGCCAGGACCACGCCGAACGAGGCCGCAGCAACCGCCAGGCGAGGGGCCATCGAGCGGCGCACCGATTCGCCGCTCATGTGACCGCTCCGAGCGCGCGGTGGAATCGCTCAATCACGAAACCATCCCCGCAACCGCCTGGCGAAGGTGTCAGGATCCCAGTTCCTGACGAGCACGCGCGGCAATTGAAACTGATCGCCTGCTGGTCGAACGAGA
Source organism: Acidobacteriota bacterium (assembly GCA_023265155.1). Classification (GTDB taxonomy): domain Bacteria; phylum Acidobacteriota; class Vicinamibacteria; order Vicinamibacterales; family CAVVIG01; genus JBGOTP01. The sequence goes on from JAHFUL010000064.1 coordinate 8,194, forward strand.
CCGGGAATGTTGGCCCACCCGTCGGTGAATCCGGATTCCCGCACGAGCGCGACGGTCGCCGGCGTGTAATCGGCGCGGCCCCCAAACGGATAGGCGAAGCTCGTCACCGCGCGCCCGGTCACCTCCTCGAGTCGCGACTTGCTTCCCGCGATCTCGGCTCGCTGAGCGTCGGCACTGAGCGCTGCAAGCACCGGATGTGTCACCGTGTGGGCTCCCACTTCAACGAGACGATCCTGCGCGAGTCGGGCGAGCGTCTCGTCCGACATGGCGCGATGCGTGGACCGGCCCGTCGACGTCGAGCCGGCCATTTCCGCGAGCCCGTCCAGCGCCGCCTCGCGTTCCTGCGGGGTCGTCATTCTCAACATCGTGCACAAGGTGCGGTACACGGCGTGTCGCGACGTCGGGTCCTCAGCGCATTCGACGTTCCACGTCGCGTGATGTCTCCAGTCGTTCTCGGTGTACGTCGCCGGCTCGCCAAGGTTCCACTCGTGGACAGTCACACCAAGGCGAAGCCGGAGTGTCTCTGGCAGGCGACCTGGAAGAAGCAGGAGCCGCTCCAGATCGTCCCACCAGAGCTCTCGCAAGCCTCCGAGATAGGCCGTCACCACGAAGATCGCCGCGGGAATCCCGAGCCGTGCGAGCACGTGCCGGCCGCCATCGCCGTTGTCCGCATAACCATCATCAAAAGTGACGGCGACCGCGCGACGAGGCAGCCGGCGTTCTCGCTGCCTCGTCATCAGTTCCGTGAGCGACATCGGGTGGCAGTCGTGATCGAGCACATCGAGGTGCTGCGTGAAACGCTCCGGCGATACGGCGAGCAGCTGCGGATCGGACTCCAGCTCCGCGACGCGATGGTAAAGGAGAACGAGGCCCGAAGACATGGTCGTTGCGGAGCGTTCACCAGGCCGTGCGGCCGCCGTCAACGATGAGATTGGCGCCAGTCATATAGGATGAAGCATCCGACACCAAGAACAGCACGGCACCCTTGTATTCATCCGCATTGGCCATGCGAGCCAGTGGGATGCGAGCGGCCAGCGCATCGACAAACCTGGAATCGTGAGCCGCGAAGACACCTCCCGGAGAAAGCGCATTCACTCGGATGCCCTTGTCGGCCCAGTAGGTGGCCAGATACCGCGTGAAGTTGATGAGGCCGGCTTTGGTGGTGGCGTAGGCAATCGGGGTATTGAACGGCCCTCCCGTATGCGGATTCACCGCGCCTTCATAAATGCGGTGATCGGGGCTGATGTTCCCGACATCCGACGCGATGTTGAGAATGACGCCCGACCGTTGCGTCACCATGACCTTGCCGATCGCCTGGCAACAGAGGAATGCGCCGGTCAGGTTGACGTGCAGGGCCTCCTCCCACAGATCGAGGGGGTACTCCTCGAACGGCGCAAAATACTGTGCGGCACGCGCTCCGCCACCTGCGATCGTCAGCGCCGCGTTGTTGATCAGGATGTCGATGCGTCCGAACTTTGCGACCACCATTTCAGTGAGACGGTTCACCTCATTCGGGCGGGTGATGTCGACCGTGACGCCCAGCGCGGCAATGCCGTGCGTGTCCGCGATCGCCGTGGCCGCCGCGACGGTCTCGCCGGAGAGATCGGCGAGCACCGTATGGGCGCCGGCCTCGGCAAGAGCGGCCGCGTGCTGCAGACCCAGCAGACCGGCACCACCGGTGATGACGGCGACTCGGCCGGTCAGGTCGAAAAGGTCGCGGGCGTTGCCGGTCAGCCGGTTACCCTCCCGACTTCACACAGAATGCCGGGGCGCACCGCGGAGGACGCCGGGCCACTCTCCTCGTTGAAGCGCGGCCAGTGCGAGCTCGAGCGGCGGAATGTCTTCCGGATCGTCGACTTCGGGAACCGGCTCGTCCAGCACGAAGGGAATGATCCGCGCGCCGGCCATGGTCCCGAGGCTCAGCACGACGTCCGGCCTGACGATATCGATGTACCCATTCTGCCAGTACACGTCGGGGAGCTCCTGCCGCGGCAGGCTGTGCGGTTCTGCGACGCCAGGCATCTGCAGGAGGGGCTCGAGGTGGCCGTTGAGAATCCGCCACATCTTGAACGGGGTCTGCGCCGCTCGGCTGACCGATCGCAGCGAGTCGGCATCCGCAGCGCCGAACATCAGCTCAATGGCGCGATCAACGAGCGGCACGCGCCGAATCGGCACAGTCGGGCGCAAATGGACGGCCAGATCGCACTGATAGCCCTCTCGATCGCGGAGCCATTCGAGCGCGTGACGGAACAGATCGATGTCCGGCGACTGATCCCGGGCCAGCTCGCGCGGGCGCATGAAGGGGACGTCGGCGCCGTGCGTTCGCGCCACTTCAGCGATCTCGTCATCATCTGTCGACACAATTGTACGCGTGATGTAACGGGAGGCGAGGGCGTGCTCGATCGAGTGCGCGATGAGCGGCTTCCCGCCCAGTATGAGCAGGTTCTTGCGCGGGATGCCTTTGGAGCCTCCTCGGGCTGGAACGATGGCCAGGACCTCGGACGAGCCCCGCGGCATCACGTGAGGTTGACCACCTGTCCGGTTTCCATGGATTCCAGCGCCGCCAGGGCCATCCTCAGGCTCTGCGACGCCTCACGCACGCCCACGATCGGCTGCGCCTCTCCGCGCAGACAGGCCAGGAAATGGTGGAGCTCCTCGAGAAACAGATCGTTCCTGTCCAGCGATTCGAACGACCGGGTCTCGGCGATTCGTCCCGTGCCGTCGCGCCGGTCGACAGTACCGGCGTTGAAATCCAACCGAATCGTGCCGTCGTCTCCGATCACTTCGCAGGTACGGCTCCTTGGCCGCCGGATGTAGTCCTGGTGCAGATGGACGGCAACCGGCCGGCCATCGGCCAGGCACTCCATGAGGATGCTCGCGGTGTCCTCCACATCCACGTCCAGGCGGCTCCAATGACCGCCGACCGCAAAAATCCGGCGCGGCAATCCGAAGAGTGCGTACGCGTAGTCCAGATCGTGAATTTGAGAACGAATCACGCCCCCGCCAAGCTCGCGACGCGACTCGTGCATCTGACGATAGTCCTCGTACGGATGCCAGCTCGGCAGATGCTCGCCAAAATCCAGCCTCGCGGCCAGCACACGGCCGACGGCGTTGCCGGCAAGCCAGGACTGGACAACCCGTAGACCGGGATGAAACCGAAGGTGAAAGCCAACGAGGCACACCAGGCGATTGCGTTCGATCAGATCGACGAGCTCGGGGACATCGCGGAAATCGTGCGACAGCGGCTTTTCGACGAAGAGATGACAACCCGCCCGGGCGGCTGCCAGAGCGACGGGCATGTGGAGGCTGTTCGGATTGGTGACGAAGACCGCGTCCGGTCTCTCGGCAAGCGCCTCGTCCAGCCTAGTGAAGACGCGCAACCCGTAGAGCCCTTCGACATCAGGACCGGCGGGTTGGATGCTCATGTCGGGATGGATGACGTGCCGGCGTCTTCGCACACGGTACGCCAGAAACTGGACCTTGTCACCGAGGATCGTCCGCAGATTCCTGACGTGCCGCTGTCCGATGCTGCCGAGCCCGGCCAGGAGCACTTTCATGTGCGTGCGATCACGTGACCACGCGCCGCAACTTGCTCCGCGCAGGGGACTCACTGTCGTAGACCCGCTTGACCCCGTCGCCGAGCGCCACCTCGATCGCCCGGATGTCCTTGACGAGCCGCACCATCCCCGAGGGCTCCATAGAGGCGGCCTGATCACTCCCCCACATCGCGCGGTCCAGCGTGAGGTGCCGCTCGACCACACAGGCGCCGAGCGCTACCGCCGCGAGGGTTGGTGCAAGACCGACCTCGTGACCAGAGTAGCCGGCCGGTACGCCGTACCGTTCGATCAGCCAGCGAATGACCTGGAGGTTCAGTTCTTCGACCCTGGACGGATAGGTGCTGGTGCAATGCAGGAGCACGAGAGCCTCGCGCCCCAGCACGTTCACGGCATGGTCGATCTCTTCAGCGGAGCTCATCCCCGTGGACAGCAGGATCGGCCGGCCCTTCCCGCGGACATACCGCAACAGCGCATCGTCGGCCAGACAGGCCGACGCGATCTTGTAGCAGGGAGGATCGAAGACCTCGATGAAGGCGACCGAGCGCGAATCCCAGCATGAAGCGAACCACGGAATCTGAAGGCGCCGGCAATGCCGATCAATCTCCGCGTACTCTTCATCGCCAAGCTCGAGACCCCACTTCAAGTCCCCATTCGTCGTCCCGAGCGGACTGTCGCGAGGTCGCTCGAGCTCTTCGACGGTGTACACGAGGTCGATCGTGCGCTTCTGGAATTTGACGGCGTCGCACCCGGCAGCGGCGGCCGCCGTAATCAGCCTCCTGGCCACGTCGACGTCCCCGTTGTGATTGATGCCCACCTCGGCGACGACAAAGGTCGGGTGGCCAGGACCGACGAGCCGATCTGCAATCTTCACAGCCTGCATCAGTTCACCGGCCCCCGCGCAGATGCTCGTTCGACCCAGATCTTCCTCAGCAATGCGGGCCACTGCAGCACGGAGCGCCCGCTGACCGTCGCCCAGGCGACCCCGGTCCGTCGCTTCCACACAGGATAGAAGGGATAGACGAGCCGATCCACCCCCACGCGCAGCCAGGTGTAGGCGGCGAACGCCAGGAAGACGGGAGCCTCCAGGAGCGCACGGTCTGGAGCCTTCCTTGACGCTTCGCGTCCAAGGCTCTGGGGAGATAGATCGAGCGGGGCGTTCGCCAGCCCCCAGTTCTCGCCGCTTGGACAAAAACCCGCTGGCTCGCGGAGCACCTGCGTGTTCACCTTGCGACGGGTCGATGACGAGCGTGATCCGCCAGGATGATAGTGATCCAGGTGGTAGAAATCGTAGCAAGTCAACGCGCCCAGGTCGATCATCGGATACTTCGACATGAGACGGGTGACCATGTCGATCTCCATGTCGTTCATGTAGATCATCCGCTCGTCGTATCCCCCGCACTCCTCCCAGAGACGGCGATGGACCATCCAGATGCCCACGTCGATGTTGTAGAAGACCTTCCCGGTTTCGATCCGCAGGTGGTCACCGAACCACACGATGAACCGCTCGATCACGTGCGGCGGCGGACAACACACCGCGAGGCGGTACGGAATACTGCGGCGGTTGGCAAAAAACAGCGAGGCATCGGGCCCGTTCGGCGCGTCGGGCGATCCCCCGCTATCGGCCATGGTGAACAGCCATCGCAGAAATCTTCCGCCCGTGAGCGTGTCCTGATCGACCCGCCCGATGTACTCGCCGCGCGCGCGACGCGCGGCGGCGTTGAGCGCCAGGACTTCGGGAAACGGACTGTCCCCCTGCAGGCTCCGCGCGAGGGCGGGGGGCACGGTGAGAAACGACGTGATGCGCGAGGCGGCGGGCGTGAGCGCCGCGGCCTCACGGAGCGGCACCTCGCTTCCCCAATCGGCCACGATCACCTCGACCTCGTGCTCCCGCCCAAGCGCCCGCACGCGCTCGCCGACGTCGTTGAGCGACGTCTCGAGGCGCCAGCGGGAATTGCCCATGTACTGGTCGTTGCGTGCACAGAGGATGAGCGAAAGAACCGGACGCTCGCCCGCTGAGCGGCGAGGACGCTCAGGCACGGTTCAGGAAATCCTCTTCACCCGAGACGAACCAGTCCGCCAGTGCCCTCATGTCGGGCGCCTGGCGCCACTGGCTTTCAGCGTGTATCTTGATGCGCGCCCTTGGACGGCCACCTCTCGCGGCGACCCACGCGTTGGCACCGGCCGCGTCCCACGTCGAGCTCTCGAGAGGTCTCAGCACGAACAACCCGTACGCGAACCGTTCGGCGAGCGCACGTTGCTGGCCCGAGAGGGCGGGCGTCTCGTCGATGTGCGCGACACGCCTCAAGTATTCCGCACGGCTGTCCGAGTCAATCGTGAATCCCCTCCGGTCGTACCGGGACATTGCGGCGGTCAACACGGGAATGCCGAGCCGTGCCGCTTCAATACCAACCGTGCCGCGTACGGTCAGGCAATAATCCATCGCTGCAAACAGCGAGAACGTGCTGACCGCCGTGTCCGGCGGAATCACGACGACATGCCGCGGGAGCGTGCCCAGCCGTTCCCGCAGCGCCCGTGTCTCGGCGGGCTCGTCCTGGTACCCCTCCTTCAACCGCTTGCGGATATGTGCCGGGTGTATCTTGACCACCCAGTTGAGCTTCTCGTTGGCCGACGCCGCGTGAAGCGTCTCGATCAGCCACTCCTCGTACGTCGTGAACAGAGTCCGCGCCCACATGAGCGGTGAATCCCACAGGATGTGGGAAAAAATAACAGCCGTCCTTTTTGCGGGGTCGAGACCCAGCTGACGGACGAGCGCATGCGATCCGGCGTCGCGCGTCCGAGACGGGGTTGGGCACGCACCGCACCAGTCACCCGCCGCATAGCCGGCAGTGAGCTCATGGTCCAGCCGATCCCGCTCGCTCTCGGTCCATTCCAGGTTCCTGACGTGCGCCCACGACGCCTCCGAGAGTGAAGCCAGATGACACTCGCGGTTGCCGCGTCCATAGCGCTTGAACATGAGCGCGTTGCTCTTGTGGGCCATGTCGTAGGCAATGACGTCGAGATCCTCCTCGATGCAGGCGTCGAACAGTTCTCCTTTGGGGGTGTACTCCGTGCTCACGAAGAGTGCGAGGTCCGGACGCACGGTCCGGAGAATGTTCCGCGCATCCGCCGCGGACGACAGGCTCGACGACACACGTCTGACGAGACACTCGCGCATGTCGCGCGACCGCAAATCCAGTGACCCGCGCCGCAGCTGACGAATCGCCGTGGATGCGGCAATCCGTCCGACGCGAACCCCGCCCTGCGCGTATCCCAGCAGATCCTCGAGCGTGTGGCAGCGGCTGAGGACCGCGGCGGCTGTCGTTCCGTAGTAACGCGGCGTTGAGAACGCGCTCGAACGGTGAATCTCGCTGACGCCTGCCAGCTCATAGTACGGGCGCAGGGCTCTCTGCTCGTCTTCGAGCAGGACCACCGGGGTGAAGCCACCCAGCTGCAGCGCCTTGATGAGGCACAACTCGGTTTCAACCGTGGGGCACCGACTGCTGACGACCAGCGCCCGCTTGCCTGTCGTCGTGCCATGGTTGAAACGCGCTCCCAACACGCGGCCGTATTCCTCATGGAACTGGGAGAAATAGTCGCGCTCCGCCCGCTCGCGTCCACGAATCTCACCACTGGTCGACAGCTCAATCCGGAGCCGAATCCCCCGCGCGAGGGTCAGGACGCCGATCGCACTCGAGGCTTCTGCAATCGCCGTTCGCAGTCGACTCGAGTAAGGGCGGGCGATCGCACGCGTCGAATCCGCATGGCTCTTGGTCCAGAGCTCCCGCAACGAACCTGCCCATCGTGTGACCGGCTTCCGCGCCAGCTCTCCGCGGACGAGTCCGGCCCGGCGAGCCTGCACCCTCCAGAAAATAACGACTGGATCAAAGGCGGCGCCTGCAACCGATCGCAAAGTCAATCGGGCCAGGGCCACATGCTCCTTCAGCGATGTCCCGCCGGGAACAGAGCCGGCCGGTGTCGTGGAAGTGGCCTGTAGCGCCAGCGAGTGCCCGTGCAGTCCCCAGGCAGTCGTATTCGGATGGAGCACTGGCGGGACGGCCGTCGGATCGACGTCCGCGTTTTTCATCGCGTGCCGTCGCGCGAGCGGCGCCCCTCGGGGATCATGGTGATCCAGATGATAGAAATCGTAGTTGGTCAGTTCGCCAAGATCGATCGTCGGATACTTCCGCCGCAGGCGGCAGATCATGTCCGTTTCCATCCAGTTGTAGTAGATCAACCGCTCGTCGTACCCACCGCACTCGTGCCAGAGATTCCGATGCGCCAGCCAGATCCCCACATAACTCGTCCAGAACACACCGGTCTTTGGGTTGTCTCGCCACACCTTCAGCCCGGTGCCGAACAGTTGAACGAACCTCGACACATTCCGAAGGCTCGGGGTGCTGGCGGCAAACCGATAGGGAATGCTTCGGCGGTTCGAAAACAACAGGGCCGCCTCTGGCGTCGCGCGTCCCCGGCCCAGGCCTCGCGAGCCCTCGACGATTTCCAGGAACAGCCGAAGGAAGCGCTCCCCGACGAGCGTGTCCTGATCGATCCGGCCGATGTATGCCCCTCGCGCGCGCCGCGCCGCCGCGTTCAATGCCAGCACTTCCGGGAATGGGCTGTCCCGCTGCCGCTCTCGCGCAAGCGAGAGCGGCACCGTGACGAACGAGACGATCCGCGCCGCCGCTGGCGTCAGGCGGAGGACGTCGCGCAGCGGGATCTCGCTGCCCCAGTCGGCCACCAGGACCTCGACCGCGTCACGCGCGCGTGGGCCGATCTCCTGCACGCGCTCGGCGACGTAGTTGAGCGCGGTCTCCAGCCGCCACCTGGAGTCGCCCATGTAGTGATCGTTGCGCGAACAGAGAATGAGCGAAAGGGTCACCGCTCGATCAGCCTCGCCGCCAGCCCCGACGCCACCACATCGCGATCCTTGGTCGAGAAGTACCAGTCGATCGTCCGATGCAGTCCATCGATGAACGGCACCTTCGGCTGCCAGCCGAGCAGCCTGGTCGCCAGGGCGTGATCGGCAACACGATTGAGCGGTCCGCTGGGCATGTTGGGATCCAGGACAATGTCCGCCCGGTGCCCTGTATAGCGGAGCACCTCACGCGCCGCGTCGATCACACGCGTGCGTTCCATGGTGCCGAGGTTGACCGCCGTCCCGTCGTCGATCTGCTCAGCGGCGAGGAGGGTACCGGTCACGATGTCGCTCACGTGCGTCCAGTTGCGAATCTGTTCTCCGCTGCCCCAGACGATGAATGGACTCTGGCCGACGAACGCCCGGGCGATCATCGCGATCAGCGCGTGGTTCTCATGGCCGCGATCGCCATAGACCGTGAAGTACCGACAGCAGGCCGCCTTGAGCCCGGATTCGGCGCAGGAAGCGCGGAGCCTCATCTCGCCCATCAGTTTCGCCCATCCGTACAGATGATCGGCGTCATACGGTGGGCCGACCATCTCCTCCATGAGGTAGACGACTTCGCCCGGATCCCGCTGGAGACGGTTCGGATAGACGCAGCCCGACGAGGCGTACACCACCTTTTCCACGTCATGCCTGCGGCACGCGGCGAACACAAGGCCGTCGAGCACCATGTTGGTGGCGCAGGCCTCTTGATGGAGCTCGAGATAGCCACGGCCGCCGTGATCAGCGGCCAGATGGAAGACGACCTCGATTCCCTCGACGGCACGATCGGCCACGCCGGCATCCTGAAGGTCGGCCCGAATGAGCTCGACGCGTCCGCTCTCGACGTGGTCCCGAAGATTGTCGAGGGTCCCACTGCTCAGATTGTCGACGACCCGCACGATCGCTTCTCGTGCGAGGAGCGCGTCGACCAGATGAGAGCCGATAAAGGACGCCCCCCCGGTTACCAGCGTTTTGGCGTTTCTCCACCGCATGCTACCGCGGGCCGTAGTGAGGGACCGGCCGGCCGACCTCCAGCGCGCCGAGATCGGGCGCGGCGCCGCTGGCGTCGTCGTTGACGTTCGGCAGCTTCAGTCCGCGATCGACGGCCGCGG
>JAHFUL010000002.1:0-36087 GCA_023265155.1 Acidobacteriota bacterium
GAATCGCAGGCCGAGCTTCAGCTCGGGCGTCAATCGGAACCGGGCAATCCGTCTCCACAGAGTCGTAGGCCCGAGCTCCAGCTCGGACGTCAATCGGAACCGGGCAATCCGTCTCCACAGAGTCGTAGGCCCGAGTTTCAGCTCGGACGTCAATCGGAACCGGGCAATCCGTCTCCACAGAATCGCAGGCCTGAGCTTCAGCTCGGGCGTCAATCGGAGCCGGGCAATCCGGGCGCAGTGGCGAGATAAATCGCGTTGAACAGCATCGGAAACGTCGCATGCGTCTGCGCGCGATGCTGCGGGCGAAGACCGAAGAGAACGACGCGGCCGGGATTCATCTCGATTGAAACCACCGCCGCGCGGCCGACCATCAGCTCTTCACCTTTCAGCCACCCCGACGCCACCACATCCTGATTGGGGTAGCGTGCCACGACCGTTGTCTTCTGTGACGCGAATCCCTCGACCAGCGAGAAGAACGGACTGTTATTGTAGAAGCCGTAAGTGTCGGCGGCCGTGCCGTAGCCCACGGGATGAGTGGTATCGACCTGGATGCGGAGGATGGCGCCCGGGGCGAAGTGCTCGTCGCGGCGCAAATTGCGCTTGATGTCGCGCACGGGGATCGGCAGCCGGTCGATGGCGAGATCCGACGCCGCCCCGAGCGTGATCAGCGTGCCGCCGGCGGCAACGAACTGCTGAAGGTTCTCGACCCCGACATCGCCGATGCCGCCCCGGTACTCCGGCCTGATCGTCGCCGCGCTGAAGCCTTCAAGGATGTCGCGCGGATTCTGATCGGGAAGCACCATCGCATCGAAGCGATCTCGCAGACCGGGAGCTCGAAGGTCGGCGTTGTGCACGGTGGTGACGCCGAACTCGTACTGCTCGAGGACCCACCTGGTCCAGCCCTCATCCATGCTGCCGCCGGTCCAAGGTGAATACAGCGCGATGCGCGGCGTTCGAATCGCCAGCAGCTTCGACGCCGCGGAAGGGTTGGAGCCGATCCCGGCAGACGCGGCGGCGGTCGCGGAAAGCCCGAAATCCTTCGCGAGGCCGTCCATTCTGTCATGGCTGACGTTGGTCACATGAACCTGCGAGGCGCCGTCCAGCGCGATGCGGGCGCCGTCCTTCAGCAGCCGATTGATGACGATCGCGGTGTCGGGCCCTTTGTACGGAAAGGTGAATCCAGTTCCGTTGCCCGCGACTCGGCCGACGATCTTCGGCAGGCCTTCGATGCGTGCAAGGCGCAGCGAGCCGGGAAGGGGCGCGCGGATGAAGTCGACATGAACGCCGAACTGCATGCCGAGCGACCACGCCGTGACGTCATACGGCGGTTCGATGGCCGCATTGGGGCCGCGCCGCACTTCAGGATACGTCTGCTTCTCGAGCAGGTCCTTTGCGTACCGCGCGAACACCTGGCTCATCGGAATGACGAACGCGCCGGCCCCGTAATGCCGGCCTCCCGCGTCGAACGCCGATTCCGCACGGTGCACTTCGACCCCCGCCATATCGAGCCGGTCGACGAGATGTGCTGACTCCCGGGGATCCTGCTGGTTGTCGATCGGTACGACGATCGCTGAGATCTCCCCTGTCCGGCCCTCTTCGACCGTCTGGCGATTCACCTCGTAGATCTGCCTGAGAAGCGCTTCTCGGCGATCCGCGCTCGTCTCGAGCAGTCCCATCGTCGTAATGAGCTCGTAGTCGACGATGTCGCGCAGCGTCCAGCGTCCGCCGAGCCACGGACGCGGATACTCGGTGCGCGGCGTGATGTCGGATGGCGGCGGCAGGACGCCAATCTCCGAGTAGTTGGGGAGGGGGCTGCTTTCCAGGGTAGAGAGCAAGGAAGGATTGCTGCTGCCCGGATTCTGCGTGTTCGCGCCGGCAGCGGCACTTGTCGCACCCGGGGGTGCGCCTCGCCCGAGGGTCGGGATGCCGCCGGCGCCGCGCGTGAGCGCGGGCGGCGTGATCGACTGACCTGGCGGGAGGGGACGCTGCTGATCGGTCGGGGCGGCAATGCGCACGCTGGCCACTTCGGTGAGCAGGCCGATCTGGTTGTGCCACCAGCCGGTCCAGGCCATCGCGCCCTGCCAGAAGTTCGTGAACGTCGAATTGTAGATAATCCCGTCTTTGCCGGCCGCCTCGAGCGCCGCGGCCTGCGACTGCCCGAGGATCGTGTTCCAGCGGTAGATCAGCGGATGCACGTTCGGGTTGATCGGATCGGTCGCGGGCATCACGAAGATGCGCGGGCCGGTTTGTCCCATCTGGTGCTCATCGAGCCAGATGCTGGGAAACCAGTCGTGCCACGCGAGTTGGGCCGTGTACTGACTTTCCTTCTGGGTGAAGGCGTACAGGTCGCGGTTGTTGTCGTGCCCCGCGTACGGATGATACAGATAGGGCAGCGGGCTCGATTCGTACGGGGTCCCAAGATTGCGGTTGAACCAGTCGGTCACGAGAATCTGCCCGTCCGGGTTCGCACTGGGGACGAGCACCACGATGACGTTGTCGAGGATCTTCCTGACGAGCGGCGAATCCTCGGTGGCCAGGCGGTGCACCAGCTCCAGCGACATCTGAGAGGGCCCGATCTCGGTCGCATGGACGCTGCACGTGATGAAGACCACGGCCTTGCCCAGACGGAAAATCTCGTCGCGCTCGCGGGCGTTTGGCGCACCGCCCTGGAAGTACAGCTTCCGCTCCAGGTCCTTGTAGCGATCCAGGTTTTTCAGCGTATCTGCGGAGCTGATCTCGAGAACGATGAAGGGGTTGCCGCTGGTACTCGGTCCAAGCTCCCGATAACGGACCCGGTCCGACGCTGCGGCCGCCAGCTTCATGTACTCGACAATCTTGTCCCAGCGCACCAGCTTGTTGTCGGCGCCGACCTTGAACCCGATAAACTGTTCCGGCGACTGAAGTGACCCGGCGGCCCTGACGCCCCCCGGGTGGGCAAACGACAGCGCGACCAGCACCCCCGCGAGGATGCCCGTCAGCGAGAAGGCGCGACGAGGATTCACGGGAGAAGAATAGCAGATGGGTTCACAAGGTTCACAGGGTTCACAAGGTTCACGGGGTTCACAAGGTTCACAGGGTTCACAAGGTTCACGGGGTTCAAGGTTCACCGGGTGAAGGGGTGGTTGGGTGACGGAGAGGGGCGAGCAGACTCTGGAAAATACGAGAAGCCTGGGGGGCACTGGGCGAGCCACGCGGATGGACCGGATCCAGGCGCCGATCATTCCCGTCATCGGCGGGCTCATTCGTGAGACCCCGGGCACGATTTCTCTGGGTCAGGGAGTCGTGCATTACGGACCGCCTGCCGAGGCCATCGAAGCGGTGCGCCAGGCGCTCGCCCGCCCGTCCACCCACGAATACCAGGATGGCGCCGGGCTGCCGTCTCTCGTCTCGAGGATTGCCCGCAAACTGGCGCGGGAGAACGGCATCGACGTCGACCGCGGTAGCCGCATCATGGTGACGGCGGGCGCGAACATGGCGTTCATGCACGCCGTGCTCGCGATCACGGCTCCCGGCGATGAGGTGATTCTTCCGGTACCCTTCTATTTCAACCACGAGATGGCGATCGAGATGGCGGGCTGCCGCGTGGTGCGCGTCCCTACCGACGAGCACTACCAGCTTCGACTGGACGCCATCAGCGGGGCGCTGACCAGCCGGACGCGCGCGATTGTGACGATCACCCCCAACAATCCGAGCGGCGCCGTCCTCGGCGAGTCGTCGCTTCGCGACGTCAACACGATCTGCCGCGAGCGCGGCCTCTATCACATCGCCGACGAGCCGTATGAGTACTTCACGTACGGATCGGCGCGTCACGTATCGCCGGGATCGTTTGACGACGCCACCGGACACACCATCTCGATGTATTCGCTCTCGAAGGCGTACGGCTTTGCGGGTTGGCGCATCGGCTACATGGTGTATCCCGAGCGTCTGGCGTCGGCGATGATCAAGAGCCAGGACACCATTCTGATCTGCCCGACGATTGCGTCGCAGGAAGGCGCCGCCGCGGCGCTGGACGTCGGCCGCGCCTACTGCGAGCCGCACGTGCGGGAGCTCGCCGCGATCCGCGCGATCGTGGTCTCGAAGCTCTCCGCGCTCGGTCCCATCGCCACCGTGCCGGCGGCCGACGGCGCGTTTTACTGCCTGATGAAGGTCAATACCGGCATGCATCCGCTCGCCCTCGCGGAGCGTCTGATTCGCGAGCACAAGGTTGCGGTCATTCCCGGCACGGCGTTCGGGATGGAAGACGGCTGCTACTTCCGCGTGGCGTACGGCGCGCTGCAGAAGGACACCGTGGCGGAGGGCATCGGCCGGCTCGTGGAAGGGCTGCGCGCGATCTGCGGCTAGCCGGACCAATCGCGCGGGCCGGAAAGTGCCACGTTGATACACGGCTCACATTCCGTGCAGCTCATGCTTGCACTTTCGCGACGACGATGGCATCGTCGTCCCAAAGAGGCTCATCGAACATGGTGAGGAGGGCCGCTGCCGTGGCTGCGCCAAAGCTGATGACGGTGGACGAGTATTTCAGCACACCGGAGACTGTGCTGCCGATGGAGCTTGTCTTCGGCACGCTTCGCGCGGCCGATGCGCCGACGCCGCAGCATCAATCGGCGGTGCTCGCGCTGTGCCTGGCGCTCGATCGGCATGTGCGCGAGCGGCGGCTGGGCCGCATCTGGATTGCGCCGCTGGATGTCGTGCTCGACAGGAGGAAGTCACTCATCGTGCAGCCGGATCTCATGTTCATTTCGAACGAGCGGGAATCAGTTGTCACCGATAGGGTCTGGGGCGCACCCGATCTGGTGATCGAGGTGCTCTCGCCGAACCCGCGCATCGGCCAGACCGACGAGCGCGTCCGCTGGTTTGCCGAGTACAACGTGAGGGAGTGCTGGCTGGTCCACCAGAACCGCCGTGAGATCACCGTCGTCGAGTTCGCAGATTCCCGCGTGAGCGGGCGGCGCGTGTTCCGAGCCCGTGATCCAATTCAATCAGGCGTGCTGCCGGAATTCCACGAGACGCTCGGCGACCTGCTCGACCGGGCCCGCTAGCAGCCCGTGGTGAAAGTCATATCGGGCTGTTACAGTCCGAGGCGCATGCAGAAAAAGGGGTCTGACCCCTGTGTTTTCGCGTGTCGCAAGGGGGTCTGACCCCTTTTTCGAGCGGCACTCACTTGCGCCACGGACGGCTAGACGTCGAGCTCTTCGGCTTCCTCGGCGCGCTCCATGATGAATCGGAAGCGGGCCGACGCGTCCTTCCCCATCAGCTCGTTCATGATGCGATCCGTGACGAGCTGATCGGCGATCTCGACGCGCAGCAGCCGCCGCGTGCGCGGGTTCAGCGTCGTTTCCCACAGCACCTTCGGCATCATCTCTCCGAGGCCCTTGAACCGTGTGACGTCCGGCGTCGCGCGGGTGCCGTTCTTCATGTGCTGCTTCAGAATCGCCTCCTTCTGCGCATCGTCGAGAGCCCAGAACGTCTCCTTGCCGATGTCGATGCGGTAGAGCGGAGGCTGAGCGAGATAGATGTGGCCGCTCGTCATGAGCTGCGGCAAGTGACGGTAGATGAACGTCAGGAGCAGAGTCGCGATATGGTTGCCGTCGGAATCGGCGTCGGCCAGGATGATCACCTTTCCGTAGCGGAGCTTCGCGAGCTCGAAGTTGTTGCCCAGCCCGCACCCAAGCGCGGTCACGAGATCCGAGAGCTCCTTGTTCTCCAGGACCTTCGCGAGCGACGCGCTCTCGGTGTTGAGGACCTTGCCGCGCAGCGGGAGAATCGCCTGGCGCGCCCGATCCCGCCCCTGCTTGGCCGAGCCGCCTGCTGAATCACCCTCGACGATGAAGATCTCGCTGCCTTCGCTCGTGGAATTGGTGCAGTCGCTCAACTTGCCCGGCAGGTTGAGCCGGTACGATGTCGCGCTCTTGCGCGACACTTCGGCCTGGGCCGCGCGGCTCGCCTCGCGGGCGCGCGCCGCGAGAATGATGCGAGCGAGGATGGCCTCGGCCACGCTGATGTTGTGATTGAGCCAGTGCTCCAGCGCCGGCCGGGCGATGCCGTCCACGGCCGAGAGCATCTCGGGGTTGTTCAGCCGGTCTTTGGTCTGTCCCTGAAACTGCGGCTCGGCGATGAACAGGCTCAGGACCCCCGTCATCCCTTCGCGAATGTCCTCGGCCGTCAGCGTGACGCCCTTGGGCGTCAGGTTGTGCGTCTCGATGAAGTTGCGCACCGCCTTGCCGATGCCGGCGCGAAGGCCTTGCTCGTGCGTGCCGCCCGAACCGGTTGGAATGCCGTTGACGTACGACCTCAGATGCTCATCGGTCGCTTCGGTCCATTGAAGAACGAGATCCAAACGGAGCCCATCGTCTTTGCTCAGGATGAAGGCAGCCTCGTGTACCGGCTTCGCGCCACGTGCGCTCACGATCTGCTTCAGGTATTCGACGATGCCGTCGCTGTGCTCGAAGACCGCCCTGGTTTTTGTCGTCTCGTCCTCGAAGATGACCTTCAGGCCCTTGTGGAGATAGCTCGCGACTTCGAGCCTGGCCTTGATGACGTCCGGGTCGAACTCGATTTTCGGAAAGATGGCGGCGTCTGGATGGAAGTAGACGGTCGTGCCGCTGCCCCGCGCCGGGCCCAGCTTCTTGAGGGGACCAACCGGCTTGCCTTGCTTGAAGCGCATCTCCCACTGCGCCCCGTCTCGTTTCACGGTCGCAATGAGCTCTTTCGACAACGCGTTGACGACGCTGGCGCCGACGCCGTGAAGGCCGCCCGCGGTCTTGTAGCTGCCGTGCTCGAACTTTCCGCCGGCGTGGAGCACGGTGAAAATCACCTCGATCGCGCTCTTCTTCGTCGCCGCGTGCTTGTCCACGGGAATGCCGCGGCCATCGTCTTCGATGGTGATCGAGGAGCCGTCGCCGTGGAGCGTGACCCTGACGTTCGAGGCGTAGCCGTTCATCGCCTCGTCAATGGCGTTGTCGAGGATTTCCCACACGAGGTGGTGAAGCCCGGCCGATCCGACGCCGCCGATGTACATGCCGGGGCGCTTGCGGACGGGGTCCAGACCCTCGAGAACCGTGATGTCTTTCGCCGTGTAGGTCGCGGACGTCCCGGGAGTCATACTGCGAAAGATTGTACAGCTTCGCTCCGTTTCCCATCGACGGGCAGCCGGATGCCGCAGGTATAATTGCGGTCCCTGATAGAAGAACGAGAATGCTTCGTTAAAAAAAGGTAATGCTCCGGGTCATCTTCGGCGTCACGCTCGTGGTGGCATTCGGAGCGCAGGCTCTGGCGGCCGGTCCCGTCTCCGAGGACATTCCCGTCCCTGGCGGAACGATGGCTTTGGCGCGGGCCATCGGCCTGGAAACGCCGCCCGAACCGTCTCGCTTTCTCGCCGAAGTCGCGCGGTTGACCTACGGTTTGCCCGACCGCCGTAGAGACAGCAGCTCGTCGACGCTCGGCCGATTGACGGAATATCTCGACGCCGTGGCGCGCTTTCGCGGCGCCCTTGACGCCCTGCCGAACGGTTCGCTGACTCTCGCACTCGCCTCCCAGGAGAAAGATGGCCGCGATCGACTGCACGCCCTTCTCGAGATCGTCAACCTGCGTTTGAAAGAGAACCGGGGGATCTATTCGGTAGAGGCGGCCAACGACCCGGCGGCGGCGGCGCGCGTCCAGCTGCTCAGCGCGCTCGGCGTGGACCTCGAGCGTCTCGGGTCTCGACTGAATGGCGGAGAGACTGTTCAACTGAGACTTCCGACCGAGCTGGTTCCCGTTCCTCTGACAGCGGCGCTATGGAGCGAGGCGGTGTTTCACCGCCCGGTCCCCGCGCGGGATCTGTTCGCGGCGATTTTCTCCGGTTCAGGCACGGCCCTGCTGTGTCATGGCTTGGCGGCGCTCAACGACGAGATGCTTGCGTACCTGGGGGAACATCGCGCGCTGCTGGCGCGACTGTCTGGCCAGGACGCACCGGTGTTCGCGACCTTTGCCAGCAACCTTCACGTCCACGACGGGCGCGTGATGACGCCTGGCGGTCTCGCCGCGGTGCCTCTCTGGGAATCGGTTGTCGGTGAAAAGGTCGGCGAACCCGAGCCGTTCATTCGCGCCCTGCTCTCGCGGGACAGCGGACATCTCGCGTATCTGTACGATCTGATCGCTGAGCTGGACGCGCCGCGTGGCGCGTTCGCGCTCGGGCTGTGGGTCCAGGACGATCGGGTCCGGATCGATCGGTTCAGGTCGCTCGTGTCGACTGTGCACTCCACGCTGACAGAGTGGCAAGTGCGCGAGACGCCGTTCAACCGGCCGCTGGACGACATCGCGTGGATGCTGCTCAACGTGCCAGTCGAACCCGGCGGCGCACCGCGTGGACCGGTGGCGCGTGCCCTGTGGTCGCGCGTCTTCGAGGGCCTCGACCTACCGGAGGCAGCGGCCGCGCGAAAGGCTGTTGCACACCCGGAGAAGGACGGCGCATTCGACGCGGCGTGGCTGGCGGACGCCATCCTGACCGGTGACCCGCACCAGCGCGCGCAGCGCTTGCAGCAGCTCGCCTTCGGCCTCCGTGCGTTCGGCGCGGCGCGTCCCGACGCGTTTGGCGATGTCCTGACCGCTGTCAGAGCCTTGCCCGTGTACACCGCCCTGATGCTCACGCTCGAGCGGATGGGGATGAAGGAGCCATCGGTGTATGCCGCGGCGGCCCGAGCGGCCGAGCGGCTCTCCGATCTCGACGGCGGCGCGGCCTTCATTGCGCTGAGCCAGTTTCAGGGAGCGCTGGCGCTCGTCGCCCGCATGTCGGCGGCCGGCAGCCTCGAGCGCGAGCGCGCCGCCTACCTCGTCACCAAGCTCGCAGCCATCCCGCTGAAGGACGGTCGTTACGGCGCGCTGGTTGCCGCGTGGCTTCGAGGCGAGCTCCTGCCCGCGTTTGTGCCGCGCAGCGATGCGGAGGAGACGGTGCTGGCTGCTCTGGCGGGCAAGACCACCAAGCCGGAGGGTGACACCTTACGCGTGACCTGGGAAGGAGAGCAGTATCGCCTGGATCTTCCGGCAGCCGAGGAGCGCCGACTACGGGCTGTGCGGCAGCAGCAGCATGCGTACTCCGTCGACACGGCGCTGACACTCGAGCAGGTCGCCCGCTCCCTGGGTCAGATTGATCTTCCCGGCATTCAGCGCGCGATCGGGACGTTGCGAGCCTTGCTGCCGGTGCTCCCGACATCCGCGACGGCCTCCAGGGCCGTGAGGCCCGAAGGCGTCGACGATCTTCCCGATGCGGCAGCGATTGTGGACCGCGCGTTGAAGGATCTCTCGAAGATCACGAAACCGGGCGACGCGAAAAAAGCGAAGGCGTGCGCCGGGCCGCTGAGCGAGCTGTCGGGAGTGATTCTCGGTGAGGCCTTGAGCTCGATTGCGTACGCTCTCAATTTCGGCGATGAATCGGAGGGCGCGCTTCTCGGCGGCGACCTGTCGCGCCGGCACGATTTCGGTCTGGCGCTCAAGGACACGGCATTCAAGCGGCGGGAGGCGTGGGCCATCCCGCGGCAGATGGTCGTGCCCGGTATGCCGAGACGCGTGAGCGGGTCGCTGCTGGGGCTCGACGTGGCGTTTGCGCGGTCGATGCTGCGCCGCGTTGTCCTGGCGGATGCCGAGTACACGCCCGTTCTGCTCTCGAATGATCGCGAGACGTTCACGCAATCAGTCGCGCTCCTCGACCCGTATTCAATGCGCGACGCCGATCGCGACGCCATCGCCGCGGCAGTGTCTCGAGGCCGGACGCGGATCGAGGCCGTCGTGGTCACCGGGGCGGGCTCCGCTCAGCGCGATACACTCGGCATGATCGCGGGGGAAATCAAGCTGGATGGATGGCGGCGGCAAGCGGCGCAATGGGACATCGCGCACGAGCCCAGCCGCCTGCTCTCGCTCTTTTCGCTGACCGAGCTGCTGGTCCTCGGTGCGGGCCAAACGGAGCGCTTCGACGGCTGGGGCATGGCCGGCACGCCGGTGTCCGGCTGCCTCTGTACGCGCTTCGCCGCCCCCAACCAATGGCGCATTGTCGGTGGCCGCCCGCAGATCGGTTCCCTGAGCACGGCGGTGCCCGACCTCAATCTGCATGTTGCGTCGATGTTGTCCACGCTTCGGCTCCCGGCGCCGCTCGCCAGGATGATCCTCGGCGCGGCGATGCAGGAGTTCGTGGATCGTGTCAAGCCCAACGACACAAACGATTGGCTGACACTGGTGCGTGGCGCATCGCTCGCATCGCGTGAGCGCATCGAAGACTACGTGTCGGCGGCGACGGCTGACGGTCCGCTTCTCCCCGAAAAAAGCTATCAGGGGCAGCAACCGTGACCGCCCGGATCTTTCACGTCGCGATGCTGGCAGTGACGGCCCTCGGTGCGGCGGTCGCGGGGGCGCAGGCGCCGACGCCTGCCCAACCGGCGCCCGCGGACGTGCGCGTGGTGATCACATCCCCCGACGCCGAGGCCTATCTGATCGGACCGACGCGGCTGGCTGCCGAGATTTCGCCGTCGGCAGCCGTTGCCTCCGCCAGCTTTTTCGTTGGCGGCAGCGAGGTGTGCGTCAGGAGTGCCGCCCCGTTTGTCTGCAACTGGGACGCGGGCAGGGAAGTCAAGGAACGTCAGATTCGACTGGTCGTCACTCTGAAGGACGGTCGCCGGTTACCGGCCCAGACCCTCCGGACCAAGGGACTGGCGTTCGCCGACACGTCAGAGGTCGAGGCGGTTCAAGTCACGGTCACCGTCACCAATGACGGCAAGTTCGTCCAGGGACTGCCCCGTGAAGCGTTCCGGATCTGGGAGGATGGGCGTCCGCAGACCATCAGCAGCTTCGTTTCCGAAGATGTGCCGCTGGAGCTCATTGTTGCGGTCGACGTCAGTAGCAGCATGACCGAAGCCATGCCCAAGCTCAGGGTGGCGGTGAAGGACTTTCTGCGGGCTGTGCCGCTGTCGAATCTGGTGACGGTACTCGGGTTCAACGATTCGGTGATCACCGTGGCGCGCAAGACAACGGACCTCGCCGACCGCCTGCGCGCCGTCGATCGCCTGTCGGCGTTGGGCGCGACCGCTCTCTACGACGTGATCGCGAAGGGGATCGAGACGCTCGGGCAGCAGACCGGCCGCAAGGCGATGGTGGTCTTCACCGACGGAGAAGATCAAGGAAGCCATCTGACGATTGGCGAAGCCGAGCAGCGGCTGCAGGCCAGCGACGCGACGCTGTACATGATTGGACAAGGCCGCGGCCTCTCCTATGAGCCGCTGAAACGAGTCATGCAGCGGCTGGCAGATCCGACGGGCGGCCGTGCGCTGTTCACAGACAGCATCGACAAGCTGCACGGGGCGTTCGAAGAACTGCTCCAGGAGCTGTCGCACCAGTATCTGATCGGCTATCAGTCGACCAACGCCGTCAAGGACGGCACGTTGCGCGAGCTCAGGGTCGAGGTTGACGCCGCAGGGCGCGTTCGCGCGCGGAAAAGCTATCGCTCCGGGCTGGAGAAGAAATAACGCCGAGGAAGGGACACACCATGCGGCTGGCAATCACCCTGTTCGTCGCCGCCCTCGTCGGCGCCGAGCGGCCGGAGGCGTCGCAAGCGCCGCAGATCCCGGGTCCCCAGGCCCCGATCTTCAGGTCGTCGGTCGAGGTGACGACGCTCGACGTGACGGTGATTGACATCGACGGACGCCCGGTGGTGGATCTGCGGCCTGCCGAGCTCACGGTTCGCATCGACGGGAAGCCCCGCCGGGTTGTGCGCGTAGAGTGGATTCCGCTCGCGCGACCCTCCAGCAGTCCCCCGGCTCCGCCGCCACCCGACGGCTATTCCACGAACGAGAGCTCCACGGGTGGACGATTGATTGTCATCGCGATCGATCAACCCAACATCCGCTCAGACGGCACGATGGGCCTCCGCGCGACGGTCAACGCGTTCCTCGATCACCTCGAACCGTCGGATCGCGTGGCGGCGATCGCTCTTGGCTTCGGCGTGTCGACCCCGTTCACCACCAATCGCGCGACGGTCAAGGAGGCGATCTCGCGGATGACCGGCGACATGCGGCTCATTTCCGAGCTCGGCGTCTACAGCCTCTCCGCCTCAGAGGCCCTCGAGATTACCGACGGCAATCAGGCGACTCTTCAGACGGCCGTGACGCGAGAATGCTTCACGAGCTCAGTACGGGCGGATCCGGCGTGCCCATTTCAGATTGTTGGAGACGCCCAGGTGATCGCGGCGTCGCTCCAGCAGGAGACAGAGCGCACGCTCAGCGCCCTTTACGGGCTGCTCGACACTCTGAAGAAGATCGAGGCTCCGAAGACGCTTGTGCTGGTGTCGGAGGGATTCACGATGACCTCCCCGTCCGGTGTGACCGCCCTGGGATCGATCGCCGCCGCCTCGCGCACGAGCGTCTACGCGCTGAAGCTGGACGATCGCATCTTCGACGCCGCCACCCGGCGGCCGCCTCCACCGGGCGTTGGCGATCGCCAGCTCCGATTCGCGGGGCTCGAGACCCTGGCCTCTGCTTCCAAGGGCGGGGTCTTCGAGGTCATTGGCGCGGGCAGCGCCGCCTTCGAGCGTCTCGAGCGTGAGATTTCCGGCTATTACTTGATCGGCGTGGAATCGATGCCGGCAGATACAGACGGCAAGGCGCATCCGATCAATGTTCAGGTTGGGCGCAAGGGGACGGTTGTTCGTGCGCGACGTGAGCTGGCGGACGTCGCGGTGGCTCGCGCGAATGCGACGAATCCGCTCGAAGTGGTCGCCGCCGCGCTGAGCTCTCCATTGATCACCCCGGCCTTGCCGCTGCATGTCGCGACGTTCTCGCTGCGCGATCGGGATCCGTCCAAGATCCAGGTGCTGATCCACGCCGACATCGGCAGCGACTACACGTCGGCGACGTCAGTCACACTGGGCTACGTCATCAGTGACAGCAGCGGGACCATCGTCGAGCACCAGGTCGGCGACGGCCGCCTCGCTCCGCCGGGAAACTTTCCGGCCCCGCTGCCCTACACCGTCAGCGCGAGCCTCGAGCCGGGGGAGTACACACTGAAGATCGCCGTGACCGAAGGCGGCCGGGTGGGCTCGGTGGAACATCCCGTTCACGCCGGCCTGATCGATGCCGGATCGCTGAAACTGAGCGAGCTGATGATTGGTGGCCCCGTGGATGCCAAAGAGTTATTGCGGCCGACGATCAGCTACGACATCAACTTCGGCGGCGTGCAGGGATACATGGAGGCGTACGGGACCGCGGGCAGCCTGCTGATGCGCTACGAGGTCGCGCCGACTGCCGACGCACCGGCGGTGCTGAGCGCCGTCGTGCCTGGCCGTCCTGCGGAGGAGGGGCGAACGGTCTTTTCGTACATCGTGCCGGTGCGAGAACTTCCGGCGGGTCAGTACGTCTTGCGCGCCACGCTTTCGTCCGGGTCTTCGTACGGGACGCCGTTGAAGAAAGTGGCGCGCGCCTTCAGAGTGCTGGACGCCCGTCCTGGAGCCACGGCCGTGAACGGGGCACGGGTGACCCCGGCTCCACCGTCGACGGCGCCGGCTGTCACCGTGATGCCGGCCCGCCCGTTCCGCC
Organism: Acidobacteriota bacterium; assembly: GCA_023265155.1. Lineage (GTDB taxonomy): Bacteria > Acidobacteriota > Vicinamibacteria > Vicinamibacterales > CAVVIG01 > JBGOTP01. The sequence goes on from JAHFUL010000002.1 coordinate 13,554, forward strand.
GTGACGACGTGGTTCGGGGAGGGACACTGCAGCAGTTTCGCGACATTGTGGCGCCAGCGGCCAGACAGGACTTCGACGCCGGCGTGACGTTCCTGACGGCCGGCGATTTCGTGAAGGCCGAACAGAGCTTCAAGAGCGCGCAGCGGGCGACGCCCGTGGCCGACAACGGCACCGCGCCGCTGACCTATCTCGCCGCGACGTACGCCGCGTCGGGCCACGATCTCGAAGCGACGAGCGTCTGGCAGACCGCGCTCATCGATGGCTACGAGTACGCGCAGATCTACGAGTGGCTCGCCGACGCGTTCATCCGCATTCGCAACTTCGATCAGGCGCGCAGCCTCCTGAAGGAAGCGACGGAGAAGTGGCCGAACGACTCGCGGTTCTCCATCGGGCTCACCGCTCTTCCGCCTCCACCAGTTGGCCGCTGAGACTGGCGACGGATAAGTCGTGTTGAAAGGCCACCGAGACTCCGCCAGAGGCCTGCGGCGTCAGGTCGGGGTCGAGGTTGACGGCTCAGGGCGGGTTTCGCGCGCGGAAGAAGTGACGCCGGGAAGGCTCGAAGGGAAGGAAACATGATGCGGCTGGCCAGGACGCTGTTCGTCGCCGCCCTCGCCGGCGCCCTCGTTGGCGCCGAGCGGCCCGAGGCGTCGCAGACCGCGCAGGTCCCGAGCTCCCAGGGCCCGACCTTCAGGTCGTCGGTCGAGCTGACGACTCTCGACGTGACGGTCGTCGACAGCAACGGGCTGCCGCTGACGGACTTGCGGCCTGCCGACTTCACGGTTCGCATTGATGGGAAGACGCGTCGAGTCGTCCGGGCCGAGTGGGTGCCCCTCACCAGACCCGCAACGTCGCCATTGCCCCCTCCCCCGCCTGCCGGCTACTCGTCAAACGAGGGCGCCACCCCGGGACGGCTGATTGTCATTGCGATCGATCAACCCAACATTCGCGTCGATGGAGCCTCGAGCGTCAGATTCGCCGTGAATGCCTTCATCGATCGGCTCGAGCCATCCGATCAGGTCGCCGCGGTCGCGCTTGGCGGCGGCATCTCGACTCCGTTCACGACCGACCGCGAGAGCGTGAAGCAAGCGCTTGCGCGGATGAGCGGCGACATGAGGGTATCGTCGGATACGAGCTTCGCCAACATCACCGCATCAGAGGCCATCGAGATCGTCGAAGGACGCCAGACGACGATCCAGCTTGTGGTGACTCGCGAGTGCGGGCGACCCCAGGCGACGAATCCGAACTGTCCGGCGCAGATCGCCGCCGACGCGCAAACGATCGCCATGTCGCTCAGACAGGAGACAGACCGGACGATCCTGTCCCTGCAAGGTCTGTTCGAGAGCTTGCGGCAGATCGATGCGCCGAAAACGCTCGTCCTGGTGTCCGAGGGATTCGCGATGGGATCCCAGCTTGGCGGCGTCCTGAATCTCGGTTCGCTGGCCGCGGCCGCGCGCACCACCGTGTACGCCTTGAGACTGGACGATCGCGTTTTCGACGCTTCGAGCAGACGGCCGTCGGGGCCGTTGGACCGCCAGCTCCGCTTCGCCGGGCTCGACTTACTCACGTCCATTTCGAAGGGCTGGGTGTTCGAGGTGGTGGGTATGGGCAGCTCCGCTTTTGAGCGTCTCGAGCGGGAAATCTCCGGCTATTACGTGGTGGGCGTCGAATCGACAGCCGGGGATCTGGACGGCAAGGCGCATCCAATCTCCGTACAGGTTGGACGCCGCGGAGCGCTGGTGCGAGCGCGCCGTGAGCTGGGACACGGGGCGAGGACAAAGCCGCGCGCGCCAAGCCCGCTCGAATCGGTCGCGGCTGCACTGAGCACGCCGCTCGTCTCGCCCGGCTTGCCCTTGCGTGTGGCGACGTTCTCGCTGCGCGATCAGGATCCCTTGAAGATTCAGGTGCTCATCCATGCCGACATCGGGAGCGCTTACACATCCGCCGTGGCCGTGGCGATTGGCTATGTCATCAGCGACACCAATGGGGCCATCGTGACGCGGCAAGTGGGAAACGGCCGCCTCGCTCCCCCCGGAAACCTTCCGGCCTCGTTGCCCTATACCGCCACCATGAGCCTGGCTCCCGGGGAGTACGTGTTGAAACTGGCCGTGGCGGAAGGCGGTCACGTTGGATCGGTGGAACATCCCATTCACGCGGGTTTGATCGATGCCGGCTCGCTGAAACTGAGCGAGCTGATGATTGGCGACCCCGCCGATGCCAGAGAACTGGGGCCGACGGTCAGCTTTGACATCAACTCTGGCGAATTGCAGGGATATATCGAGACCTACGGAGGGTCGGACGACCTGCTGATGCGGTACGAGATCGCGCCGACTCTCGACGCGCCGTCGGTGGTGAGCGCTGTCGTCACCGGTCGATCATCTGGCGACGGGCGGATGGTGTTTTCCTACATCATGCCGGTCAGCGACTTGCCGCCAGGCTCGTACGTCCTGAGAGCCACGCTCTCGTCGGAATCGTCAACCCTGACCTCGTTGAAGAAAGTCGCGCGCGCCTTCAGAGTGGTCCCCACGGCTCCTGCGGCGACAGGCCTGAGACCGGATTCAGCGGCCCCGCCAGCTGCTTCTTCCGCCCCGGGCGCCGCGCGGGGAGCGCCGGCGGTGGTGGCGCGCCCGTTCCGACGGGAGGAATTGATCCGGGCCGAGACACTTCAGCCGTTCCGCGAGATTGTGGCAGCTGCCGCCAGGACCGCCTTTGAGGCGGGCGTCGCGGCGCTGACGGCCGGTGATTTCGTGAAGGCGGAGCTGAGCTTCAAGAGTGCACAACGGGAAACGCCCGTGACAGACAACAGTGCGGCGCCGCTCACATACCTGGCTGCCACTTACGCCGCGTTCGGCCACGATCTCGAAGCGTCAATCGTCTGGCAGACCGCGCTCATCGACGGCGAGGAGTATCCCCAGATCTTTGAGTGGCTTGCCGACGCGCTCATCCGCATCCGCAGCTTCGATCAGGCGCGCAGCATCCTGAATGAAGCGACGGAGAAGTGGCCGGGCGACACGCGCTTCACCGAGCGGCTCGCCGCGCTCCCGCCTCCACGAGATGGTGGACGCTGAGACTCGCGACGGTCGGGGGTTTTCCGAGCTGCAGCCACCACAAGGCGGTGCCCGATGAGATTGGCCGGGGTCCTTAGTACGGTGCTGGTGGTCGCCGCGGTCGTAGCCGCTCACGGTCAGCAGCCCCAGACACCAGTGTTCCGATCGGGCGTTGACGTGACGCCGATCGACGTGACCGTCGTGGACGGCGACGGTCGGCCGATTGACGATCTCAAGTCGGGCGATTTTCGCATCGCCATTGACGGCAAGGCGCGCCGCGTCGTCAGCGCCGAATGGGTGCCGCTCGCAAGGCCGCAAACGAGTGCCCCACCACCGCCGGCCCCCGCGGGCTATTCCAGCAACGAGAACACGACGAGCGGACGGCTCATTCTCATTGCGGTCGATCAGCCGAACATCCGTTTCGATGGAATCATGGGCCTCCGGTCGGCGGTCAACGCCTTCATCGATCGGATACAGCCATCGGATCCCGTCGCCGCCGTGGGGCTTGGTCATGGCTCCGCCTCTACGCCGTTTACCACCGACCGTGATTCTGTGAAAAAGGCGCTCTCCCTCATGAGCGGTCAAAGCGAGCGCGGACGGGCCCTGAAAGCGATGCGGGAGATCGAGTACTGGCACGACCTCGCTATTTCCCCCGTCGAGGCGGTGAATATTTATCGTGGCCAGATGTCGACGCTCGACGTGGTATCGGTCCGTGAGTGCAAGATGTGGCCCGAGGCGTTCGCGGACGCCTCTCGCCGCAATTTGGTCACCACCGTCGCGTCCAGCCCTCTCCCGAATCCCGTCCCCTTGACGACCGATGCCGACCTCGGAACCTGCCGCGAAAGAATCAGTTCGGACGCTCAGGTGATCGGGTCGGCGGAAGTCGCCGACAGGGAGCAGACCCTGATGTCGCTCCGATCGCTTCTGAAAGCACTCACGGCCATCGACGCTCCCAAGACCCTCGTGCTCGTTTCCGAGGGCTTCAGCCTCACGGATGATCCGCAAAGCGTGATCGAGATCGGTTCACTATCGGCTGCGGCCCGAACGAGCATTTACGTTTTGAAGCTCGACGATCAACCCTTCGACGTATCCCAATCCGGCCCCACATTCTCGGGGGTTGGGGACCGCCAGGAGCTGGCGGCCGGGCTCGATGTGATCGCGTCGGCGTCGCGCGGGGCGTTGTTCAATGTGATGGGAAATGGATCCGCGGCGATCGCGCGCCTCGAGCGGGAGCTTTCCGGCTACTACCTGGTCGGTGTCGAGTCTGTTCCGACCGACACGGACGGCAAGGCCCATCCCATCAACGTGCAGGTCTCACGCCGTGGCGCCGTCGTTCGAGCGCGACGGGAGTTGGCGCACGCCGCGGCCCCGAGGGCCGGCACGCCCAGTGCGCTCGAAACGGTCGCCGCCGCGCTCGGCACGCCGCTCGTGCTTCCAAGCCTTCCGCTGCGCATCGCGACCTTCTCGCTGCGCGATCCAAAGGAGTCGAAGATCCAGGTTGTGATTCACGCGGATGTCGGCACGAGCTACACGTCGGCTCAGGGCGTCACCCTCGGCTATGTCATCACCGACAGCAAGGGCGCCATCATCCTCAATCAGACGGGAACTGGCCGGCTGCCGCCCGCCATCAGTGGAGCGCCGTCGCCGTTAGTGTTCTCGGGGAGCGCCTCGCTCGATCCTGGGGAGTACATGTTGAAGTTTGCCATCGCGGAAGGCGATCGCGTGGGGTCAGTCGAACATCCTGTCCACGCGAACCTGATTGACGCCGGCGCGTTCAAGCTGAGCGAGCTGATGATTGGCGGACCGCTGGACGCTCGGCAGCTGTTGATGCCGACCGTCGGATACGAGGTCCGGTTCGGAAGCGTCCAGGGATACATCGAGGCGTACGGTGCGACCGCCAGCACGTTGTTGATGCGATATGAAGTCGCGCCAGGCCCTGACGCCCCGGCGCTGTTCAGCGCTGTCGTGCCTGGCCGCTCGGCGGGCGACGATCGCAATGTCTTTTCGTACGCGATGCCTGTCCGCGAACTGGCTCCCGGGCAGTACTACCTGCGCGCGGCGTTGTCCTCAGCCGACAGCCCGGGAGCGAGCGTCCGGACGATCGCCCGTGCGTTCAGGGTGGCGCCCCCACCGGCGACCACCGCCAGCGCTGCTGTTGCGCAGCGCGTCGTCGCGCTCGACGTTCGCGACGAGTTGCTGGCCAGGCGATTTCGCCGCGAAACCGTGTCGCGACGCGACACGCTCCCGCAATTGCGAGACACGCTGCCGGCGGGCGCGGCGCGCGCGTTCGATGAAGGAACCGCCGCTCTCGTCCTGGGCGACGATGCGAAGGCCGAACAGAGTTTCAGGAGCGCGCTGGAGACCGGACTGTCCGGCGCCGACAGCACGGCGGCGCTCGCCTATCTGGGCGCGACGTACGCAGCGTCGGCCCGCGATCTCGAAGCGATCAGCATCTGGCAGGTTGCGCTCGTCGACGGTGCAGGCTTCCCGCAGATCTACGAGTGGCTCGGCGATGCGTTCATGCGGCTCCGCAATGTGGACGAGGCGCGCCTGATTCTCGAGGAAGCGATCGGCAAATGGCCGGCCGAGACCCGTTTCGCGAAACCCCTTGCCATCGTCTACGCAAAGATCGGCCGGGGCCGCGAAGCCGTGGCGATGCTGGAGCGCTTCCTTGCGGACCGTCAGGACGATACCGAAGCGCTGTATCTCGGCGTCGAGTGGATGTCTCAGTTACACACCGCCGGCGCGGTTGTGAGCTCGAGGGGGGAAGACGCGAAGGCAGCGCGGAAGTGGGCCGATGCCTACACGCTCGCGGGCGGCCCGCTGACCGACACCGTCAAGCAGTGGATGCTGTCGCTCGAAACGGCACCCGACAAGTAGGGCGGCCTTTCAGGCCCGTCAACCTCGCGGGCCTGACTCGCGGACCTCAAAGGTCCCGCGCTACGAATCGTCCTACAAGGCCCGCGCTACTCCTCTTTCGGCCGGCGCGGACGGCTCGTCCGGCGGACGGGGGCGGCAGTTGCTTTCTTCGTCACGCGGCGCGGCGCGGCGGCAGCCGCGGCCGATCGGGCCCGCGGCCGTCTTGCCTTGGCCCGGCCCAGCAACTCCGCGGTGGTGTCCACGACCGTCGTGGGTTCCCTGTCTGCGATGTCGGTCATGTCGATGACGTTGCGGACGTCGATGACGTTCCCGACGTTGTCCGCATCGGCATCCTCCAGGGCGGACTCCCTCGATGCCGGGAAGTCGGCTGCCGCCGCAGACATTGATTCAACGGGCTGCGTGTCCGTGTGCGCGGCCGCCTGGGCCCTCGGGACGCCAACGGCTCCGAGCGCCGCTCCCTGAAAGATCCGCATCCCCCTGCGTCGATCGCGCTCCACCTGCATGAGTCCCTCGCGCTGGCAGGCGCGCAGCAAATCCATCAGGCCGCCGAACCCGTAGCTGCGCTCGTCGAAGCTCGCCGCTCGCAGCAGCTGCTTGACGTTGCGGAGATACATCGGCCAGCGGGCGCTCGTGGCCGCGCGAAGAATGCCGCCAACGACAAGGACGCCTTCTGCATTGTCGCCAAGGACTTCCGCAGGCGGCCGCTGATCGCCTCCGACGGGAGGTCGCGGGTCGCCTCCGACCAGATACGGAGCAGGTGTCGGTCCTTGTGACGCGCTCGCCCCGCCATTGGTCGCGGCCCTGACGTCTGACGGTTGGCCTTCCTCAGCGGCGCGGATCTTCACGTCGGTTGATGGCGCATCGGTGTCTTCGAAGCCGCCGTTCAGCTCCACCATCACGCTTCGGCCGGAGTGCTTCAGCTGCACCAGGCCCGACTGAGCCAGCTTTTCCGCGAAGTCGAGGAATGAAGAGGCGCCGTAGTTGCGCTCGGAGAATGTCGAATCGAGCTGCAGCAGCGTGCTCTTGAGCAAGCCGGTCTGCGGCGTCACTTCGCGGTCCGCCAGGATCTTCAGGGCGCGGCGCACGAGCGGGAACGCCTGCGCGAGCGAGGCCGAGGCAGTCGAGGCGGCGGGACGGCCGCCTCGCGCCGCCGGCTTGCGGATCAGATTCTCGTACGCGATGAACTCGTGACAGTTGCGCTGCAGGATGGTGCTCGTGAAGGATCGCCCGCCCACCACGAAGACCTTCTTGTCGTACTGCTTGAGCTTTTCGACGAGCGACAGGAAATCGCTGTCGCCCCCGACGATGACGTAGGCGTTGATGTGCGGGTGGGTGAACGCCATCTCGAGCGCGTCGAGCGCGAGGTTGATGTCGGCGCCGTTCTTGTCGCCGCCAGGCGTCAGATTGCGCTGGACGAGACGGATGGCGTGCTGCGTGAGCGCCCGGCTGTATTCCCCGGCGCGCGTCCAGTCGGCATACGCGATCTTGGTCACCACCTCGCCGCGCTCCTTGAGCGCTTCGAGAATGATGCCGATGTCGAAATGTTCGCCGAGGGTGTTCTTGACGCCGATTTCGATGTTGTCGAAATCGATGAAGACTGCAATGTTGACGCGTTCTTGTTGAGGCAAAGCCGATGGGCCTTTCAGGCTGAGGGTTGGCGTTGTTTCTTCAGCGCCCGAGCTCGAACCCGGGTCTACGTGTACGCGGTGTCCGCGTGCACGGATAAGCCGCAGCCCCGATCCTTCGGCGTCACTCAGGGTCGTCCCGAGTCAATCGAAGGCCGACCTTCCGATCGGGCGCGACGGCAACTGCGGCTCATTGTACCGCACCCGGCAGGATCGGTGCAGAAGGATCGGGCCAGACAATGCGCGTGAACTGACCGCGCTGCAGCAGCTCGCGCCCCTTGCCACCTCGTCCGGTCAGTTCGTATTTCCCCGTGCTGATCGTCTGCTCGGCGCCACGGCTGGTTTCCACCGTCAGCAGATCCCGGTCGCCCTCGGAGGCGATGAATCCCAGAACCCGATCCGTGTTCGACGACAGTTTGATCAGGATCACGCCTTTGCCGGGGCCCGACAGGTAGTTCACTTCGTCGGCACGGCAGAGCAGGCCACGTGCCTCTGCGGTTGCAGTGATGAGCGTTTCGCGTCCCGTGATTCTCGCAACGCCCGTCACCTCCGCCTCCGCAGCCGGACGGGCGAACCGCCGGCCGGCGCGGGTGCTGGGCTCGACGAACGCTTCGAGGCCGAAGCGGAGCGCAAAGCCGTCGCTCGTGACCGACACGGCGTGTACCGGCGCGGCCTCGCCGTCCTTCTTCGGCGTGATATTTCCCGCCACGCGCGAATCGAGGCTGAGCGCCGCAACGACCTTTTCTCCATCTTTCAGCTTGAACAGCCGCTGGATGGGTTCCCCGTAGCCGGTGGAGGCCGGCACGTCGATCACGCGGCTGGTGTATGCCACGCCGAAGTTGCTGAAGAAGACGCACGTGGCCCGGGTGCTGCCCGCGAAGGCCGCCAGCACGGCATCGCCCTCGCGCAGTCTCGTGGTCGACAGATCTTTCACTTCCTTCTGCCGCTTCACCCAGCCGTCGCGCGAGACAATCACGACGTTGTCCTCTTCGACGATGAAATCGTCGGCGGAGTATTCCGACTCGGCGGTGTCGCCCGCGATGAGCGTTGTGCGCTTGTCGCCGTATTTCTGCTGGATTTCTTCGAGCCCGGTCCGCACCAGCTTCCAGCGGCTCGCCTCGTCCTTGAGCAGGCCGCCAATCTGGCGGGCGCGCTTCCGCTTCTCGTCGAGCTCGTTGCGGATGATCAGGATTTCGAGCCGGGCGAGGCGGTAGATCTTGAGCTCGAGGACGGCGTCGGTCTGATCCGGATCGAGATCGAACCGCTGCATGATCGTGTCGGCGGCGTCTGCCTTGCCGTCGGACTTCCGGATGATGCGGATGATCTCGTCGAGGGCGTCGAACACCTTCTCGAAGCCGTCGAGGATGTGGATCCGCTTCTTGAGGGCACCGAGCTCGTGCTCGAGCCGCCGCGTGACGACCTCGAGCCGGAAGTGCAGGAAATGCCAGAGGATCTGCTTGAGATCGAGCCGTTCCGGGCGGCCGACTTGCGGCTCCTCGGTCGGGATGAGGCACGTCAGGTTGACGGCGAAGTTGATCTGCAGCGGGGTGTGCTTGAAGAGGTAGGCCATGACCATCTTCTCGTCGGCGTCCTTCTTCAGTTCGATCGCGATCCGCACGTCCTCGGTCGACAGATCCTTCACGTCGAGGAGCGGAGGCAGCTTGCGGCTGATCACGACGTCCGCGATGCGCTCAACGAGCTGCGCCTTGTTCACGGTGTACGGAATGCTCTCGATGTAGATCGTTTTGGTGGAACGCGTCTCCGGGCCGATGTCCCAGGTGCCGCGCAGGCGGACCGTGCCCGAGCCGGTCTTGTAAATCTCTTTCAGCTCGTCGTGGGAATTGAGAATCTGGCCGCCGGTCGGGAAGTCGGGCCCTTTGACGTACTTGCACAGCTGCGCGACGCCGATGTCCTCGTTGTCGAGAAGTTTGATGAGCGCCGTGCACACCTCGCCCAGGTTGTGCGGCGGAATGTTCGTGGCCATGCCGACGGCAATGCCGGTGGCGCCGTTGACCAGCAGATTCGGCAGGCGTGCCGGCAGGACCACCGGCTCGGTTTTCGTCCCGTCGTAGTTGGGCCGGAAGTGCACCGTCGCCTGCTCGATCTCGCTGAGCATCTCGTCGCTGATGCGCGCGAGGCGGCACTCCGTGTAGCGCATGGCGGCAGCGCTGTCGCCGTCGAGCGATCCGAAGTTGCCCGACCCGTCCACGAGCGGATAACGCAACGAGAACGACTGCGCCATGCGGACGAGCGTCTCGTACAGCGCCGCGTCACCGTGCGGATGGAAGCTGCCCATGACGTCGCCGACGACCTTGGCGCACTTCCGGTGTTTGACGTCGGCGGTCAGGTTCTGCTCCCACATCGTGTACAGGATGCGGCGCTGGACCGGCTTGAGGCCATCACGCACGTCCGGGAGGGCCCGGGCGGTGATGACGGAGAGGGCGTAGTTCAGGTACCGCGCCTGCGCCGCCTCGTGAAGGGCGACGTTGGCCGTCCCGCCCGCGCCGTTGCCTCCAGTGCCGGCGCTGCCGGTGCGCGTGTCCTCGGGTACGTCGATGCGGTCGAACAGGGATTGGTCGGAAGGTTTTCTGCGCTTGGCCAATGCGTGCGTATCTTACTGAAAACGAGAAGCTCTCGGCTGTCGGCTCTCAGCTTTCAGGTGTCGGCTCTCAGCTTTCAGCACTGCCGTGAGCTGAACGCTGACAGCTGACCGCTGAAAGCCGAACGCCGGACCTGAAAGGTCCGGCCTACTTGGTGAACAGCACTCGCGAATGTAGAACATGCACGCTACGCCGATCGGCAAGTGTATGGGCCCGGCCAGCCGAGCAACGTGAGAAACTCCGCCAGGGCCATGGCCGTCGCGCCCCAGATTTCAACGCCCCCGACGAGGAACGCTGGCACGTCGATCGCGCGCCCATCGCGGACGAGCGTCCGCTGGCCGAACGAGGCCGGATCCAGAAACGCCTCAACGGGGAGCTCCAGAATGCGCGCGACCTCACCGTCGGCGGGATGAAGTGGTGGACGGCTGTCGATCGACGCGACGACAGGGTGAAGCCGGAATCCGCTGACCGGAATGTCCAGCGGTGCCAGCCGCCCGAGTGTCCTCACGCCCTCAGGGTCGAGCGCGACTTCCTCGTGCGCCTCCCGCAACGCTGCCTGTTCGATGCTTTCGCCCGGCTCGATCACGCCGCCCGGCAGCGACACCTGGCCGCCGTGACGTCCGAGCGAGTCCCCGCGCACCGTGAGGACGAGGTGCGCGTGATCGTCGATAGGGAAGAGCAGCAGGAGTCCGGCCGCATGACGGAGGGCGGACGGCGTGAAATCCTTCGGCCACTCGCGGCGCGGCCGCGGGGCCAGCATGGCGTGCGCGGCGGCGCCCGAAGGGGGCGCTTTCAAGGCTGCCTGGACTGTGTCGACAACGGAACGGTAGTTCACAGAATCAGAAGATCTTAAGGCCCGTTGAAGAATTATCCCCGACGAATGCTCGATCCCGCTGGAGGCGGCTCGGTCGGTTCGGTGGGATTGCCCCGTCCCCGAGACCGGGCTGCTTGCACGATTCCGAGGCAAAAGCAGGCCGACATCAGCGGAATTGCGAAGCTGATCCGTAATTTTGGAGGGATTCTGGACTCCTCCGAAAAGGTGCAACGAGAATGCCTGATATGTTGTACGACTTGACTAGAATGGCACCTCTTGGCCCCGCGCAGTTGGACCCAGCTTGTCTAGCATACTGAAACTCGGAGCGCAGGAATGACGTTGCTCGATCGGTTCCGCACGGCCCCTCGTCACAAGCATCCGGACCCCGCGGTCCGCCTCGCCTTCGTGTCGGAGATCCCCTTGGACGACCGCGACAGCATCGCGGCCATCGCCTGCGAGGACGAGGATCCGCGCGTGCGTCGCGCGGCCGTGGCGAAGTTGATGGACCCCGCCGTCCTTGGTCGCATCGCCCGCGACGAACCGGATGAGGCGGTCCGCGGGCAGGCCGCAGCCATGCTTCGCGATATCGCGCTGGAGTTGTTCGAGGGTCTCGGAGAGGCGGAGGGCCTCGACGCGGTGGACGCGCTCGGCGATCCCCGAGCGCTGACGCACATCGCCAAGAGCGCCGCGCGCGAGATCGTCGCATTGCGCGCGCTGTCGCGCACGACCGATCCTCACGCGTGGGGATCGATCGCGCGCCATAGCGTCTCCGAGGCGGCGCGCCGCGGCGCGCTGGAGTTGCTGCGCGAGCGCGGCGAGCAGGCCGAGATTCTGGCCGTCGCCATGAACAGCGAGTACAAGGACACGGCGCTCTCGTGCGTGGAGCTCGTGACGGACCCGGAGCAGCTCGAGCAGATCGCCGCGCGCGGCAAGAACAAGAGCGCGGCAAAGCGCGCGCGCGGCATCATCAGGGAGGCCGAGGACCGCGCTGCTCTTGGCAGGACAGCCGAGGCCGGGAGAGCAGGCGAGGAAATGGTCGGTCGGACGGGGGCCCGGCATGGGGCGGGTGAGGAAGGCCGGGCGGGCGAGGCCGGTGGGACGGGTGAGGCAGGCGCGGCAGGCGGGACGAACACGAGTAGTATCCACCTTCAGCCGGACCCTGGCCCCGCGGCAATGGAAGAGGCGAACAGCCACGAACAGGCAGCAGCTGCCGAACGCGCGCGCGCCCAAGCCGCCGAACGTGAGGCCCAGGATGACATCGCGCGAGACGCCCAGGCCGCACAGCAAGTGCGGGAGGCTCAGGAGCGCGTGGCGCGCGAATCTGAGCGGCGCCATGCGCGGCTGTCCGAGCTGGCCGACCAGGCAGCGTCGGCGGCAGACCAACCCGATCTCGCGTCCGCGCGCAGACTGTTCGGCATGTCCCGTCGCGAATGGGTCGATCTGTCCGCAGGCGACTCGGTTGATGCGATCGTGGCGGCCCGCTACGCCGAGGCCGAAGCCAAACTGAGCGCCCGCGAGACGGAGATGCGAGAGGCCGACGCGCGCGCGCGCCGCGAAGCGCTTTCCCGGCTGCAGCATCTGCTCAGTCGCGTCGAGCCGCTTTCAGCCAGGCCCGATCTCTCCTTGAAGGCGGCGGAGCGCGCGCTCCGGGATGTGCGGACCGCGCTCGCGAACCTGCCGCCGCTCCCCGCCAAACAGGATGCCGAGGACGTGAGCCGGCGGTTGAAGGCGGCTCAGGCCGTGCTGACGCCGAAACTGCAGGAGCTGCGCGACGCGGACGACTGGCAGCGCTGGGCCAACGCCGGCGTGCAGGAGCAGCTCTGCGCGAAGATGGAAGCGCTGCACGCACTCGACGACCCCGAGGCAATCGCGCGCGACGTGCGCGACCTGCAGGATCAGTGGCGTAAGGCGGCGGACGTACCGCGCGCGCAGGCCGACGCCCTTTGGCGTCGCTTCAAAGCGGCCCACGATGCCGTCTGGCCACGCTGCGAAGCGCACTTTGCCGCCGAGGCGCAGGCGCGCGCCGAGAACCTCGCGAAGAAGATCGCACTCTGCGAAAAAGCCGAGTCGCTCTCCGAGTCGACCCGTTGGATTCAGACGGCGGAAGAGGTCAAGCGGCTCCAGGCCGAATGGAAAACCGTCGGCGCGGTGCCGCGCGGACGCGAAAAGGCGATCTGGGAGCGCTTCCGCGCTGCGTGCGATCGCTTCTTCACCCGTCGCCACGAGGATTTGGCCGAGCGGAAGATCGTGTGGGCCGAGAATCTCGCGAGGAAGACGGCGCTCTGCGAAAAAGCCGAGGCGCTCGCACAGTCGATCGAGTGGGATCAGGCCGCCGCCGCGCTCAAGAATCTTCAGACCGAGTGGAAAACCATCGGTCCGGTCAAGAAGACGCGATCCGAAGCGATCTGGCAGCGGTTCCGCACCGCCTGCGACGGGTTCTTCACCCGGTACGCGCAGCGTCACGATCTCGCGCGTGAGGATCGCGTTGCCGCCCGCGAGGCCATTTGCGCCGAGCTTGCCGCCTTCGCGCCGGCGCCAACACACCGTGCTTCGGCGCCCAGGGCCCCAGTCGTACCGGAAGTTGCAGATGGTCCTTCGGCGGACAATGCCCTCGAGGTCGCTCTGCCGCCAGAGGCGCTGGTTGATGATTCGCCAGACGTCGAGCCGCCCCCCGATCTGCTGGCGAAGGTGCGCGCGTTGCGCGCTCGATGGCAGCAGGAGATCGCAGCACGTGGCGTCGATCCCGATCGCGCGCGCGCGCTCGACGGACGTTTCGCGGCCGCCCACGCACGGGTGCTCGCCCGCTGGCCGGCGGTGTTCGCCGGAACCGATCTCGACCCGGACGCCAACCGCAAGCGAATGGAGGCGCTCGTGAGCCGCATGGAGGCGCTCGCGAAATCCGTGGCGGGGCCGACCGCCGAGAATGCTGACGCCCTGCTCTCGCCAACCGTCCGCCTCGCGGCGATGCTCAAGGAAGCGCTCGCGGCCAACACGATCGGCGGCAAAGTGGAGGACGACAGCCGCTGGCGCGCGGCCGCCGAGGAAGTGCGTCAGGCCCAGGCGAGCTGGTCGCGCCTCGGGCCGGTCGCGGACGACATCCGCCGGCCGCTCGTTGATCGGTTCCAGCGCGCGACCCGTCGGATCCTCGAGAGGGCGGGTGAAGCAGCGAAGTCAGGTGGCGCGGCCGCAGGTGGGGTTGCTCGGCCCGGTGGACAAAGTGGGGCCGGCAGGACAGGCGGCGGCAGGTAGGCGCGCAGTACTCGTAGTGCGGACCTTCAGGTCCGCCGTGTTAGTTAGGCAGGACTGAAAGTCCTGCGCCAGGCAGGACTGAAAGTCCTGCGCTACGAGTACCACTGAGCGCCCGAGCTGAAGCTCGGGCCTACGACGGACGCTCTGCTGAAGGTCGGGCCGGCGGTCAATTGATCTTGATCAGCTCCACGTCGAAGACCAGCATGCCCTTCGGATCGCTCTGCCCTTTGTAGGCCAGCGCCTCAGGGATCCAGAAGCGCGTCTTCTCGCCTTCGACCATGAGCTGCAGCCCCTCGGTCCATCCCGCGATGACGCCGTTCAGCGCGAACGTCAGCGGTGCGCCGCGAGTCACCGAGCTGTCGAAGAGCTTTCCATCGGTCGTCCATCCCGAATAGTGCACGGTGACCTGGTCCGTCGCCCGGGGATGCCTCGTGCCCTTCCCTGGCGCGAGCACCTGATACGCCAGGCCGGTGGCGGTCCGCTTTGCGGACGAGGGGGCGCCTTTGACGTCGGCGGGCGCCTTGGTCGGCGACGGCACGAACGAGATCAGATCGACGTCGAACACGAGCATGCCGCGCGGATCGCGACGGCCGCCATAGGCGAGGGGCTCGGGAATCCAGAAGCGGCGCGTTTCACCCGCGACCATCAGTTGCAGTCCTTCGGTCCATCCGGGAATGACACGGTCCAACGGAAACGTGACGGGGGCTCCGCCGACCGAGCTATCGAACATCTTGCCGTCGGTCGTCCAGCCGCTGTATTGCACCGTCACGAGGTCGTCGCTCTTCGGATGTTCCTTGCCGGACCCGGCCTTGAGCACTTTCGACGCCAGTCCCGATTTGGTCTTCGCGGCATCGGTGGGAGGCGCTTTCACGTCGGCCGGCGCGGGAATGGATTTCATGGTGGTTTGAGCAGACAGCGCGGCGGCGGTCACCGCCAGCGAGCACACGATAGTCGACATCCGTCGCATCTGAAGAATCCTTTCAGGGCCGCTGCCCGACGAGTTGCTCCAACTTGCTCTTGAGTGCCTCGAGCTTCTGACCGGCTTCGCCGAGTTTACCTTCAGACGTGAGGCGCTGATAGTCCTCCAGGTCGCGCGCCGCGCCGGCAATCAAGGCGTCGGTCGTGACGACCGGCGCTCCGACCCCCCCGGGAGGTGCCGGTAGCGCGCTGCCCGCCGGCGCGTGGACGGCGGCGGTCGGCAGCGTGGACACGGAACCGCCGAACAGGCTCGACATCGCCGCCTCGAACGTCGGACCGTACGCCAGACGATCTTGAAGCGCCAGCACCACGAGACGCAACTCCGGCATCGGGCTCCGCTCCGCCTGCAGATAGATCGGCTCGGCGTAGAGGAGGGCCGTTCCGATGGGAATCACGATGAGCGCCCCCCGCCGCACATGCGATCCCTGCTGATTCCAGAGCGACAGCTGACCCGAGAGCTGGGGATTCTGATCGATTCGCGCCTCGACCTGCAAGGGACCGTCAACGAGTCGGGTCTTCGGGAAGTTGTACACGATCGCTCTGCCGTAGTGGGGATCGTCGCTACGCCCGGCAATCCATCCGATCATGTTGTTCCGGTTCGCCGGGGTGAACGGCAGGATCTCGATGAACTCCGTTGCCGTTTCCCCGGGCAGCTTCATCAACACGAAGTTCGCTTCCATCGTCTGCGACGCCGTCTCGCGCCGCTCGTTCGTGCTGACCTCGCTCGCCACGGTCCACAGATCCTCACGGTTGTAGAACACGTCTGGGTTGGTCATGTGGTAAAGCCCGTACACGGCGGCTTGAAGATCCAGGAGCAGTTCCGGGTAGCGCACGTGCTTGCGCAGCGCAGCCGGCATGGCCGACCCGTCCTTGAAGAGCGACGGGAAAATGGTGCGGTACCTCTCGAGGATTGGGTCCTCGGCATCGAATACATAGAAGGTCACCGCGCCGTCGTACGCGTTGATGACCGCCTTCACGCTGTTGCGCGCGTAGTTGACGAGGCGATTGCCGAGGCGGGTGTGGCTCGCGTAGGGATAGGTGTCGGACGTCGTGAAGGCATCCATCATCCAGAACAGCCGTCCCCCGTCCCCGACGACGATGTAGGGATCGGGGTCGAACGTGAGGAAGTCGGCGAGCGCAACGACCCGATCCCGGATGTTGCGTCGCATCAGCAGCCGGCTGTCGGGCGTAATCGCGTCGCTGAAGGGAAGCTTCGTGAGATCCCCGCGGTCCAGGGCGATGAGCAGCTTTCGAAAAAAGCCCCCGAGCACGATGCCGCTGGTGCCTTCGTACGACGTCGTGCTGTTCGACTCCCCCTGCGGAAAATTGAACTCCTTCTGGGTCGTCCGCACGTAGACGTCGCCATTGGTGAGCTCGCCATAGTAGATCTCAGGCCGGCTGATCGTCAGCGCCGGCAGGGTGCTTTGCACCGGCATGTCCTTCACGAGAAGGGTCGGCATGCCTTCTGGTGTGAAGCCGTTCACCGGGTTCATCGTGATCCCGTAACCGTGCGTGTAAATCAGCTTCTCGTTGATCCAGCCGCGGCTGCTCTCCGGCAGCCGATCCGCGTTCAGTTCGCGCACGGCCAACATCATCTGGCGTATCGAGCCGTCGATGTCATACCGGTCGATGTCGATGTCCGGAAAATCGTAGTACGTGCGGATCTCCTGAATCTGCCGCAGCGTGTCCTGGAGGGCTCGCCAGTCCCACAGCCGGATGTTCTGCAGCGTCTCCTGGTTGCGGGCGCCGTCCACGGCTTCGATGCCGCTCTCGGCGGGGAACGGCTTCTGCTCGATGAGATCGAGCTGGTAGGCCTTTCGCGTCAGCTCGATGTTGTGGGTGATGAAGGGGCGCTCCCTCACCAGTTCATTGGGTTTGACGACGAAGTTGCTGACGTACCAACCAACGATGCTGACGGCGATGTAGCAGACGATGGTGGGCGCGACGGACGCGGCGAGCCATATGGCCTTCGGTCCGGTAAAGGCCGTGACTCCGGCGATGAGGGCGCCGAGCACCAGCGCTGATGCGACCACGAGCGAGCCGGTGAGCGTGACGTGCGCCTGGGTGTAGTTGATGCCGTCGAAGATTCTGCCGTCGACGAAGATGCGAGCGAACCGGCCAATATAGGTCTGCCAGGCCACCATGAGGAGGACGGCGGCCAAACCGGCAGAGACAGCGCGAAGCGAGGGCGCGCGCCCGATGCCGGATCGTCCGGTGAGCACGCGCGTACCGCCCGTGACGAGCGCCACGAGAACCGTGGCAATGAAGACAAGCACGGCGATCGTCGTCAGCCAGCCGGCCAGCAGCTGCCACGCGGGCAACGTGAACAGATAGAACGTGACGGGCCGGCCGAAGATCGGATCGAGGAGGGCATCAGCCGGACCGGCCGGGCCGCCGTACCAATACAGCGCGAGCGTCTGCCACTCGGCCATCATCCCGAAACCGGTGACGACCGACACGAATAACGCGATGACCCCCACCAGGATCCGGAGGACCGGACCAACCGGGAGCCGGACTGGTTGGCCGTTGATCATGATGGTGCCGCCGGTGATTTCTCCCAGCTTGTCCGGTCTGAGAGCGAGCAGGGAACCGTAGAGGAGGAAGAAGGTGACGGCCGTGAAGGCGGCAAACACCGTCCCCTGCATGTTCAAGGTCGTCCAGAAGACGCTGCCGAAGCCGAGCGAGTTGAACCAGAGCGCCTCGACGTAGTACGACAGTACCGTTCCGCCGCCGAGGACGAGCATGGCGAGAACGGCGAGGAGGAACACGCCGCCGCGATTTCGCGGCCTTCGTGGCGGTCGCGACGGCTGCCAGTCGATCGTCTTCATCGCGGGACGCCCTCCTCCCATTGCAGTCCGTGGCGCAAGTGCGGTGGCGCTCGAAAAAGGGTCAGACCCCTTTCCGCAGGTGCAAAGAAGGGGTCTGACCCCTTTCCAGCGTGCGCCTCGGACTGCAACAGCCCGACATGACTTTCACCACGGGCTGCCTGCACGTGGCCGTCTGATTCGACCCGGTTCGATCCTATTCGACGGGGACTGCCGGCGCCACGCCATAGTCCTTCCCGCCGTACGCCTGCTCGACGGCGCCCGGCCGGGTGATCGAAGGCGTCGCGTCTGGGTCTGGGATCTGATGCCGGACAGCCGGCAGGTGGCGCAGATAGACGACGACGGCGTGGCGATCTTCCTCGGTCCAGTTCGACAAATCCGCCCAGGGCATGACGGTATACGGCACGACGTGACCGTCGGGAAAAACGCCGCTGCGCAGAACGCGCTTCAATTCATCGTCGGTCCGCTTGGCGAGACCGGTGTCGTTGTCAGGGGTCAGATTGCGGCTGACGAAGGTGCCCTTCGGCGTCTGGAACTTCAGTCCGCCCCCTGCGAGGTATTTGGTCAGGTCCGGCCCCTGGGAGCCGTTGGTCGCATGACAGCCGATGCACCCGTTTCGCATCACGATGTAGCGCCCGCGGTCGGCGATGGCCCGTTCGGCAGGATCGGCGATGCCCGACAGGCCCGGTGGGGCCGTCATCATCGGGCCCGAGAACGTCTCGGGCGCCGCGGTGAGGAACGGCGGAATGAAATAGAGAAAAGACAGGAAGCCCGCGACGGCGAGCACGAGCACGATGCCGGCGGTCCACTTCAGGAATGTCTTCATGGTTCAAGGGGCTGACGTCCCGCACCGGCGCTTCCCACGTTGCCGGGATAGAAGATCATCGGTGGATCGCTGCCGAGGACGAGGAGCTTGAACTTGCCCCACAGGAACAATGGCAGGAACGTGCGTGAGGGCGGCGGCACTTTGTTCGAAACCGGCGGCAGCGAACGGAGGTACGCCACGATCGCATTCAGATCATCCGCCTTCAGCGTCGAGAACGACGGCCAGTCCATCGGGTAGGGCAGCAGCCTCGTGCCGTCCTTCAGAATGCCTCGAGTGAGGACTCTCTTGATTTCATCGTCGGTCCAGTTTCCGAGCCCCGTCGCCTTGTCGGAGGTGAGATTGCCGGTCGGATAGTCGCCGAACGGCTCGACGTGAATGCGGAAGCCACCCGCCATCTTCAGCCCGGGGATCAGCCGCTTGTGCTCGTCGACCGGGGAGTGACACAGAGCGCAGCCGATCGTGTCGACGAGATACTGGCCGCGCTTCACGGGATTGGCTCGGGCCTCGGCGTCTTCGCGCGCGTAGAAATCTGCCACTTCCCGGGCGTTCATCCGCCACAGCGGCTTGCGCGCAAGCGACACGACGTAGTTCGCGAGATCCCACATGGCGTTCTCGCTCGCGGAGTCCTTGAACGAGGGCATCGGCGTGCCGGACATCCCGCCGCTGAAGCGCATGTAGAGATCCTGCGCGCCGGGACCGCCGTGAAACGTCCAGGGCTCGGTGAGATCGGCGGCGCGGAGCGGCTGCCGCCAGTCGTCCTCGAACGTCGTCGCCGTGGCGCCCGTGCCGCGCCCGTCGCTCCCGTGACATTTGCCGCACTGCAGCGTTTGGTAGACGCCGTATCCCCGTCTCACGCTTTGGGGGGAGCTCACGGGCTGCGGCCCGGCCGCAATTTCCTTCGGCGTCTCGGATGCAAAGCGCGGCGACAGTGTCTTGACGAACGCGACGACGTCAGAGATGTCATTGTCGGAGATGAGGGTTTCCCATCCCGGCATCGCCGAACCGTAGAGGCCTTTGCGCACGGAGCGCACGAGGTCGGCGTCGGTGGGGATGCTGCCGGTTTCGGTCGAGCGAATCTTGTAGCGCCCCAGCGTGAAGTCGCGCGGCCGGGGCGTCAGCAGGTGCGCGGCGGGACCGTCCCCCTGGCCCGCCGTTCCGTGGCACTCCACGCAGCGCCGGTCGTAGACGGCTTTTCCGCGCGTTGCATCGCTGGCGGATACCGTTGAGGATGGTGATGCGGCTGGAGGCTGTGCAGCATGCGAGACCGGCTGAAGGGCGAATGCGGTCGCCCCGATTACGACCGCGATCGCCGAAGAGATCGCAACGTTTGCGGAGCGAGTCATGCGTTTGATGTCGCCGTGCCTCTACGGTACGAGCACGATTTTGCCGAACGACCCTGGCTGAAGAACGGCCTCATGCGCTTTGGACGCATCAGCAAGCGGAAACTCCCGGCCGACGACGGGATTGAGTGTGCCGTTGGCGAGGCCCGCGACGAGCGCCGAATGGATGGACACGAGCTCTGAGGGACCTGCGTTGAAGAGCGTCATCCCCACGATCGCGGCGTCCTTCCCCATCGTGCCTCGCGGATCGATCTCGATGCGCCCGCGATTGCCGATGACGACGACGCGGCCGCCGAACGCCAGGACGGTGAGATCCTTGTCCAGGTTGAGGTGCGCAGCCATCTCCAAGACGATGTTCACGCCGCGACCCCCGGTGGCGGGCATCACCCCGTCCAGGTAATTCGGTTCGCGATGGTTCAGCACGACGTCGGCGCCGTGCTCACGCACGACAGCAAGTCCCTTCTCCGTTCCCCCGGTGCCGATCACGGTCATGCCGTGCGACTTCGCGATCTCGACGGCGCCGATTCCCACGCCGCCGGTCGCACCATGAACGAGCACGGTTTCCCCCGCCTTCGCATTCGCGCGGACCAAGAGCGCGCGGTACGCGGTCGCATAGGGAACGCCGAGCGCCGCGCCCTGGGCGAACGAGACGCGATCGGGAAGGCGGTGAACCTGAGCGGGCGTGCAGAGCGCCTTCTCCGCGTACGTGCCGGCGCCCGCGACGGACACGTTGTCGCCGGCGATGTACACGCGGTCGCCCGGTTTCCAGGTCGTGATCTCCGTGCCGACCGCCTCGACTTCGCCCGCGCCGTCGGTGCCGGGCACCCAGGGCAGATTCGGCTTGCGGGCGTAGACGCCGGCGCGAATGTACGTCTCGACAGGATTCACGCCGGCGGCGCGAATGCGGACCAGGATCTGCGAGGGTCCCGGTTTCGGATCCGGAACCTCTTCGGCACGCATGACATCGGGGGCGCCGAACTCGCGGACAAGAATGGTGCGCATGGGGCACGATGCTATCATGAGAAATTGATGTCGGTCGTAAGACTCCATAAGACTGTGGGCGTGAAAGTCGGCGCCGGAAAAGGCGTCCAGGTCGGCGGAGGCGCGCCGGTCGTCGTGCAATCGATGACGATGACCGACACAGCCGATCGGGTGGCCACCGCCGCGCAGTGCATCGAGCTGGCGGAAGCGGGATCCGAAATGGTCCGCGTCACGGTGAATGTGCCCGAAGCGGCCGCCGCGGTACCCGAGATCAAGCAGCGGATGCTCGACGCCGGCTGTATGGTGCCGCTGATTGGCGACTTCCACTACAACGGGCACATCCTGCTGACGAAGTTTCCTGCCTGCGCGGCCGCGCTGGACAAGTATCGGATCAATCCAGGGAATGTCGGCACCGGAATGCGCCGCGACGAACAGTTCGCCACCATCTGCAAGGTCGCGGTGGACAACGCCAGGCCGGTGCGCATCGGCGTCAACGGCGGATCGCTCAATCAGGATCTCGTCGTGGCGAAGATGCAGGAGAACACGGATCGGAATCTCGGCAGGACATCGGAAGAGATCATCAACGAATGCATGGTGCTCTCGGCAGTCGATTCGACCGCGCGGGCCCTCGAGAGCGGCTTGCGAACAGATCAGGTCATCATTTCCTGCAAGACCTCGCGTCCGCGGGACTTGATCGCGGTCTATCGCGCACTGGCTCGAGAAACCGATCAACCACTGCATCTCGGCCTCACCGAGGCTGGCATGGGCATGAAGGGGCTGGTCTGGTCGGCATCCGCCATGGGCGTGCTGCTCAACGAGGGCATCGGCGACACGATTCGCGTCTCGCTCACGCCGAAACCGAACGGCGATCGGCGCGAAGAGGTGTACGCCGCGTGCGAGCTGCTGCAAGCGCTCGGGTTACGGTCGTTCTCTCCCAGTGTCACGGCGTGCCCGGGCTGCGGCCGGACGACGAGCACGACGTTTCAGGAGCTGGCGGAACGGACGCAGGACTACATCCGCGAGAAGATGCCCGAGTGGAAGAGCCAGTACGAGGGCGTCGAGGCGATGACCCTCGCCGTGATGGGATGCGTCGTGAACGGCCCCGGCGAGTCGAAGGCGGCGAACATCGGCATCAGCCTGCCGGGCACGGGCGAGGCGCCCAACTGTCCCATCTACATTGATGGCGAGCACGTGAAGACGCTGCGCGGGACCTACGCGGAGCTCGCCGCCGCGTTTCAGCGGCTCGTGGATGATTACGTCGAGCACAAGTACGCCCGACGCTGATCGCCTCCTGCGGGATGTTCTCCATCGCATCTGGGGCTTCTCCGATTTCCGTCCCCTGCAGCGGGAGGCGATGCACGCCATCCTCGAG
>JAHFUL010000002.1:36187-80732 GCA_023265155.1 Acidobacteriota bacterium
ACGGCCCTGCCGACCCCGAAGCCTTCAGGCCCGCCCGGGATGGCGAACGCCCACCTCGTCGTGGATTTGCGCTCGTCGTCTCACCGCTCATTTCTCTCATGAAAGATCAGGTGGACGGCCTGCGCGTGGACGGCGTGGACGCGGCGTATCTGAACAGCACGCTCACGTCCAGTGAACGTGACAACGTGCTCGCCAGCCTGCGCGAGGATCGCTGCCGGCTCCTGTATGTCTCGCCGGAGCGGCTGGCCGGCGAAGGCAGCCAGGGCTTCCGCCGCATGCTGCAGCAGTCGGGCGTCCGTTTCGTCGCCATCGACGAGGCTCACTGCATCAGCCAGTGGGGCCACGACTTCCGGCCGGAGTACCGCCAGCTCGGATGCCTCCGCGACGATTTCCCGGACGTCTCGCTCCATGCCTTCACAGCGACCGCCACCGAGCGCGTCCGTCGCGACATCGTCGCGGAGCTGCGGCTGAAGAATCCGGCGCTGCTCGTCGGTTCCTTCGATCGACCGAACCTCACCTATCGCGTTCTGCGGCGCAGCAACCTTCACCGTCAACTGCTGCAGATCCTGGAGAGACACGAGAAGGAGGCCGGGATCGTCTACTGCTCGTCGCGGCGCGAGGTCGAGTCGCTCGCGGAGTGGCTGCAGGGCGAGGGCCACCGTGCGGTACCGTATCACGCGGGGCTGTCAGACCACGTGCGCGCGCGGCACCAGGAGGAGTTTCTCGACGAGCGTGCCGACATCGTGGTGGCGACAGTGGCGTTCGGGATGGGGATCGATCGGTCCAACGTGCGCTTCGTGATTCACGCGGGTGCGCCGCGATCGCCCGAGCACTACCAGCAGGAATCCGGGCGGGCCGGACGCGACGGGCTTCCCGCCGAATGCGTGCTGACGTACTCAGGCTCCGACTTCGCGCGGTGGCGGCAGATGCTGGAGTCGAACGGCGAGCTCACCGAGAGCGCGAAAGCGCTGCTGCGCGAGATGGAGCACTATGCGTCCAGCACGCGCTGCCGGCACAGGTCGCTCGTGGAGTACTTCGGCCAGCGGTACGAGCGAACCGACTGTGCCGCGTGCGACTGGTGCCTGAAGGAGCTCGACGCGGTCCACGATTCGACGACAGTGGCGAGGAAGATCCTTTCGTGCGTGGCGCGGGTGAAGCAGACGTGGGGCATCGGGCACGTGGCGGATGTGCTCGCGGGCAAGGCGAGCGAGAAGGTGATCGCCGCGCGGCACCAGGAGCTTTCCACGTTCGGGTTGTTGAAAGACGAGTCCGTCGCAGCCATTCGCGGCTACATCGAGCAGCTCATCGGCGAGGGACTTCTGCTCCGCGACGGCGACCCCTATCCGGTGCTGCGTCTGACGGCTGCTGGTCTGTCGATGCTGAAGGGCAAAGGGGAGTGCGCGCTGTATCGCGAGGTGGCGCCGCCGAAGGTGAAGGGCGGCAAGGGACGCGGAAGGGGTCGAGAGGCGGCGCCGCTCGTCGTCGATCCCGAGTTGTTCGACGTCCTTCGCGGCGTGCGCCTGCGCCTGGCGCGCGAACGCGGAGTCCCGCCGTACGTCATTTTTCACGACCGCTCGCTGCAGGAGATGGCGGATCGGCGCCCTCGCACAATCGACGATCTGCATGACATCTACGGAGTGGGCGTGAAGAAGGCGGCCGACTTCGGGGATGCGTTTCTGGATGCGATTCGAGAGTTTCGGCGGCCCTATTGAACGCGAAAGGCTCCCCGCCTAGTGCACCGTGTACGGCTCGTGGAGCGCGAAGGGAGCGATCTCCACGTCGAAATATCCGCCGTCCTCGTCCACCATCTGATAGGTGCCGCGCACCAGTCCCGTCGAGGTCTTCAGCGGACAGCCCGAGGTGTAGTGAAACGACTCGCCCGGCGCGAGCACCGGCTGCTCGCCGACGACCCCGGGGCCCTTCACTTCCTCCGCATGACCGCTGGCGTCGGTAATGGTCCAGTGGCGGCTGAGCAGCTGAACGGTTTCATCCCCTTCGTTCGTGATGCGAACGGTGTAGTGGAAAAACCACTGATTCTGGAACGGCTGAGAGTGCTCCGGTGCGTACTGCGACTCGACCTCGACGCGGACGTTGTTCGTAACCGCCTCGGACGAGGACGCATGCATCTGTTGATCTCTGAACTCGGACATCAACTCCTCGCGCCGGGAAGACATGTCAATGATACCAGCCTTTGGCTGGCTGATGGAGAGTGCCCGACGCTAGTATGGGTACGTGCAGCGCGTGGAACCCGTGCGGTTCAAATCGGGCGCCCCTGATGGCGTGGGAATTCCTGTGAACCCCGCGAGCTCCGTGAACCCCTCGAATGGCGTGAGCCCCTCGAGCTCGGTGAACCCCGCGAACCTCGTGAGAGGTAAAGCCCTGATTTTCTGGGACCTGAAGGTTCCCGGGAAACGGAAGAAGCTCGACGCCATCGATACCGATCAAATCACCCCCGCCAGCGACTGCGTGTCCGAAAGCCTCGACGCGCTGGACGCGCGCTGGAAGGCGGGAGCCTTCCGCTACCTGATGCCCGATTTCCGCGCCCGCGTCCATCGCGGCGAAACCTTTCTCGTCGCCGGCGACCGCTTCGCCATCGGATCCTCACGGGAAATGAGTCCGGCCGGGCTGAAAGCTGTCGCCGAAGAAGTCGGCCTGCAGATGGTCATCGTCTGCGGCCAGAACATGGGCGACATCTTCCGCCGCAACGCGTTCAACCTGGGACTCGAGGTCGTGCAAAGCCCCGAGGCTGTCGCGGACGCACGCGACGGCGACGCGTTCAGTTTCGATCCGTCGTCGCGCCGTCTGACGAACGAGGCGCAAGGCAGGACCTACGATCCGTTGCCCCTGACGCCCAAGGAAGACGAGATCCGACGGAGTGGCGGCATCGTCACGATGGGCCGGCGCGAGCTCCGCGCCTCGATCTCCCGCGTTCCGGTCGTGGAATGGCCCCGCGCAGACGAGGCGCGCCACATGACGTCGACCGAGCAGGTGATCTGGGCGCATCGCATGAGCAAAGACGCTGGGGTGACGCCCGGCGCGACGCTGGCCGTGTACGCGGATCTGCTGCCCGCATCCGACGGGACCGCGCCGTTTGCGATTCACACATTCAATCAGATCACCGGCGGAGACGTCATCTTTCCGAGGCAGGCGGCGATCGCGAACGACCACTTCGTGTTCACGGGAAAGGCAGCTGACGACAAGCAGACGAACATCGGGCGCGCATTCGCGGTCCTGCACGGGATCGAAAAGCCGTACTACGCGACGCCGGGTGACGGCATCTTTCACTTCTACTTTCCGGAGCAGGGCTTGATCCTGCCCGGGCAGTTCGTGCCGGGCGCGGATTCGCACAGCCGCGCGTACGGCGCATACGGAGCGGTCGGCATCGGTGTCGGATCGACGACGCTGGGGTTTGGATGGTCGACGGGCTACATCTACGCCACGGTGCCGCGGTCGCGACGTGTGACGTTCCGCGGCGCCCTGCAACCCTGGGTGAGCGGCAAGGACATCGTCCTCGAGTTGCTGCGGCGATGGGGCGCGGCGCAGGCGCAGGGGATGTCCGTGGAGCTGGTCGACGCGGGCCGTCAACTGCCGATGGGGTATCGCAACACCATCGCGAACATGATGGCGGAGGCCGAGGCGTTCAACGGGATCTTCGCGCCCGACGAGGTCACGGCCGCGTGGTACCAGGCGAGGGGATTTCTGGATCTCCCATACCCGCGGTTCGGCCCCGGCGCTGACGCCGCGTACGAAATCGATGAGGCGATCGAGCTCACCGGCGTCCGCCCGATGATCGCACGCCCATTCAGTCCTGGAAACGCGTGCGAGGCGGAAGAGATCGCCCGTGAGCGCATCACGTTCGACAAGGCGATGATCGGGTCGTGCACCAATGGCAGCTACGGGGACCTGCTGAGCGCGGCACTCGTCATTCGCGCCGCCGCCGGCGGGAGCCCGATGAAGGCCGCAAAGCCACTCGTGATCTTCCCGGGCTCGGGCAACGTCGCCCGGCAGATCGAGCGGCCCGACGCCCGGCTAGGCGGCGAGTCGATCGCGCAGGTCTTTCGAAGCGTCGGCGGCCAGATTCGCGAGTCCTGGTGCGGACCCTGCTTTGGCCAGGGCCCCGACGCTCTTCATCGCGGAGAACGAGCGATCACATCGTTCAACCGCAACTGGCAGAACCGGATGGGCATCGGCGGCGAGGGTTATCTCGCGAGCCCCGCCGTCGTGGCCGCGTCCGCGCTCGTGGGCTATATGGCCCCGCCGAGCGAGCTCGGCCTCGAGTGGAATCCCGAGGTGTTCGGTGTCTGAATCTTCGCGCGATTCATTGCGTGCCATTGCGGCCGCCGTCGGCATTCCAGTGGCGCGGCGTCACATGTTTCTCTGCTGCGATCAGACGACCCCGCAATGCTGCGAGAAGGAGCGGGGTCTCGAGGCGTGGGAGTTTCTGAAACGCCGCCTGAAGGAGCTGAATCTCTCGGAGCAGGGAGGCATTCTCCGCAGCAAGGCAAACTGCCTGCGAATCTGCGAGGGTGGCCCGATTGCCGTCGTGTATCCGGAAGGCGCGTGGTATGGCTCCTGCGATCCGCCCGCACTCGAGCGGATCATCCAGGAACATCTGATCGGCGGCCGCGTCGTGCACGCGCTCCTCATCGTCGAGCGGCCGCTCGGGTGGTTTGTCCCCAGCGAAAAGGGACCCGGTGCTGGCGGGCGTTGACACAGACACGATCATAGTATTATAAATATATGATATAGTATATGTATGAAGACTGCTATTTCGGTCACGCTGAAGGAGGACAACGTCAGCTGGTTGAAGGGCCGGGCCCGGACCGCGGGGCTCCGGAGCGTGAGTGAGCTGATCGATCGGCTCGTGTCGCAGGCCCGTACCTCCGGCCACGACGGCACGCGGCGCTCTGTCGTCGGGACCGTTGATATCGAGCCCTCGGATCCGCTGCTGAAGGAAGCCGACGAGGCGATCCGAGCGATGTTCGATGCGTCGCTGGCGCGACCCAGTCGCGTAAAGGAACAGAGCGACGCGTACGGCGGCCAGCCGGCGAAGGCGATCACGCCGGCAAGAAAGCGGCCGCCGCGTGGCTGACGCCGCCGTCACGGACACGCACGCGCTGGTGTTCCACGCGGCTGCCAGCGGGAAACTGGGCCCGAAGGCGGCCGCGTTCTTCAAGCGCTGCGAAGAAGGGCAGGCGTCGCTCTACGTGCCAGCGGCGGTCATCTGGGAGTGCAGCCTTCTCGCACGGGTCTCGCGCATCAACCTGCGCCGCACGGTGCGCGCGTTTTTCGACGACCTGTTCAGCAATCCGGCTTACCAGCCGCTGGACCTCAGCGTCGAGCAGGTGTACGCGGCTGACGAGCTTCGGTTCAGCCGCGACCCCTTCGACGCCCTCATCTGTGCCGCCGCGCGCACGATGAAGCTGCCCCTCATTACTCGCGACGCGGAGATCCGCGGCTCGGGCGCCGTGACGGTCATCTGGTGAGATGTCGCGGCACGCTGGAGCCATGAGTCGTCCGATCCGCGTACAAGTGGTTCCAACGTCGACGCACGGGCGCTTTCTGGTTCGTGAGCCGGTCCAATCGCGGTCTGCGCCCATGCTTGTCGGGTTCCACGGCTATTCGGAGACCGCGGAGGCGCAAATGGATCGGCTCGCCTCCATTCCTGGAGCCGATCGCTGGATGCTCGTCTCGATTCAAGGATTGAATCGCTTTTATCGCGGCCGCACCGAGGACGTCGTGGCCAGCTGGATGACCCGCCAGGATCGCGAGCTGACGATGGCCGACAATACGGCCTACGTGTCGGCGGTGGTGGAATCGGTTGCGAAAGCGTCGGATGCAACCGCGCTCGTGTTCGCCGGCTTCTCACAGGGCGCCGCAATGGCGTTCCGCGCGGCCTGTTCGTCGTCGCGGCGCGTCTGGGGCGTGGTCGTGCTGGGCGGCGATGTGCCTCCGGAGCTCGATCGCGATGTGCTGTCGCGGGTTTCGCACGTGCTGCTCGGGCGTGGTGAGCGCGACGAGTGGTATTCCAGCGCGAAGCGGGCGGTCGACATCGCCCGTCTCCAGGAGGCGGGCGTGAACCTGGAAGCGCCCTTGCTCGATGCCGGGCACGCATGGACCGAGACGTTCAGCCGCGCAGCAGGTGTGTTTCTCGAGCGGCTCGCGCCTACTTCTCCAGCGCCTCCCGAGCCTCCGCGTCAGTCTTGAGGTTGTTGGTCACCTGGCCGGCTCCAGCCTGCATGGCCAGCGATTGCGCGAGCTTGCGGTCGAGGTCACTGTGGACGATGCCGGCAAGTGTGACGCGATTCCCCTCGACGATGATGTGAATGGGCGGGTTCCTGAGCGTCGAGTACGCCCAGAAGTTGGAGTCCCCGTAAATAGTATTGCCGATTCTTACCCGGAGCTCCTCGTTGAACTTCGAAGGCGGCAGCACCTCGATCTGGTTCCGGACACTACTGACACCCTTGATCTTCGTGACCCGCTTCTCGATCTCGTTGCGCTTGGACGGCAGGGTGACTTTGCCCGTCAACGTGGCGACTCCATCCTTCACATTGACCGTCACATCGTCGAAGATGCCGTACTGATCGTAGGTCGTAACGGTCGAGAGAATCTCGAGCGCGATTTGGAAGTCTTTCCGCGGCTGCTGCGCCTCTACCGCGATCGAGCTCCGCGCCAACAACGTCCACGCGGCCAGCAGGAGGCCAAGTGTCAGTCCGGTCCTTCTCATCCTGTCCATCCTACAACTCCCCGAAGTTTGCCTAAACCGCAATCTTGCGGGCAAATGAGGTGCCAGGGCGCTGGCTGGGAATGGTCAGCGAACGGGAGGCGAGCAGAGAGGCGGGCGGGGCCGTATGTCCTGTCGCGAGGACGCGAAATCGGCAGGAGGGCGTTGGCGGCGGTCAGGAGCCGGTGGCGAAGGCCCTCCCGAGACCATAGGTGATAGCCGCCTCGAGGATTCCGACGATGGTCATTTCGGTGCCGCTGGCCCACCACGACCGGGTGGTCACGAGCGACTTGGCGGCGCCCACCGCGAAGTGCGCTAGGGTGCTGATCACGAATGACGCGATCACGGCTGGCATCCCCACCGCAAAGAAGAACGGGATGATGGGAATGAAGCCGCCGATCGCGGTTGAGACGCCCGCGGAAAGCGTGGCCTTCAGCGGATTGGGAAAGTTTTCCTCTGCCAGACCCAGCTCTTCGTGAACGAGCGTGCGCAGGAACTGTTTGGGCTCCTTCTGAATCTTCTCGGCCATGGAACGCGCTTCCTCGGCGGAGAAGCCCTTGAGCTGATAGAAGAGCTCCAGCTCCAGGAGCTCTTCGTGAGGATCTTCTTCGATCTCGGCGCGCTCGCGGGCGACCTCGGACTCGTACACCTCGCGTTCGGACTTGGAGGCCAGATAGGCGCCGGCTCCCATCGACAACGCGCTCGCCATGGTGCCGGCCAGGCCAGCCGCGAGCACCACTTCGCTGCCGCCCGTATAACCGGCCATACCCGAGACGATGCCGAACACGGCGCCGAGGCCGTCGTTGACGCCATAAATCGCGCTGCCGATCCAGCCGGTGCCGCGCACATGCCAGCGCTCGCGTTTGAGAAGCGCGTCGAGCGCCGATCGGGGGGTCGGCATGGAGCCGCCGGCAAGCGTCCGAAGCACCACCGCATGGTCGCGCTCCTCGAACATCGCCTCCTCGGCGATTTGGCGATCGGCCGGATCGGTCAGCCTCGCCATCAGGTGGTTGTACTCGGCTTCGGCTCTGTTCTCCTCCTGTTCGAGGCGGTGGAGGACAACGTTCTGGTCCGAAATCCGCTGGAACCACGTGAGACCGCTCTCCACCGCCGTCCGATCCGGCGCGTGGCCCGTGGCGAGCGCGATTCGTTCGGACCAGCGCGCTGCGTGCTTGTCCTCCTGGTCGGCGAGGCGGAGGAGAATGTTCTTCCGCTGCTGATCGGGTTCCCGCCCGGCGAGATGCCGATATGTGGTCGCGGCTTCGACTTCGCGCCGCCACATTTTCTCGACAGTGGCGAGGTTGTGTTTGTCCACTATCCAATGAACCTTTCGCACACGACGATGGTGATCACGCCCGCGCCGATGAGCGCCACCTGCCGTACACCGCTGTTGTCGAGCTGACCGCGGTGCAGATCGGGAATCAGGTCCGACATGGCGATGTACATCAGACTTGCCGCGGAGAACGCCAGGACGTAGGGGCGAATGCCTGGCACGAGGTCCACCGCCGCGTACGCGATGAGCGCGCCGGCGATCCCCGACGCGCCGGACGCGATATTGAGGATCAAGGCGCGCTTGCGGCTGTAGCCGGAAGCGAGCAGGATGGCGACGTCGCCAATCTCCTGCGGGATCTCGTGCGCGGCAACGGCGATCGCCGTGCTGATGCCGAGCGGCACAGACGTCAGGACCGCCGTACAGACGAGCGCGCCGTCCAGAAAGTTGTGAAACGCGTCGCCCAGAATGACGAGGGGCGCCGCGGCGCCGTGCACGTGGCAATCATCGGTGTGGCAGTGCCGCAGGAGCACGAGTTTCTCGAGGACGAAGAACGCGAGAATGCCGGCGAGCAGCGTCGCAAAGACCGGGACGGGCTGCAGCGTGGCGAGCGCCTCCGGGAGCAGTGCGAGCAGTGCCACGCCAAGCAGGGCTCCGACCGCATAGCTGACCAGCCACGGCACGATCCGGCCGCGCACGTCGTCGTTGAAGAGCAACAGGCCGGACGCGACGAGCAGACCGCCACCGCTGCCCAGGAGGCTGAGCCCGAGAGCGGTCGCGAGGAGTGGCACGCCGTATTCTAGCTTGCGACGTATCCGCGCCGGGCGCGGACCCGGTAGTTCCCTCGGTGCACTTCCACGCGGATCGCGTGCCAGCGGCCGTCCTTCTTCCCGCTGGCGGGATAGCCCAGGTAGTACTGCTTGCTCATCTCGTCGGCGATGCTCGAGGTCGCCGGGCCGAGATCCCGTGGGTCGCGAATGATTTCCGTGCGGCCGCCGCTGTCGTCGGTCAGATCCCGCAGTGCCGTGACGTTGACACGTTCATTGGTGCTGTTCCGACCGCTCTGTGTCTGCGGGCGCTTCGGGAGCGGCCATTGCCACTGGGTGGACCGAAGGAGACCCGGCCTTCGTGGAAATGGCTGCGGCACCGGAACAGGGAATCGGGGCGGCGGCGGCTGCGGCTGGGGGCGTTGTGGAGGCCGCGTCACGTAGGTCGTTTCGCCGTCGCCGTCGATGCCGATGGCATAGACGAGCACTTCGCTTTCGCGAATGATCCTCCGTGTCTCGTCGACTCGGGGGCGGATCGACGAGTCGTTGCCGTCGGAAATCACAACGATCGCCTTTTTCGTGTTCCGGCCCGTGGCGGCCAGAGGGATCGCCCGCGCGACGGCGTCGTACATCGCCGTTCCACCGTCGGGTGAAATGCGCGACAGCGCGCGGGAGATCGCCTGCCTGTCCTTCGTCCACCCTTCCAGGAGCAGCGGGGTCTCGTTGAATCGATAGAGGAAGAACTCGTCCTCCGGGTCTTGAAGCTCGTCGAGGAACTGCTCCAGTGCGGTTCGAGCGGCGCGAATCTTTTCGCCTGCCATGCTGCCGCTCGCATCGACCACGATGCCGAGGCTCACGGGGACGCGATCGGCACCGAAATGCGACACACTCTGCAGCACGTTGTCTTCGTACACGCTGAAGTCGTCTTTGGCCAGACCCGGCACGAACCGGCCGCTCGAATCCGTAACCGTGGCCGTGACGTTGACCAGCTCGACGCCGCTCTTGAACTTGAAGCCTTCAGGCTGATCAGGCGGCGGCTCGGTCGGACGCTGCTGCGCCTGCACCGAGACGACAGCGAGGAACACGAGAGCGGCGGACATTCTATACGTTCTATGCGCCATCGCGTTTATCCTATGCGCCATCGCGTTTATCTACGTGCGGGACGACGTGGTCGTCGCCCGTCCTGAAGCTGACACGATACCGGCCGATGTCGGCCGCGCCTGGCACGCTGACGGTGAAGGGCGCCTCGGCACCAGGCATGAGGTCGTTGGCCTCGACTACGGCCCGTCCGGTCGTGACAACAGCCCCCGCACTATTGAACAGTAGCACTACCGCGGTGAGATGGGGGACGTCAATGCCGTTCGCCGGGTTGCGCACGACGCCATGGACGGTCAGACGATCGGCACTCCGATCGTGACCGAGCGCGACGAGCTCGATCGGCGCGCTCACCGCTCGATCGGCGACGGCAGAACCCGCTGAGCCCAGGGACCCCAGCGAACCCAGCGAACCCGGTGAACCCAGCGAACCCGGTGAACCTACAGTCCCCTTATGCCCTACAGGCAGGACGAGGGCAAGCAGGATGACGGTTCCGACGATCAATCCGCCGGCCGCGACAGCAATCGCCATTGGCGAATGCCCTTCGGACTCCTCATCGACGACAAACATGTTGGCGGCGCGCCGGAGTCCTGGGACCGGTTGAGCGGAAGGCCAGCCTTCATCCCCGATTTCAGCAGCGAGTGCCGCGATCCGCGCCTCAGACCGGCGCCGCTCGTTACGCACGGAATGCCACGCAATAGCGCTCATCGCGGCGGCCAGACCCAGGGAGGCGAAGGTGATGAGGATCAGCATGCTATTCATGGGGGTTACCGCATCTTGAACTCGACTGACACTTCCACGATGACGTCGACGAGCGTGCCCAGTCGGCGGGCCGGCGAGAATCGCCACTGTCGTACGGCCTGAACCGCGCGGTCGTTGAGCGCTGACGAAGAGAGCCCCTTGAGAATCCTGACGTCGCCGACCGAGCCATCGCGTCGCACGACGATTTCCATGTCGACGGTGCCTTCCCTGCCGCTCCGCCTGGCATCTTCGGGGTAGTCTGGCTTGACCTCGGTCAGCAGGCGGGGTGGTTCGATCCCGGAGCCAGGGCGGAACGGCCCTCCGCCCGTGCCGCCGCCCGAACCGGCGCCGATCCCGGATCCCCGTCCCTCACCGATTCCCGTCCCGGCTCCGCTGCCCACTCCCGCGCCGGTCCCGCGGCCGTTGCTCTCCTTCTCTGAGCGTGCCTCTTCCAGGATTCCGATGCGATCCTGAGTATCCGCCGGCGACACCGCAACAGGGGCCACAATCCTGGGCAATGCTTCGGCGCGGAGCGGTGGAGGGGGTGGTTCGGATGCCTTGACCTCCGGTTCCATCGGTGGTGGAGGCCGGCGAATCGGCAGCGGACTGCTGATGGCCCGCCTGCCTTCGCGACGAGCCTTCGGGGGTGGCGTCTTCTGAAGCAGTCCACCGCCGCCGCCTCCGCCACCGGGCCCCGGCGATGCCACGTACACCAACCGCATCTTTGTGAGCGGACGTTCGTCGGGAGCAAGGGTGGTCGCGGTTGGGGCGAGATCAAGGGTGGTGACCAGAATCACCGCTGCGATGACAACCGCGTGCAGCGTTCCGGATACGGCGAGTCTGACGCCGCCGCGACGAACCGGCGCGCTCGACGCGAAGATCGAGAAAAGAGAGCCTGGAGCGCGAACCGGCTCACGACGAAGCCTCCGAGCAAGGCGAACGGCATGCGCGTGGGGGATGACGGCGTCCGCGCCGCCGGCCGCCTCGATCGCACGCGCCTCGGGGACGCCGGCCGCTCGGGCAATCTCCGATGGCGTGTAGACGTCGATGACTGGACCAAGGTGCATGGTGGCAGGAATCACTGCAGCGAGGCAAAACGCTTGCCGCGGCAGCGCTGGGGCCGGCCTGATTTTCGGCAGGTTTTTCAGGGCTTTTCAAACGATCCCGCATGACTCCGGCACCGAGCCGTCGCTCGGGCTGTGCTCTCGTCGTGACAAGCTGTCACCTAATCCCATCTCGGCTCATCGTTGCATCATTGCCATGAGCCTCTCAGCTTTCAGCTTTCGGTCCTCAGCTTTCCGCTTTCGGTCCTCAGCTCTCAGCTCTCGGTCCTCCGAGGTTCGCCGCAGCCCTCTTTGCCTTCGCCTTTCCTACCTTCGGTTTCACCCTCCTCCCTGAGTCCTTCGCCCTGTCAGTGAACCTGAGCATAGACTAGCCCCATGTCATTCCATGGAAGAGTCGCCATCGTGACTGGCGCGACGAGCGGGATTGGTCTGGAAACGGCTCGTGCATTCGCACGCGAGGGCGCGGACGTCGTCCTGGTGGGACGCAACGAATCAGCCCTGCTGGACCTCAGCAAGGCGCTGGACCTCTCCGGCCATCGCTCGGTCGGCTGCTGCGCCGACGTCACGGCGCCCGATGGCCCTGAACGCATCGTGCGGACCGCGGTCGAGGCGTTTGGCGGCGTCGACGTGCTGGTCAACGCGGCTGGCGTCATCGCCACCGGCTCGGTCGAAACCACGGACGATGAGGCGTGGGATTCGATGATGGCGGTGAATCTGCGCGCGCCGTTTCGGCTGATGCGTGCTGCGGCGCCGAACCTGAAGCAGCGCAAGGGCGCGGTCGTGAACGTGTCGAGCGTCAACGGCCTGCGATCGTTTGCGGGAGTGCTGGCCTACTGCGTCAGCAAAGCGGGTGTCGATCATCTGACGCGCTGTGCGGCGCTGGAGATGGCGCCGCATGGCGTGCGCGTCAACGGAGTCAACCCCGGCGTGACCATCACCAACCTTCATCGCCGCGGGGGCATGGATGAGGCGCAGTACGACGCGTTCCTGGCGCGGTCGAAGGAGACCCATCCGCTTGGCCGGCCGGGGCAACCGCAGGAAGTGGCGTCGCTGATTCTCTATCTCGCGTCCGATCGCGCCGCCTGGATGACCGGCGAGACGATCCCGATCGACGGGGGGAGGCACCTCACCTGCCTGCGGTAGAAGGGCTGCGGACGACTGGAAATTTACAATTGGGAGTTTTTGGGAATTGAGAATTAGGAATGCGTGAGCCCTCGCAGTCCTGATCCTCAACTAGGAATCACGACGAATTCCTAATTCCCGATGTGCATTGTAAATTGACGAATGGGGCAACTCACCTGGGCTTGATCGCTTCGACGAACAGGAGCCCATCGCGTTCGGCGAGCGTTCGCACGGACCTGAATCCATCCGCCTGCAGCGACGGACCGGGATCGAAGCGTGGTCCACTCCGCGCTGGCAGGTCGGTCATGAGCACGGCGAGGGCGCGGGTCAGGAGCGCGCCGGCGCCGCCGCGTGCCGTCGCGGCGATGACCATCACGCGCCCGCCAGGACGCAGAATGCGGAGGACCTCGCGAACGGTGGCCACGCGATCCTCGGCTCGCATAGTCGCGAAGAGGCCTCCGGTATCATCGACAATCGCGACGTCAAATGCGTCGGCATCCGCCGGCAGACGCGTCGGCGGCGCTGTCTCGATCTCAACGAGCACACCCGCCTGCGCGGCGCCCTTGTTCACACGCGCGGCCGACGCCTCATCGGGAACGATCGCGACTGCACGCCCGGATAAGCCCACACCCGCGGCGATCGCCCCTAGACGTCCCCCATGCGCGCAGCCAATCTGTACGATCCGGTCGCCCATCTTCACGCCGACCATGCCGGCGGCGAGCGTGGCTGCATCAGCGCTGCGCGATAGGAAGTTGAACATGCCGTCGGCTTTTCAGCACCTTATACCACGCTCGCGCGGCTCCGGCGTCCCGCCGGATCTGACAGCCGGCATCGAACCGCGGACCATTCAACAGTGACAGATGACAGCTGAGAGCCGAGAGCTGACAGTTGAGCGCTGAAAGGCTGACAGCTGAGAGGCGAAGCTATATAGTCTGGGCTCGATGTCCACACCCGTCGAGATCGCTCCTGCCCGCGGGAAGCTGGGCGTGCTGCTCGTCGGCCTGGGCGCCGTCAGCACCACGACCATCGCCGGCGTCCTCGCCATTCGGAAGGGACTTGCCAAGCCGATCGGCTCGCTCACGCAGATGGGCACGATCCGTCTGGGGAAGCGAACCGAGGGTCGCTCACCCAAGATCAGCGACGTCGTGCCGCTCGCCGGTCTCGACGACCTCGTCTTCGGGGGCTGGGATATTTTCGAGGATGACTGCTACACGGCAGCCAAAACGGCCGGCGTGCTCGAGCCGGCATTGCTCGACGAGCTGCGGCCGGAGCTCGAGAAGATCAAACCGATGTCGGCGGTGTTCGATCAGCGGTACGTCAAACGGCTGGACGGACCGAACGTGAAGAAGGGCAGGGACAAGAAGGACCTGGCGGATCAGCTCACCGCTGACATCCGCAAATTCACGGCCGACAACAAACTCGATCGCGTGGTGATGCTCTGGTGCGGCAGCACCGAGATCTTCGCGACGGAGAATCCGGCGCACGCCACCATCGAGAGCTTCGAGCGCGCGCTCGAACAGAGTGACCCGTCGATTCCATCGAGCATGGTGTACGCCTATGCCGCCATCCGGGAGGGCATTCCGTACGCGAATGCGGCGCCCAACCTCACGGCCGACGTGCCGGCGCTCGTGGCGCTCGCCGCAAAGACCGGTTCGCCGCTCTGCGGCAAGGACCTCAAGACCGGGCAGACCCTGATCAAAACGATCATCGCTCCCGGGCTGAAGGCCCGCCTGCTGGGCGTCGCGGGCTGGTACTCGACCAACATCCTCGGCAACCGCGACGGCGAAGTGCTCGATGATCCCGAATCGTTCAAGACGAAGGAGGAGAGCAAGAAATCGGTCCTTGACTACATCCTGCAGCCGCAGCTCTATCCCGACCTCTACGGAGACCTGTGCCACGTCGTCCGGATCAACTATTACCCGCCGCGCGGCGACAACAAGGAAGGCTGGGACAACATCGATCTCGTGGGCTGGCTCGGCTATCCGATGCAGCTCAAGATCAACTTCCTGTGCCGCGACAGCATCCTCGCCGCGCCGATCGTGCTCGATGTCGCGCTGTTCCTGGATCTGGCCAAGCGAGCCGGGATGCACGGCATTCAGGAGTGGCTCTCGTTCTACTTCAAGAGCCCCGTCCACGCGCCCGGCCTCTACCCCGAACACGATCTGTTCATTCAGCTCATGAAACTGAAGAACACGCTGCGATATCTGAAGGGCGAGGAGCTCATCACCCACCTGGGTCGCGAATACTACGACTAGCAGTCGGTGGCGCAAGTGAGTTGCCGCCGGAAAAAGGGGTCAGACCCTGTTCTACGCGCGCAACGAAAGGGGTCAGTGCTGGGGGTGGCTGCGCGGAAGTGCACACGATTGCACGGATCTTCGGGCTTCGCCTCTACTGACAATCGGCTCAGCTACCGAGAATCTGAGATGTGAAGCGGGTGCCACCGCGCGCATTTCTGACGGTCTGTCTGCTGACCGCGTCGGTGCAGGCCCAGGCGCCCGCCCCGCCCGGTCAGCTGCCGCCGTTGCCGCTGACGCAACTCGATGAGCGAGCGCTCGCGGCCGATCTCGATAACCGGACGTTCACGCTGATGTTTGCCCAGCCGGTTCCGATTCACGATCTCCTGCTGCTTCTCGTGCGCGGAACGACGCTCAGCGTCGTTCCCGCGCCGGACATCGCGGGAACCTTTATCGGCGAGCTCAAGAGCGTGACCGTGCGCCAGGCGCTCGGGTGGATTCTTCCACCGCTCGGCCTCGACTACTCGATCGAGGGGTCGTTCATCAGGGTCTTCCACCGTGAACCCGGCACCAGAATCTTCAGCATCAACTACATCGCCACCGAGCGCACCGGCGACTCGGTCATCGGCGGATCCCGCGACTCGGCCGGAGGTTCCGCGCGGGTGACCAGCACGACGGGCTCGGATATGTTCGCCGAGCTGGCAAAGAGCGTCGGCACGCTGTTGTCCGATCGCGGCGTCTTCAGCATCGACCGGCGAGCGGGTCTGCTGCAGGTCACCGATTTTCCCGAGCGCCTGGACGCCGTTTCGCAGTATCTCGACGCGGTTCAGGAGCGCGTCCATCACCAGGTTCAGATCGATGCCAGCATCGTCGAAGTCGAGCTCAATGACGTCAATGGAGCCGCCGCGCAGACACTGGATTGGACGGCACTCGCACGCGCCGGTGTCGAGGCGGGCAGCCCGCCGGGCGCGAGGCCGTTGATCAACGGCCTGCGCGTCTCCGACGTCTCGCGCTTTTTCACGGCCCTCGCGACACAGGGCAAACTGTCGGTGCTCGCGCAGCCGCGCGTGCTGGCGCTGAACAACCAGCCGGCAATTGTACGCGGCACCACCACGGCCGGCGGCGACGTCGAGGAGATCACGCTGTCGGTCACGGCTCAATCGGCGGACGGCATGGTGATGCTGAGTCTCAGCCCGATCGTGACCGTGCGCGCGGCCGAAGCGAACCGGAACGGGGCCGGCACGACGACCCGGGAGGCCGACACGCTGGCTCGGGTACGCGACGGTGAAACGATCGTCCTCGCAGGCTTTACGCGCGACCGCGAGACGCGCGAGCCGAGGAGCGGCGGCATTACGGGAGGATGGTTCGGCCGCACGACGGTGGTGACGAAGAAGCGAGTCGAGCTCCTGATTCTGCTGACGCCGCGCATAGTGTCCTGACATGTACGAAGACTATTACGGCCTCGCCGAAAAAC
Source organism: Acidobacteriota bacterium (assembly GCA_023265155.1). GTDB lineage: Bacteria > Acidobacteriota > Vicinamibacteria > Vicinamibacterales > CAVVIG01 > JBGOTP01. Next base: position 52,679 of record JAHFUL010000002.1, read on the forward strand.
CGTTCAGCCTGACGCCGGATCCGAAGTATCTCTACCGGAGCCAGTCTCACGCCAACGCCTTCGAGCTGCTGCAGTACGCGATCGAACGCCGTGAAGGGTTCGTGGTCGTCACGGGCGACATCGGCACCGGAAAGACCACCCTGTGCCGTGCCCTGCTCGAACAGATCGATCGCAACACGTTCACCGCGCTCGTGCTCAACCCGTTCCTCTCCGAAGAGGACCTGCTCAAGCGCATCCTGCAGGACTTCGGCGTCATTTCCCGGGACGACCTGAAGGCCGGCCGCACGGCCGGCGTGACCAAGCAGGACATGATCGACACCCTCTACGAATTCCTGCTTGGGCTCGTCCCGCTCAAAGCCGGCGCGGTGCTCGTCATCGACGAGGCGCAGAATCTTCCCCACCATGTCCTCGAGCAGATTCGCATCCTGTCGAATCTGGAGACCGACAAGGAGAAGCTGCTGCAGATCATTCTGGTGGGGCAGTTGAATCTGCGGACGCTGCTGCGATCGCCTGAACTGCGTCAGCTCGATCAGCGCGTGTCGATCCGCTACGAGTTGCAGCCGCTCGACGAGGAGACCGTCGCGGCGTATGTGGCGCACCGGTTGACGATCGCCGGTGGATCGGCGGCCGTCGCGTTCACTGCGAAGGCACTCGCGCAGGTCCATCGGCTGTCTGGCGGTGTTCCCCGGCTCATCAACCTGATTTGCGATCGCGCCCTTCTGGCGGGATTCTCGTTGAGGGCCAGCCGCATCACCCCGGAGATGGTGCGGCATGCGGCAGAGAGTCTTGATCTCCCGTCGGCGGCGCTGCCTCGTGCCAAATGGCTGACGCGCCGCGCGCCGCTTCCCGTCGGTGCCGCAGTGGTGTTGCTCGGCGCCGCGCTGGCCGTGGGCGCGAGCGCGCTTCTGTACGAGCGCCTCGAGATGGATGCCCTCGAGGCCAGCACGACCCCTTCAACGGCTGCGGTGCCCGAGCGCATCGGCGTCCCGGTGGCCAGCGACACTCATCTGCCGTCCGCCGCGCCGAATCGTCGTCTGCCACGCGACGCGGCGCTGACGATCCTCGTCGGGTCGTATCCGTGGCCGGACGGGGACTCGGAGATCCGATCGGTGACGGCCTGGCTCGAGGCGACGGGCTATCACGTCTACTACGTTCAGGTCGACCTGGGCAGTCAGGGTATCTGGCGGCGAGTGCTCGCTGGGGCGTACACTGACCCGAACGTGGCCCAGGTCGAAGTGGCGCGCATGAACGCGGCGGCACCGGCGCTGGAGGCCCGGATCGTCACGTCGGCGATGGCAAGGGGAGCGGAAACGCGCCAGTGAGTGTCATTCTGGACGCGCTGCGACGAAAGTCGGGTCGCGACGGCGCGCCCGCAGACCCTGGAGACCCTGCAGACAATCTCCAGACCGTTCGATCGGAAGCAGTCATGGCGACGCTCGGTTACCCGCGTCGCGAAGGCAGGCCACGCAACACGAAGGGGCTGATCGTCCTTGGGTCGGCGGCGGTCGTCCTTGGTTTCATTGCCATCGCGCTCCCGGTCAACTACTTCGCGCGTAAATCGCCACCGTCGACGGTCAAACCGGCTCCGGCGAACGTGCCACCAGCGGCCGCGCCTTCGCCGCCCGTGGCACCTCAAGGCGCACCCGCCGTGCCGTCTGCTGCGTCGCCTCCGCCGGCGCGTCCGTTGACCCCGGCGCCATTCACGGCCTCGGCCGGTTCCCGAGCTTCAGTGGCGACCCCGTCGCCAGAGCCCGCAGTGTCCCCGGTGCCCACAGGGTCGTCGGCGCAGAGTCGAACGACGCAGACGCCGTCGATGCCACGGCCCGCACCGCAGGCGCCGCCGGCTCCGCGTACGACAACCGCGACCCCTCAACGGTCACCCGCGCCGGCGCCAGGTCCAGTGACGCCATCGCCCGCAGCGAATGGACCGGTCACTCCGCCGCGGGCCGATCATTTCGGGCTCGCGCTGTACTACCACCGCGTCGGCGACTTCCCGAACGCGCTGGCTCAGTACACGCTTCTGCTCGAGCAGAACGAAGCAAGCGCGGAAGTGCACAACAATCTCGGAATTCTGTACCAGGACCATGGGGACCTCGAGGACGCCACGCAGCAGTTTCAGCGTGCGCTCGCGCTCGAGCCTCGATACGCCAAGGCACACAACAACCTTGGCGTCGTGTGGATGCGGGGCGGGCGCCTCGAGCAGGCAGCCGCGGAGCTCCGCATGGCGCTCACGATTGACGCGCGCAGCGTCGAAGCGCTCGTCAATCTCGCGCTGGTGCAGCAGTCGTCCGGGCGGACGGCGGACGCTCGCGATTTACTGCAACGTGCGGTGGCACTCGATCCGCGCCATCCCGGCTCTCACTACAATCTCGCTGTCGTGGCCGACGGCAGCGGCGACACGCCAACAGCCGTCGAACACTACCGCGCCTTCCTGAAGTTCGGTGCCGTGACCCGTCCCGACCTCGCCGCGCAGGTGCGCGCCCGCCTCACGGCGCTTGGGTCCACCTGAAGGGGTCCACCTGAAGGGGTCCACCTGAAAGGGTCCACCTGAAAGGGTCTAGTGATATTCTCCGCGGATGCCAGATCCCCAACCTTCTGAGTTCGCCGACCTCCTTCGCGAAGATCGCACGTTTCCCCCTTCAACAGAGTTCCGCGCCGCCGCGCACGTGAGCGACGACAGCCTGTACGCCGAAGCCGAGCGGGATCCGGAAGCATTCTGGGCGGGGTTTGCCGGCGAGCTGGAGTGGTTCCGCAAATGGGACCGCGTGCTCGACTGGCAGCCCCCGAACGCCAGGTGGTTCGTCGGTGGAACGTTGAACGCCAGCGTGAACTGCCTGGACCGGCATGTGCGCGGTGCACGGCGCAACAAGGCGGCCATCATCTGGGAGGGCGAGCCGGGCGATCGGCGGACGCTTACGTACTACGATCTGTATCGCGACGTCTCGGCTTTTTCCAACGTCTTGAAAACGCTCGGGGTGAGGAAGGGCGATCGCGTCGCCATCTACCTGCCGCTGATTCCCGAGCTCGTCGTCGCCGTGCTCGCCTGTGCGCGCATCGGGGCCGTGCATAGCGTGGTCTTTGGAGGATTCAGCGCCGAGTCGCTCTGCGATCGCATCGACGATCAGAAAGCCAAGGTCCTCGTCACGGGAGACGGCGGCTTTCGGCGCGGACAGATTGTTCAGCTCAAGAAGGTCGCCGATGAGGCGATTGAGCGTACGCCGTCAGTCGAGCACGTCGTCGTCGTCCGGCGCACGTCGAGCACACCAATCCCCGTCACCATGAAAGAGGGACGCGACCACTGGTATCACGAGTTGATGGCCAACGCGCCGATGCGCTGCGAGCCGGAGCAGATGGACGCCGAGGACATGCTCTACATCCTCTACACGTCCGGCACGACCGGTAAACCCAAGGGGATCGTCCATACGACGGGCGGATATCTCGTCGGCACGTATGCGACGACCAAGCTCGTCTTCGACATGCGCGACGACGATGTCTTCTGGTGCACGGCCGACATCGGTTGGGTGACAGGCCACAGTTACGTCGTGTACGGCCCGCTGGCCAACGGCGCGACCGTCGTGATGTACGAAGGCGCGCCGGACTGGCCGGAGAAGGATCGGATGTGGTCGCTCATCGAGCGCTACGGTGTGACGATCTTCTACACAGCGCCCACGGCGATCCGCGCCTTCATGAAGTGGGGGACGGACTGGCCCGGGAAGCACGACTTGTCGTCGCTGCGCCTCATCGGCTCGGTGGGTGAGCCCATCAATCCGGAAGCCTGGGTCTGGTACTACCGCTTCATCGGCGGCGAACGATGCCCGGTCGTCGATACCTGGTGGCAGACCGAGACGGGAGCCATCATGATTACTCCGCTCCCCGGCGTCACGACCTGCAAGCCCGGATCGGCGACCCGGCCGTTTCCCGGCATCGCCGCGGAGATTCGCACCGAGAAAGGCGAGAAGGTTGAAGTGGGCGGCGGCCTGCTCGCGCTGACGCGGCCGTGGCCGTCGATGCTGCGCGGCATCTACGGCGATCCTGATCGCTACATGCGCCAGTACTGGAACAAGTGGGGGCTCGACGTGTACGTGACCGGCGACGGAGCGAAGCGCGACGCCGACGGCAACTTCTGGCTGCTCGGACGGGTCGACGATGTGATCAACGTGGCGGGACATCGGATCGGCACGATGGAGGTGGAAAGCGCGCTGGTGGATCATCCGAGTGTGGCAGAGGCCGCCGTCGTCGGCCGGACGCACGAGATCAAAGGACAGGCCATTGCAGCCTTTGTCACCGTGAGGGATGGCTTCGCGTCCACGAAAGAGCTGGCGGACGACCTGAAGGCGCACGTCACCAAGAAGATAGGCGCCATCGCCCGGCCCGATGACATCCTCTTCACCGCGGACCTTCCCAAAACGCGTTCTGGCAAGATCATGCGCCGGCTCTTGCGCGACATCGCCGAAGGCAAGGTGTTGGGGGACACCACAACCCTCGCCGATCCGAACGTCGTCGCGAAGCTGAAGGTGGATTACGAGGATCGGGAGACGTAGAGATAGAGAACAGGGGGTCAGACCCCTGTCTGACCCCGTATCCGAACGTATCCGAATGGCTGCCCGAATCGGTATCGAGCTATCCGCCGGAACCGGTCGAATCGTCGAGCTTGCTCGTCCGGTCTGGGGACGCGGTCGAGCGGACGCCCGCGTCAGGTCATTCGCCTCGGTGGCCCTGACGGACCCTGAGTCAAGTGAGCGATTTGCGGCGCTGCGCGGGCGTCACGCCACCGTCGTCATCTGGACTCCACACTGCACCCATCGGCACGTCGTCGTCGCCAACGGATCGTACGATCGCATGCGCGCGGAAGCGCTCGCGACGGCCGGAGGAATTGGCCCGACGACGTCTCCCGTGCTGTCGGACATCGCGCCGGCCGCACCTCTCGCATCCGGCCTGGAGCGACGCGAGCTGGTCGTGGCCACCGTGCCGAGAACGGAAGCCGCCGGTGTGCTCCGTCGGGTGAAGGACGCCGGCATCACCATCGACGCGGTGCTCACGCCGGCGGCGGCACTCACGTCACTGGCGCGGCTGCGTCGCGGTTGCGCTTCTCTGGACGCCCTCGAGGGCCCTGAGGGCTACATCGCGCTCGAGGAATCCGCGTCGACGATCGCAGTCGTGCGCGATGGGCATCTGGTAGCTGAACGTACGGTGCCGTGGGGCTATCTGAGCGAGTCATCGGCGCATACCGTCGTCCGCGCGCGCGAAGAGATCGTGCAGCGCCTGGCAGCTGAACTGTCGATGTGTATGGCGTCCTGGCAGTTGAATACCAGACCACTCGAGCACATTTGTGTATGCGGCGCTCTCCCCGAGCTGCGCAGTATGGCGGTCTCTCTGACGGAGCGACTGGACATCGAGGTCGAGACGCTCGACGGGCTTTTTGGGATCGACGCTCGCCGGCTGCCCGAGCCCGCGGCGGAATTCCGCGAACGAACGGCCGAACTGCGGATCGCCTGGGCGGCGGCGGCCGATCGAGAACCGATCCTGGACCTGCTTCGAGAACGAAAACGGCAGGCGAGAAAGGCCGCCTTCTCGAAGGTCGCGATCATCGCGGGGGTGACGGTTGGCCTCGCAGGCGGCTGGGCATTGCAGAGGCAATGGCGTCCCGTCGAATCGGTGACCGATCGCACAGCGCCGGCCGGTTCGGTCGCAGAGTACCGCTCCACCCCGAATCGCAGCGCGCCTGCTCGGGTAGCTGTGCCCCGTTCAGCACCGGAAAAGGTAACAGCGGCTGCCCCGCGTCAGGCACCAACGTCCACGCCGCAGCCTGGAGCGCCGCGGACCGCGGCCGCCGCGCCTGAACAACCAGCAACGCGGCCTCCGGCTTCTGCGCCCGCACCGGCGCCGCAGTCACTGCCACCCCCAAGTCGTCGGAGTCTCGAGCCCATCGTGCCCCAACCCGCCGCTCCCGAGCCGACGCCTCGCGTGGAACCGCCGCCGCTTCCGTTCGACGCAACACTCGGGACGATTCTCTATGGGCCCGAACGGAAGCTCGCGATCATCGATGGCCGGATCGTCCAGGCCGGCGATGATGTGAGGGGCGCGCGGATCATCGAGATCACACCGACCTCGGTGTACCTCCGGGACGAGCAAGGTCGATTACGGCGTCTGACGGCTGGAGGATCCAGCCGTTGAGGAGGAAAGCGCCAGACGTGCTCCCCCAGGAACACTTCTCGGGCGCCTGGCGTAGTATTAAGAGCTATGGCACTGATTGAGACCTTCGATCTCTGGAAATCGTACGTCATGGGTACGGAAGAGATTCATGCCCTGAGAGGCATCTCCATCCAGATTGAGCGGGGCGAATACGTGGCCATCATGGGTCCGTCCGGATCGGGGAAATCGACGCTGATGAACCTGATCGGGTGTCTCGACACGCCGAGCAAAGGCTCGTATCTGTTGAACCAAAAACAGGTCGGCAAGATGAACGACAACGAGCTGGCGCGCATCCGCAACGAAGAGATCGGCTTCGTCTTTCAGACCTTCAACCTGTTGCCGCGCGCGACGGCGCTTCGCAACGTCGAGTTGCCGCTTGTGTACGCCGGCATTCCCGCGAAGGCGCGCGAGGAGCGCGCCAAGGCTGCGCTCGACAAGGTCGAGCTCACCTCGCGCATGAACCATCGTCCGAACGAGTTGTCCGGAGGTCAGCGCCAGCGCGTGGCGATCGCGCGCGCGCTCGTGAACGATCCCTCGATCCTCCTGGCAGACGAGCCGACCGGAAACCTGGACTCCAAGACCGGCTTGGAAATCATGGGCGTGTTCGAGCGGCTGCACAAGGCGGGGAATACGATTCTGCTGGTCACCCACGAAGCTGACGTTGCGGCGTACGCCTACCGGGCGATTCACATCCGCGACGGACAGGTCGAGAACGACGTGCGCCGCGCGGCATAGAACCGCTCCACCACGCCGTCATTCCATCACCCCATCACCCCTTCACCCCATCACCCCATCTGTCGCCTAGTTCCTAGTGCGTCATCCCATAGATGAGCGCATTGATGCCAAATGCGTAGCCGATCACGGAGAACTGGTGGAAGTAGTCGGGGTCCTGATCCTCACGCTCGTAGGAATCGCCGAAGTCGGTGTTGAAGGTGATCAGCACCATGACGCGACCGTTTGGGTCGAGGATCGCGCGGACGTGCGGTGTCGCGCTCGCGGCTCCGCGCTCGGATGTCTGGCCGTAGCGCCAGTTGGCGCCGCCGATCGAGGGAATCTGCGGGACGTGATCGACGTTGAGAACCTGATGGAAGATCGGGTGGTCGAGGGGAAGGTCGACGATCGGGTACGCGCTCGAGGGGAGCGCTTTTCGGATCTGGCTCTCCCAGATGGCCCACGCGTAGTCGCCCCAGAAGTCGTCCGCCCAGAGGAAGCCCCCCTTGAGCAGATATTTGCGGAGATTGTCGGACTCTTCGTCGTCGAGGTAGATGTTGCCGACCTCGGTCATCATGATGAACGGACAGTGGAAGAGCTCCGGCTGGCTCAGGTGTATCAGCAGATGGTTCGGCTCTTTGCGGTCGTCGAAGCTGACGGGCGTCTTGGTGAGCTCCGAGAGTCGAATGGAAAGGTTCTGATCGGCGCGCGGGTAATCCACGTCCCAACCGCCACCGTCGCCGTTCGATGCCCGTCGGAACTCGACGCGACAGAACTGGAAGGCTCCGTCGAAGCTGTCGGGCCTCGCGTAGCTCAGCGCGCTTGGGGACGGCCGATTTCGCCATTGTCCGAGCGCGACCGTCCCCATCGACGCAACCAACACGCCTACCGCTAACACGGCCACGAAAGGCCGGAGAAACCGCGCACGTGCCGCCTGGCAGGCTTGCATGGGTCTAGTCTACGGCAAGACTCGGTCGTTGGTCACCGATGCTTGGTCAGTGACCGGTGGCCCCGGCCAATGTGTTTTGGGAGGTGGTCGTTGCCGGTTTATCCCGGCCGCATGCCGCGCTGGCCCGGCTAAACCCGCGTGGCGGCCGTGCCCCGAGCCGGTCACGACCAGACGGCCTGGTCATCTCTCTTCGAAGACGCCGAAAACGTCGCGCATCGCGTCAGAGATCTCACCGAGCGTCGCGCTCGCTTCCACGGCGGTGACGATGGCCGGAACGAGATTGGTGCCGTCGCGGGCCGCCCGGGTGACACCTGCCAGTGCGCTCGCGCATATCTGGGCGTTGCGTTTCGCCCGGAGCGCCTGAACGCGCTCGATCTGGCGTCGCTCGGCTTCCGGGTCGATGCGGAAGACGGCCGTCGGGCTCGAGCCAGGTTCTCCCTCGGCGTACTTGTTCACACCGACAACGGCCGTTTCGCCCGAGTCGATTGCCGTTTGAGCGCGATACGCCGATTCCTGGATTTCACGCTGAATGAAGCCGCTCTCGATGGCGGCAAGCGCGCCGCCCGCGCGATCGATCTGGGCGATCAGATCCTCCGCGCCCCGTGCGATGTCGTCCGTCAGCTTTTCAATGACGTACGAGCCGCCGACCGGATCGACCGTGTTGGCGACGCCGGTCTCGGCAGCGATGATCTGCTGGGTGCGCAGGGCGATGCGGGCGGATTCCTCCGTGGGCAGGGCCAGCGCCTCGTCGTGTGCATTGCAGTGAAGCGACTGCGTGCCGCCGAGGACCGCCGCCATCGCCTGCAACGCCACCCGGACGATGTTGTTGCCCGGCTGCTGCGCGGTCAACGTGCTCCCGGCCGTCTGGGTGTGGAAGCGCAGCTGCTGTGCGCGCGGGTTGGTCGCTCCGAACCGGTCGCGCATCAGGCGTGCCCAAAGGCGCCGAGCGGCGCGGAACTTTGCGATCTCTTCCAGGAAGTCGTTGTGGGCGTTGAAAAAAAACGACAGTCGCTGTCCGAAGCGATTGACATCGAGGCCGGCGTCGATCGCGGCCTGAACGTATGCGATGGCGTGTGCGAACGTGAACGCCACTTCCTGGACGGCGGTCGAGCCCGCCTCGCGGATGTGATACCCGCTGATGGAAATCGTGTTCCAGTTGGGCAGCTCGCGCGCGCAGTACGCAAAGATGTCCGTGACGATGCGCAGCGACGCGCGTGGCGGGTAAATGTAGGTGCCCCGCGCCACGTACTCTTTCAGAATGTCGTTCTGGACCGTGCCCGCCAGCCTTGCCAGCGGCACGCCCTGGCGCCGCGCCACCGCGATGTAGAGCGACAGCAGAATGATCGCCGTGGAGTTAATCGTCATCGACGTCGACACGCCATCGAGCGGGATGCCGTCGAACAGCGTCGTCATGTCGTCGATCGAGTCGATCGCCACACCGACTCGTCCGACCTCCCCCTCGGCGAGCGGATGGTCGGAGTCGTATCCAATCTGCGTGGGCAGGTCGAACGCGACGCTCAGGCCGTTGACGCCGTGCGCCAGGAGATAGCGGTATCGGGCGTTGGACTCGGCCGCCGTTCCAAACCCGGCGTATTGCCGCATTGTCCACAGCCGGCCCCGATACATCGTCGGCTGAATGCCGCGCGTGAAAGGGAATTCGCCGGGAAATCCGAGCTCGCCCATGGCCGCTGATTGCGGTAATTGTAGCGCGACTCGAGGGGTGTGTGGCTGTAAGTGCTTGACAGCGCTGCAATTTGACCGTACACTTTTCCTCACATATAGGAGCATTTACACTCGATTTGCAGGCGCCCGATTCCTGCCACCGCTCGTTGCCTGCAGGTTTCGGAAGAGCAAGCGCCCCGGAACCCGGCCCGGCCCGGCGGCGGAGGGGAGGAACGAGGATGGACGACGTCGTCAACCGGTTCGCGCGCGAACTGGCCGACGCGATCGCCGCTGCGGTCGCGGAGAATCCCCAGGTCGAAGCGTGCCGCGAGAAGGCGCGCGCCGCGGGTTTCGAGATGAAAGTGACGCTTGAAGCCGTGGTTGGCTTCGTGAACCGATCGCAACAGACAGGGGCGCTCACCAAAGTGGCGGCGCCAGCTCACCCGGCCAAAGATGTGACGCCGCGCCGGGCATTGGAAGTCACGGCCAACGATCGGCGATTCCTCCGCTCGCTGAGGATCGCCGCCGACGAGGCCGCTGAGGAAGTGAACTAGAAACGTAGTGTCCGGCTTCGGCCGGACCGTGAGTCTGACGATCGAAGGGCCGGTCCACTGCGGTGGCGCCGGCCTCTTTTATTTCTGAGCCGCCTGGTTGGCGACGCGGGCGGCGGCCGCCGCAATCTTTTCGGGATCCCCCAGGTAGTAGTGTTGGCCCGGCCTGAGGTCTGCGTCCAGCTCGTAGACGAGCGGACTCCCCGTCGGGATATTCAGCTCGACGATCTCGGCATCTGAGACGCCGTCGAGGTACTTGACCAGCGCGCGCAGGCTGTTGCCGTGCGCGGTGATGAGGACGCGTTGGCCGGTCTTGATGGCCGGAGCAATCGTGTCGTGCCAGCAGGGCAGAAAGCGCTCGACGGTGTCCTTGAGCGATTCGGCGCGCGGCAGATCCTTGGGGTCGATCGCAACGTAACGCGGATCGCGCGACGGGTGACGCGGGTCATCCTCGTCGAGCGGCGGCGGCGGAATGTCATAGCTTCGCCGCCAGGTCTTGACTTGCTCTTCACCGTGCTTCGCCGTGGTCTCGGCCTTGTTGAGACCTTGAAGCGCGCCGTAGTGGCGCTCGTTGAGCCGCCAGTTCTTCGTGACCGGAATCCACAGGAGATCGAGTACGTCGAGAGCGATGTCCTGGGTTTTGATCGCGCGCTTGAGGACCGAGGTGAAGGCCACGTCGAACACGTAGCCGCCTTCCTTGAGCAGTCGTCCCGCCTCGCGCGCCTCTTCGCGGCCGCGCTCGGACAAATCGACGTCTTTCCAGCCGGTGAACCGGTTTTCCCTGTTCCAGCTGCTTTCGCCGTGCCGCAGGAGCACGAGTCGGTGCATGGCGGTCCTCTGAGTCGCGACGTGGTGTCCGCCTTCAGCGGACGTGCGGTCCGGCCAAACAGGCGGACGTGCGGTCCGGCTGAAGCCGGACACTACTTGAGAGATCGAACGGCTGCCCGACCCGCAAACGCCGCGCTCGATCCCAGCTCCTCTTCGATGCGCAGCAGCTGGTTGTATTTGCAGATCCGATCGGTCCGGCTCGCGGAACCGGTCTTGATTTGACCGGCCCCTGTCCCGACCGCGAGGTCGGCAATCGTGGCGTCTTCTGTTTCGCCGGAGCGGTGCGAGATGATCGTCGCGTAGCCGGCATCCCGCGCCATCGCGACGGCATCGAGGGTTTCTGTGACCGTGCCGATTTGATTCAACTTGACGAGCAGTGCATTCGCAACACCGTCGGCGATGCCTCGCGCGAGAATCTCCTGGTTCGTGACGAAGACATCGTCGCCGACCAGCTGGACGCGGCCGCCGAGCGTCGTGGTCATGGCCTTCCACCCGTTCCAGTCGCCCTCGGCGAGGCCGTCTTCGATCGACACGATGGGGTATTGGCGAATCCAGTCTTCGTAGAGCCGCACCATTTCCTCCGACGTGCGTTCGGCCTCGCCCGACTTCTTGAACGTGTAACGGCCCTCACCGGACCAGAGCTCGCTCGAGGCCACGTCGAGGGCCAGGCAGACGTCCTTCCCAGCCGTCAGTCCGAGTGTCCTGATGGCGTCCAGGACGACCTCGACCGCCTCGCGGTTCGACGAGAGGTTGGGCGCGAAGCCGCCCTCATCGCCGACGCCCGTGGACTGGCCGCGCTTCTTGAGGATGCCGCGCAGGGTGTGAAAAATCTCAGCCCCGATGCGCAGCGCTTCCCCGAACGAGGACGCGCCGATCGGCATGACCATGAACTCCTGAAAATCGACGCTCGAATCGGCGTGGGCACCGCCGTTCAGAATGTTCATCATCGGCACCGGCAGGGTGAACCGGTCGGTCTTGTGGAGCTGTCCAATGTGCCGGTAGAGAGGCAGCTCTTTCGAGGATGCATCCGCGCGCAGGGCGGCCATCGACACGCCGAGCAGCGCGTTCGCGCCAAGCCGGCTCTTGGTCGCCGTTCCGTCCAGCGCGATCATCGTGCGATCGAGCTCGCGCTGGTCGATGTCACGATTGAGGATCGCCTTGGCGAGCTCGCCGTTGACGTGGGCGACCGCGTGTCGAACGCCCTTGCCGTTGTAGCGGGCCGGGTCGTTGTCGCGCAGCTCCAGCGCTTCTCGCTCCCCGGTTGACGCGCCCGACGGCACGGCCGCCCGGCCCGACGCCCCATCGGCGAGCATCACGTCGACCTCGACGGTCGGATTCCCCCGAGAGTCCAGAATTTCGCGTGCGTGCACTCGTGTAATTTTCACGTTCGCCCTTGGGGTTGACTGCTGACGATCAAAGCCTGGGATTCTACCGTTTCCTGCTGCTGATTTCTTACGAACGGCCACGCCTGGTCCGAAAGGTCGGGCTCACGACGAACGCTCCCGGTCACCCACCGCCGCCGCGCTTGTCGGCGTTGATCTCGTACTGCAGTATCTGGGGGTCGAGCGAGGCGATCAGTGGGTTGTCATCCGGCGTGACAACCACGATGCCCGAGTCGGTGACGGTGTGACGCTTCCGATCCTCATCGGGGTCGTAACCGATGAGGGCGCCGCGCGGGATGAGCACGTCGCGGTCGATGATGGCGCGGCGAATCTTGGCGTGGCGGCCAATGCGGACGCCCGGCATCAGGATGCATCGCTCGATGTGGCAAAAGCTGTGCACGCGGACATTGGGACAGAGGACACTGCCCGAGACGGTACTGCCCGAGACGATGCACCCGGGTGAAATCAGCGAGTCGAGCGCCTGGCCGAAACGCTGGCCCGTTTCGGCAAACACGAACTTGGCCGGCGGGGCCTGCGGCTGGTACGTGCGCAACGGCCATTCCGGATCGTACAGGTTGAACTCAGGGCTCACCTGACACAGATCCATGTTGGCGTCGAAGTACGCATCGAGGGTGCCGATGTCGCGCCAGTATTTCGATGCTTTCTTGTTCTCGTCGTAAAAGCGGTACGCGTACAGGGGCTCGCGATGAATCAGCGCCGGAATGATGTCCTTGCCGAAATCGTGCGTGGTGGACTCGGTGGCGTCGGCCTCGAGCGCGTGAACCAGGACGTCCGTGTCGAAGATGTACACGCCCATCGATGCGAGTGCGAGCTCCGGGGAGCCCGGAATCGGACTTGGCGTCTGCGGCTTCTCCTGAAAGCCGGTGACGCGCTCCTGCTCTTCGATCGCCACGATGCCGAATCGGCTCGCCTCCGCGAGAGGGACTTCGATCGCCGCGAGCGTCACCGCCGCCCCGCGCTCCTGATGGAACCTCAACATCCGCGAGTAGTCCATCTTGTACACGTGATCCCCCGACAGGATGATCAGGTAGCGCGAGTTCTCGCGGAGGATGGAGTACAGATTCTGGTACACCGCGTCCGCCGTGCCCTGGTACCAGTGCTCACTGACGCGTTTCTGCGGGGGAAGGATCTCCACGAACTCGCCGAGCTCCTCGGAGACCACGTTCCAGCCCATCCGGACATGCCGGTTGAGGGACAGCGACTTGTATTGCGTCGCGATGAAGACGCGCCGCAGGCCCGAGTTGATGCAGTTGCTCAGGACGAAATCGATGATGCGATACGGCCCGCCAAAGAACACGGCCGGCTTGGCCCGATCCTTCGTCAGCGGATACAGGCGCTCGCCGGCACCGCCGGCGAGGACGATGGCGAGACTGTCGTCGAGGAGGGCCGACACGCTCAGCTCCGCCGGAGGATGACGCGCGCCGGCGCGCCGTCCGCGCCGACGATGCGCAAGGGGAGACAGAACATGTCATAGATTCCGGGCTCGACGTCGCGGAGATTCAGTCCTTCAATCACGATCGTGCCGCCGCCGAGCAGAATATGGTGAGCGGGCGCGCCCGGCTTCTTGAATTCCTCGACCGACAGATAATCCACACCGACGACCTTCACGCCGTGATCGACCAGGTAACGGGCTGCCGCCTCGGTGATGCCGAGGTAGTCCGTGCGGAATTCAGATGATCCCCAGAGGTGGGAGTTGTGGGTCTTGAAGAGCACGCGGAGATCCTCGGAGAGGTCGAGGGCTGCGAGATCGCCGGGGGCGATGGCTTTCCGGTTCAGCAGTTCGACGACGCGGGTTCGACCGAGGAGCAGCTCGAGCGCCAGCGACTCGACCCCGGGTCCGTCGTCGAAGAAGTGGCGGGGAGCGTCCACGTGCGTGCCGGTGTGCGCGCTCAAATGAAGCGTCGACACGTTAGAGCTGTCGCCACGGGCGATCCGCTTGATCGGCTCGACGTTGAAAGGCGTGTTCCCGGGGTAGACCGGAAGGTTCGCGTCGAGCGGCACCGTGACGTCGATGAGCTTCATGGCACGAACCGGCTGGCGATGATAGCACGCACGCGAGAACCCGCCCGGGGACACGCCACGGCCCCGAAGGAACCGACTGAAGTGCTGATGCTAGAACGGTTTGACATGGCGGGATCGGCCGCCTATGATGAGCTGTTTAAATATCGTTTTTCTGTTACGCTGGAGACGATTTTATGGTCATTGCGCGACGCGCGTTGGTTCTCGCTTCCATCGTGGCTCTCCTTGGTTCCGCGACGCTCGCGGCGCAGCGAGGCAACACAGCCCAGGGAGGCGGCCGGGGAGGACGTGGGGGCGGCGGTCTCACAGAAGCCCAGCGAAAAGCCATCCAGGCGATTACCGCGCTGGCTGACGACGCGGCGGCGGGACGTCCCGCACCAAACGATATGTCACTGGCGTGGGTCCACGACGATGTGCTGAAGGTGGCGCAGGAGGGGCAGGCGTTCGTGCCCTTCATCGTCACGATCGACCCCTCCAAGGTGGCTCCTGGCCCCGTGTCGGTTTACTGGCGCGTTGTGTCGAAGAACGCGCCTCCTGCGCCCCCTCCGTCAAGCGACAAGGACAAGAAGAACGACAAGAAAGCGCCGACGCCCCCGCCGTCCTTTGCATACGAGGCGCTCACCTCGGCGACCGTTGCTGCCGGACAGCAGCCGATGCGCATCAGCCGCTCGTTCACAACTCTATCGGGCAACTACGACGTGTACGTCGTGGTGAAGGAAGGTTTGCCGACGGGAGACAACAAGAAGCCCGACAAGAATGCCCCGGCGCCGAAAGCCTCGGTCATCAGGCAGCCGATCACGGTCCCGGATTTGTGGAATGGCGAGCTCAACACGAGCTCGGTCATCATTGCCGAGAAACTCGAGCCGCTGCCGGCGCCGTTGTCCGCGCAGGAAAAGATCAACCGCCCGTACGCGCTCGGCGGGATCGAGATCATTCCGTACACACGGACGAAATTCGTCAAGAAAGAAGAGCTCGACGCGTTCATCCTGATCTACAACGCCAAGACCGACGCGGCCAGCCAGCCGGACGTGAAGGTCGAGTTCAACTTCTACTCGAAGCAGGCCGGCGGCGAGAAGTTCTTCAACAGCACGCTTCCGGCGAACCTGAATGGCCAGACCCTGTCGGCCCAGGACTTGGCCGCCGGGCAGTTGCAGGCGGGACAGGCCGTCCCGCTGGCGAGCTTCCCGGAGGGTGACTACCGTCTGGAAATCAAGGTGACCGACAACGTCGCGAAGAAAGAACTGAAGCGCGACGTGAACTTCTCGGTGACCGGTTCGTAGCCGTAACCCCGCCGAGGCGAGTGAACGATGAGAAGCACCATCAGACTGACAGCGGCGGCGGTCGGCGGGTTGGTGCTTCTGGGAACGTCCGCGATCGTGAGCGCGCAGGGCACCGGAGTGCGGGTGCAGCCTGTCAGCTGGACGGCTCCGATCGCTCCGATCACTCCGGGTTCCATCGAGGGCGTGGTGAGCGATGAGAAGGGCTCGCCGATTGCCAGAGCATTGGTGTCGGCTCTGGGCACCACGACCACATTCACGACCACCGATCAGAAGGGCCGATTCGAGCTGCGGTCTCTTCCGCCCGGCCGGTATTTCGTCCACGCGCGTCTGAGTGGATACGCCGCGGCGCGACCGCAGCTGGTCGAAGTTCACGCCAGCTCCCGTGCCGCGACGTCGATCGCGCTCCGTCGCGCTGATGTGGCCTCGGCGCCCGTTCTGGCCGCCGGCCTGGGGGCCAAGCCGACGAGTCCTGATCCCACCGATACCGACGCGTCCAATCCTTCCAACGATCGGGCTCCCGACACCGTCGCCGATCCGGATGAAACGGCCTGGAGGCTCAACCACGGGCGGAAAACCATCTTGAAAGACGCGTCGTATTTCGACGGACTTTTCGCGAGCGGAGCCCCCGCCACTGTTCTGAACCCTCTCGACTATGCTGCCCGGGCGGCTGGCTCGTCCTTGCGGCTGGCGTCGAGCTTCATCAGCGACACACCGTTCTCCGGTCAGGTCAACCTCCTGACGAGCGGTTCGTTCGAGGCGCCACGAGAGCTCTTTTCCCCGGGCACGGTTTCGCGCGGCATCGCGTATGTCAGCCTGTCAGCGCCGGCCGGTTCACAGGCGGACTGGACCGTCCGCGGCGCCTTGACCCAGGCAGACATCTCTTCCTGGATTGTTGCCGGGTCGTACGAGACCCGCGCGACGGCTCACCAGCAGCGTGGGTTCGGCCTTTCGTACAGCACCCAGCGCTACGACGGCGGCAATCCCCTGGCGCTTCGCGAAGTCACCGACGGGAGCCGCAACGTCGGCGAGATCTACGGGTTCGAGACGCTTACGCTGATGCCGGCGATGTCACTGACCTACGGCGGACGGTATGCGCAGTACGACTATCTCGAAGGCCGCAACCTGATCAGCCCAAGGGTCGAACTGGTCCTGACCCCCGGCGAGAACGTGCGCATCAACGGAGAATTGTCGCGACGGGCGCTCGCCCCTGGGGCCGAAGAGTTCCTGCCACCCGGCGACTCTGGGATCTGGCTCCCGCCGCAGCGGACGTTTTCGGCGCTCGAGCCGGGCCGCCCGCTGCAAGCCGAGCAGACCCTGAACGCCGCCGTTGGTGTCGAACGCGATTTCGGCGCGTCCACCCTCTCCTTCCGGGCGTTTCACCAACGCGTGAGCGATCAGCTGATGACGCTGTTCGGCGCCGAGATGCCGGATCAGCCGAGCGCCAAGCTTGGACACTACTTCGTCGGCAGCGCGGGGGACGCGAAGGCCACCGGCGGTTCGGCCACATTCGAGACCGCCCTGTCCAAGCGGGTTCGCGGGTCCGTCGAGTACTCGCTCACGAACGCGCGGCTCAGACCCGTCGGCGACCTGAAATACATCATCTTGATGGCGCCCTCTGCCGTGCGCCCGGAAGCCGAACAAATCCACGATGTTGTGGCGTCCATCGAAACGAGCGTGCCCGAGACCGCCACGAGAATCCTGATGCTCTATCGCATCGGCAACGGGTTCGCCCACGGATCGCAGGTGTCCACCGGCACAACCACGAAGCGCGCGCTGGACTCCCGCTTCGACCTGCAGGTCCGCCAGTCGCTGCCATTCATGGATTTCCGGACGGCTCGGTGGGAGATGCTCCTCGCGGTCCGCAATTTCTTCCGCGAAACAACGGCCGACCAGTCCATCTACGATGAGCTGCTCGTCATTCGGCCGCCGAAGCGCATCGTCGGCGGTATCACGATGCTTTTCTAGATATTGTTCCCCTCCACGGCCCGATTGGATCCAAACTATTGAATGAGTGAATCCAGTCAACTGGATTCACTGTCGTTTCCCTACGTTTTTTGTTAGCGCCGTGCGGCGTCTCGCGTGGCCGGGCTCACAATGTCTAACGTGGCGGTGTCTCCCTCAAACCGCGGCCTTCGGGACGACTCAGACTCCTTGGTGCGCTCCGAGCCTGTCGACAGGTCTGCATTGATGGCCACGAAGGAGACCCGATGGTTCGCATGGGGCCGCTCCGTTCTGGCGGTCGCGCTGGTTCTGGTTCTGCTGGGGCTAGGAATCTCGAACATCGCCCTTCGTGCACGCTGGCATCCGGTCGAGGACGGGGTGCTTTGGGGTGCGCGGACAGAGGGCGTGACGGCTGTCGAGGTCGCGCCGGCCTCCGGAGGTGCCGCCGCCGGCATCCAACGAGGCGACGTGCTGCTCGCTGTCGACAGCGTGCCGGTGCGCACCCCCGACGAGGTACTGGACTATCAACGGCACGCTGACCCGGGCCGTCCACTCACCTACACCCTCGCCCGACTTGGCGACCAGAGGGTTCTCGACGTTTCTCTTGCGAGCGCGCCGAGACTCGGATCGCTGTATTACGTGCTCGCAACGGTCGGTCTCTTCACGCTGTTGGTCGGTGCGTCGGTCCGCCTGCGCCGGCCGCGCGACCAGGCGACGCTCCATTTCTTCTGGCTGTGCGTCGCCTTCTTTGGCACGTTCACGTTCTCGTTCAATGGACCGCTCGATCGACTGGACTGGGTGTTCTACTGGGGCGATGCCATTGCCACGGTCATGCTGCCTCCGCTGCTGCTGCACTTTACGCTGGGGTTCCCTCAGCGCCCGTCCGCGCTCGATCGGTCCCGGTGGTCGCCGGTGTTATTGCCGATTTACCTGCCCGCGCTTCTCATCGCCGTCGCGCGGATCGTCGCCGTGTCGCGCGCCGCGGCAGATGGGCCGGCGTTTTCGCGGACGCTCGGCCTGCTCGACCGGGCAGAGCCGCTGTATCTGTTCACGTGCGCGATGGCCGCCGTCCTTGTTCTCGCCCGCGCGTCCGAAGAGATCGAGTCGCTGACGGGACGGCGCCAATTGCGATGGATCGCCTGCGGCACCGTGCTCGGTGTGGGTCCGTTCGCGTTGGGATACGCGCTCCCATGGGCGCTCGGTTCCGACCCGCCGTTCGGGCTGCAGCTCACGGCCATTCCGCTCTGCCTCGTGCCCCTCACCTTCGCGTCGGCGATCGTGCGCTATCGCCTGCGCGACGTGGAAGTGATCGTGAAGCGCGGCCTCGGTTATGCGGCGTTCCTGGGCGCGACGGCCGGGTTGTTTTTTGCCCTTCGCAGAACCGTGGGCTTCACCTTCGGCAACGACGCGGACGCGCACAACTGGGTCGTGGCATTTCTGGCGACCATTGTCGTGGTCCTATTGGCGCAGCCCGTCAAGGCGGCCGTCCAGACCGCGCTCGACCGCGCCTTCTATCGCGATCGCTACGATTACCGGCGTGCGCTCGTGGCGTTTGCGCGCGACCTCAACAGCGATCTCGACATCAATCGGCTGAGCCAGCGCCTCGTGGATCGGATCGTCGAAACGCTGGTGCTCGATCGGATGGCGCTGATGCTCGCCGACGACCGCCACGGCAACTTCCGCGCGGTCGATGATTACGGGTTCGCCGGCGTCGTCCCGGCGCTCGAGCGCGGGTCGTCCTTCACGGCACGTCTCGACACCGGGCACATTGTGGCGCTCGACGGGTCGGATCCCATTGCGGTCGCCAGGTTCTCGGCGGAGGACGTTGAGTTCTGGCGCGATCAGGGGATCTACTACTTCGTGCCCTGCATTCATGAAGGGGCGGCGATCGCCGTGATGGCGCTCGGACGAGAGGAAACCGATGAGCCCTTCAACAGCGAGGACCTCGCCCTCCTGGTGGCTGTCGCCGGCCAGGTGGCGACGGCCATCGAGAACGGGCGGTTGTACCGGCAGCTTCATGTGAAGGCCGAGGAGCTCGGCCGCCTCCGAGAGTTCAACGAGAACATTCTCGAGTCGCTCGAGGATGGTCTGATCGTGTTCGATGAGGACGAGCGAGTCGTCCGCTGGAATCGTGCCCTCGAGCACTTTTACGGCATCAGGCAGGCAGACGCGATGGGCCGGACGCTGGAGGAGCTGTTCGACGTCCCCTTCGTCGAAGCGCTCCGCGCCGCTCGTCGAGAGAATCCGCTCGGCGCCAGGCTCTTCAAGGTGCCGCTGACCGCGCGGCGGCCGCGCCCCGAAGCCGGCGCGTCGGCCTCCGACCCGCTGCGGCTGCTGGTGAATGCGACGGTCGTTCCGCTTCGAGGCGGCGCGAATCCGGAGGCGGTTGCTGGAACGATTCTCCTCCTGGAAGACCTCACCGATCGCGTGCGGCTGGAAGAGCAGCTGCAGATTTCCGAGAAGATGGCGTCGATCGGTTTGCTGGCTGCCGGCGTCGCGCACGAGGTCAACACGCCGCTGACGGGCATCTCGAGTTTCACGCAGATGCTGCTCGAAGGCGCCGTTCCGGGCGATCCCAGGACGATCCTGCTCGAGAAGATCGAGCGGCAGACCTTCCGCGCGGCCAGGATCGTGAACGGCCTCCTCACGCTGTCGCGTCCGGGCACCGCCGGCAGCGAGCGGACGAATGTCGACCTCAACGACGTGATCACCGATGTCTTCTCGCTGCTCGAGCATCAGTTCACGGCCGGCAAGATCAAAGTACGCCGCGAGCTGTCACCGGATCGGGTGGACGTCCTCGGCATCGAGCACCAGCTTCAGCAGGTGTTTCTCAATCTGTTTCTCAACGCACGCGACGCGATGCCGCGCGGCGGCTGGCTCACGGTGACGACGCGGGCCGAGGGGGATCAGTTCATCGCCGAGGTGTCGGATACGGGCTCGGGAATTCCACCGGAGCACCTGGCGAGGATCTACGATCCATTTTTCACGACGAAGGCGATCGGCCGTGGCACGGGCCTCGGCCTCTCGATTTCGTACGGCATCGTGCATGAGCACGGCGGGTCGATTCGCTGCGACAGTGGCGTGGGGCAGGGAACCCGATTCACAGTGATGCTGCCGGCAGCGCGGACCGTCGCGCGCAGCGCGGCGCAGTGAGCATGGTCACATCCGCGCAAACGCGAAAAGGCACGATCCTCGTCATCGACGACGAAGAGATCATGCGGGAGATTCTCGAGACGCTCCTCGGTCGTGAGGGGTACGACGTGCGGTGCGCGGCGTCGGGCCCGGAGGGCCTCGATCTCGCGCGGGCGCTGCCCTTCGATGCCGCGCTCGTCGACATCATGATGCCCGGACTCGACGGCATCGCGACCCTCGACGAACTGAAGCGGATCGATGAGGACCTGGCCGTCATCATCATCACGGCGTACGCGTCGGTCGGCAGTGCGATCGCCGCCATGAAGAGCGGCGCCTTCGACTACATCGCCAAGCCCTTCAAGAACGAAGAAGTGCTCGTGGTCGTCCGCAACGCGATGGAGCGCCGGCGGCTCGTGCACGAGAACCGATCGCTCCGCCAGAACATCCAGGAGCGCTATCACAAGTTCGCGAACATCATCGGCCGCAGCCCCCGCATGCGACAGGTGTTCGATCTCATCATTCAGGCGGCGCCCAGCCGGTCGACGATTCTCATTCAAGGCGAGAGCGGCACCGGCAAGGAGCTCGTGGCGCGCGCGATCCATGCCAATTCGTCGCGGTCGGACCGCTCGTTCGTCGCCGTGAATTCGGGGAACCTCCCGCCGGACCTCCTCGAGTCGACGCTCTTCGGCCATGTGAAGGGCGCGTTCACCGGAGCGGTCTACGCCAAGAAGGGGTTCTTCGATCTCGCGGATCGAGGCAGCATCTTCTTCGACGAGATCGGCAACGTGCCGCCGGAAACGCAGGCCAAGCTGCTTCGCGTCATTCAGGAGCGCGATTTCATGCGGCTGGGCGGCATGGAGACGATCAAGGTCGACGTGCGGATCATTGCCGCGACCAACGTGGATCTGCGCCAGATGATGGAAGAAGGCCGCTTCCGCGAGGACCTGTTCTATCGGCTGCACGTGATCTCGATTCAGCTGCCGCCCCTTCGCGATCGCAAGGACGACATTCCGCTCCTCGTTCAGCATTTTTTCCTGAAGTACGGCGAGGACAACAGGAAAACGGACCTGGAACTGACCCCCGACGCCCTGGACCTGCTCACCGCGTACGACTGGCCCGGGAACGTCCGGGAGCTCGAGAACGTCATCGAGCGCGCCGTCGTCTTGACGCCAGGACCGCGCATTGGGGTCGAGCTCGTGCCGGAGCACGTCCGGAAGGCGCCGAATTTCGCCATGCCGACGTTCGTCATGCCGCCAGAAGGCATCTCGTTCAAGGACGTCATCACGGATTTCGAAAAGCGGCTGATCGAGTCGACGCTCGAGACGGCGGGCGGTGTGCAGAAGCGGGCGGCGGAGCTCCTGCACATCAAGCCAACGACGCTCAATGAGATGATCAAGCGGTACGATATCCGGCCGCGCCGGAAACGTCACGTCAACGGAAGCGGGAGTGACCGGGAGCCGAACGCCGGCACCGAGGCGCCCGAGCTGCCGTCCCCCGTTGGCGATCCTCCGCCAGCGCTCAGCAACAAATAACGCCCGCCTGTCCCTACCGTGCGTGTCGAAGCTTCGCGAAGACGCGCTCGTACTTGTCGAGCACGACATCCCACTGATAGTTCTTCTGGACGTACTCCCGCCCGTTGCGTCCCATCGTCTGTCTGAGCTGGCCGTCGTCGACGAGCAGCCGAAGGCATTCGACGAACTCATCGCGATTGGCGTAATAGAGCCCCGCGTTGCTTCGGACCGAATGTTCGACCAGTACGTCGCTGCGCGCGTTGGCGAGCACCGGTGTTCCAACCGAAAACGCCTCGAGCGCCAGAAGCGAGAGGCTTTCGTAGGGAGACGGGCAGACGACGACCGTCGCGGCTTCGAGCGCCTGAACGCGCTCGGGATCGGACAACAGACCGGCGAAGCGGATGAATGGCTCCTCCGGCAGGGCCATGAGCTTGACGCCCATCAGCGCGAGCGTGGCGTCGCCGCCGTCCTTCACGTAGGCGCTGAAGTATTCGATCAGCTCTTCGCAGCCTTTTCCGGGATCGATGCGGCCCCCGTAGAGCGCGATGGGGCCGTGCAGACGATGACGTCGGCGGAACACGGCGCCGCGGGCCATGAGATGGGATGGGAAATCGCGGATCGAACCGTGTTCGCCCGCCGGCTCCTCCTCTGTGTCGTGTGCGAGCGACAGGTCGTCGGTTGCAGGCATCCGAGGATACGGCTGCGGCTGCGGCACGTCGACGCCAACGCCCACCACTTCCTCGAGAAGCGGCCGCTCACTGAACCGGCCCTGAACGAACAGCCGTTCGCTGTCGGTCAGATAGCAGAGCGCGGCGGGGCGCTTGAAGACGTCCTTGTAGATTTCGAGCTGAATCGCCGGTTCGTCGTGGGCGGTCGTGACGACCGCGCTCTTGGCGGGGTTCGCCTCCAGGCCAATCACCGTCGGCGCGTACAGATAGGTGAAGAAGATCAGCACGTCGTACTGCTGCTCGGTCCGTCTGAGGTACTCGATGAGGGGCGGACACCACGGGCCCTGTTGCTGAAGCCACTCCAGTTCGTCCGCGCGGGTGTGCGGGTTGTTGTAGATCCACTCCGAGTAGCGGTTGAACGCGTCGATGTCCCGGACGCGCGCGTTCGGAAAACGGCGGATCGTGACGCCGCGAATCCGGTCGGTCCCCTCCGGATACACGTTCGCCCACGTGACGTAGTCCCGCGCGCACGTCGTCAGCACCTCCACGTCGTGCTCCGAGGCGAGCCGTTCCGCGACGAGGCGGCAGAGGTGTTCGGATCCGCCAAGGACTTCCGGTCCGTAGCGCTGGACGATGAACGCGAGCTTCATGACGAAGGGAACGATCCTCCCGAGTGTGCGAGCACGGCCGTCAATTCCCTGGTGAGTCTCGCGTCGCCGAAGTCCGACAGGCGACGGCGCTGTCCGGCAATGACGCTGGCCCTCAGGTCGTCGTCGAATGCGAGGGCGCCGGCCAGTTCAGCAGCGTACTCCAAATCCTTGGGCGCGAACTGAATCCCTGCCCCGCCCAGAGTCTCGGGGACCGCGGCGGCCCCGTAGGCGAGAATCGGGACATCGGCAGCCATCGCCTCGAGCAGGGGCGCGCAGAAGCCCTCGTGCTCGCTCAGCGAGATGTAGACCGCCGCATGCCGGTAGTAGACCGCCAGGTCCTCGTCGGGAACAGGTCCGGTGAAGATGAAGCGCTCGTTGAGCAAGCGGTACTCGGTCATCATGGCGCGGATCGTCGAGTAGTAGCGGGGGACCGAGTCGCATCGCCCGACGAAGATAAACCGGTAGTACGCGTCAACGTAGCGCTTGTAATGCTCGGCGAGCCGGATGTGATCCTCGATCTTCTTGTTCGGAGCCATCCGTCCGACAAAGAGGAAATTCACGAATTCGTCGTCGAGAATCTTCTCGAGCGCCGGACGTCGCACCGGCCGCGTAATTCTCGACAAGTCCACCGGCAGCGAGAGGACGCCGGTGGGGTCGAAGCCGAGCAACTCCAGTTCCTGTCGGTTGAACTCCGAGACGCCGAGGGCGAGATCGACCCCACCGGCGAGCGTGACCAGCTCGCGTCGAGCCACTGTGGCGAGACGAAAGAGCCCCGGGTCGTACGGAGCGAAGAAATGAGCGGGCGTGACGTTGTGATAGTAGAGCACGCGGCGCCCCGGGAGCGCGCGGAAGGCGTCGGTCATCGGAGATGGCAAGGCGTAATGAAAGATCGTCAGGTCGCCGTTCTGCGCGGCGGGGTCGCTGAACGGACGCACATCGCGCTGCAGGTCGTCGTCGATGGTGAGCGCGTAAATCTCCGCCGCGTGTCCCATGCGGTGGAGCGAGTCGCGCAGGCACCTCGCGCTGTCGCCGACCGCGTCCGCGCGATGGGCGGCGGGAACCCACTGATTCACGACCATGGCAGCGCCTTGTAGATCGACGGCCGATCCAGCCGCAGTTCTTCGAGCTGTTCGGCTGCATCGAATTGCTCCCAGAAATCGCGGGCAACCCGTGGCGGGACCGCACGGGGCGCCGCGATGATCTGGTCGACCAGACCGAGGAGAATGCCGCCGAAATCCTGCGAGTGCAGCCGCTCGAGAGCAGCGGCCTGGCCCGCCAGGATGGCATCCTGCAGGTCGGGGTCCGAGACGATCGCGTCCATGAGCCCGGCGACAAGCTGCGGATCCTTGTCGTCGAACAGCACGCCGGCGCCGTCCAGTGTGGCCGGCACGGCCGTCGCCGCGTACGCCAGGACCGGGACCTCGCTGTAGAACGCCTCGACCAGCGGCACGCAGAATCCTTCGTGTTCGCTGGCGCACAGGAAAAGGTCGGCGACGCTGTAGTACGCGACCAGTTCCTCGTCGGAAATGTGCCCGCTGAAGTGCACGTGCGACAGGCCTAGTTCCGCAATCAGGTGGTGGAGGGCGGCAAGATAACGCTCGAACATGCTGAATGCGCCGACGATGAGCAACCGGGAGCGGGGATTGAACGCCGTGTGGTAGACGTGAAAGAAGCGGATCAGATCCTCGATCTTCTTGTTGCTGATGACACGGCCCACGAACAGAATATTCGTCCAGTCGTCATCGTACTGATTGGCCACGAACCCATCGGGCGGACGGTCCAGGTGCGAGAAGTCCGGCACGACTGGCAAGACGGCCGTGCGCGAAAATCCGAACGCTTCCAGGTCCTGCCGGTTGAATTCGGAGTCGCCCATCGCCAGATCGCAGCGATCGATGTACGCCCGGATCTCGCGACGGCCCCTGAAGCACTGCCGTGCGAGCGTGCGGTGGATGCCGGCGAAGTATTCGGGCGGCGTGATGTTGTGATAAATGAGCGCCATGCGATCGGGTAGCGCGAACGCCGTTCGAGAGGCCCTGGATCCGATGGAGAAGTGGTGCAGCAGCAGGTTGTCGGGATGGCTGGCGTCGACGAGCTCGCGGTAGTCGCGCGTCAGCGATTCCAGCGTGCGATCCGCTGTCTCGACGAAGATCTCGGACTCGTAGCCCGCTTCCCGCAGCACACGCTGAATGCCGAGCACCTCGTGGCCGATGGCATCGCCATACGCGAGCGTGGCCAGCACCTGATGAATCGCCGGGGGGCGTGATGGCACTACGTGCTCCTCGGCCGGGGGGAGCCGCCACGCCGGTGATGCCGGCGGCGCTCGTCGGGGGCCGACCGTCGAGGACGAGCGGGCGCGTCCGGCGGTTGTGACGGCTCAACCGGCGGTGGATCGCGCGGGACGGGCGACGGGCTGCCCAGGCTGGACGACGGTCCTGACGGAATAGAAGCCAGGACGTCCACGGCCGGCCGGCAATCCTTACGATGCCGGTCGAGCCACCCGGGAAGCGGCTCGATGTGGTGGCTCGGCGTGTCTTTGGAGAGCCTGTCGAACATTTCCAGGTACTTCCGCTCGATGATGGGCCAGTCGTAATGATCGCGGAAGAACTGGCGCCCGCTTCGTCCAAGAGAGCCGCTCACCCAACGGTGCTGCTCGATTGCCCGGAGCGCCCCGACAAACTCCGCCTCGTTCTCGTAGAAGAGTCCGGCGTTGCTGCGGATGCACTGTCCCTTCAACACGTCGCACCTGGCATTGGCGACGACAGGTCTGCCGAGCGCCCACGCTTCGAGGGCGACCATCGAGAGGCTCTCGAAATACGACGGCATGATCAGCAGATCGGCCGCGGCCATCGCATCGAACTTGTCCGTGTCGTCAAGGAAGCCGAGATGTCGAATGCGGGGATGGCTGGGAATGGGGAGCAGCGAGTGGCCAATGAGCACCAGCGACAGGCGCCCCTCGTCAAGACGGAGGTACGAGTTGAAGAACTCGAAGAGCTGCTTGCAGCCCTTGTTCTCGTCGATCCGTCCGACGTAGATCGCAAACGGTCCGCGAATGTTGTGCCTTTGCCTGAACCGGGCCGGTTGCGGGTTCTGCGGTACGTCCGATCCGATGCCGACGACGACCGACGGCACGGCATGATTCCCGGAGACCGCCTGAATCATCGCCCGTTCTTCCGGAGAGTTGTACATCAGCGCGCGCACGCCGCTGAAGATGGGCTTGAAGATCGACAGGCCGATCGCCGAATCGCGCTCGGCGGTGGGAACGAGGATCGCGCGCGACGCTGCCGCGCGTGTCCCATGGTAGGCGTGGTAGTACCGATAGCTGAAGAACAGCAGGTAATCGTACGCGTGTCCGTGTCGCGCGATGTAACGGACGAGCGCCGGGCTGGCAGGTCCCTCGGAGTCCAGCCAGGCCAGCTCGTCGGCGACCGAGTGCGGCTCCTCGAACACGTGGCCGGAGCGGCGGCCGAAGACAAGCGGATTGCGCTCGTGTCTGACCCGGAAGCGCCGAACCGCAATGCCGTTGATCCTGTCCGCGCCGGTAGGAAGCTCGTTCCTCCAGGTGACATAGTCGAGCGCGCACGTGGAGAGGACTTCAACCTCGGCGTGGCGGCTCAGGTGCTCCGCGATGTAGCGGGCGTGCAGCTCGGCGCCTCCGTTGATGGTTCCGCCGTAGCGCTGCGCGACGACGGCGAGTTTCACTGCTCGCCGTTTGGATCCGAACCGCTGGACGGATCGTGGCCAGAGCCCGCGGCTGGAGTTGAGTCGCCCGGCGCCGCGGAGTCATTGGTCGCCGCCTCGAAGGGGATGTCTCTGCTGCCGGTCCCTTCATCGATTTCTGTAGAGTCCGTTCGGTCAGCTTGCGGGTCAGAGGCGGACGCGCTGGAATCGGCGTCGGGTGGCGCTTCCATGATCCCGGTGGCAGACCCGCCTCCCCGGCGGCCGCGGCGCCGTCTGCGGCGGCGGCTGCGCTGACCCGGACCCTCACCAGGTTGCCCGGAAGCAGACGCGGCACCAGAAAGCGCCGGGACCTCCGGGCTGGCCGGACTGTGTGAACTTTCCGGAATGGACACCTCCGGCGAACCCTGCGCGTCCTGCGAAGCCCGTGAATCCCGCGGGCCCTGAGAAGCCCGTGAATTCTGGGAACCCTGGGAACCTTGCGAATCCTGGGAACCCTGGGAACCTCGCGAATCCTGGGAACCCTGTGAACCTTGCGAATCCTGGGAACCCTGGGAACCTCGCGAATCCTGCGAACCCTGGGAACCTCGCGAATCCTGCGAACCCTGGGAACCTCGCGAATCCTGCGAACCCTGGGAACCTCGCGAATCCTGCGAACCCTGGGAACCTCGCGAATCCTGGGAACCCTGGGAACCTCGCGAACCCTGTGAACCCTGGGAACCTCGCGAACCCTGGGAACCCAGGGAACCTCGCGAACCCTGGGAACCCTGGGAACCTCGCGAACCCTGGGAACCTCGAGAACCCTGTGAACCTTGTGAACCCTGTGAACCTTGTTTCGATCCCTGCCCGGCGAGCTGTTCATCGTCCGAAGGCTTGTAGACG
>JAHFUL010000108.1 GCA_023265155.1 Acidobacteriota bacterium
TGCCAGGTTCGATCAGATCGACTGTCACATTGCCATTGACGCCGGCCGCGAGATTGCGGCCCAACGACGGCCTGATCTCCGCATTCGTCGCCACGTAGCTCGCCAAGATCATGGCGCCGGGCACGCTCTGGAGCGCCGCGCTCACCTGCATGTTCCACGGCAGCGGGTACACACCGAACAGCTTGAACTGGTTCAAGAACGGCGGAGAGATGCGGCAAAACCGCAGACTCGGCGAATCCACCACGAAGCAGCTGTCGGTAATCGAGCGCCCGCCGTTCAAGCCTCCAGAGACCTGCGCGCCCCCCCGCAACCGCGCGTTGAACGTGAGGTCGTACCCGTCGTACACCTCGCGCTGCGTCCCGTAGTTCTTCGAGAAGGTGACCAGGTTGTTTTGCGTGTTGAACAGCACCGGGTCGATGTCCCACAGATCGCAAACCTGATAGCCTCCGCCCTCCGGCAAACGCTGATCGCGAGGCGCGGTGATACAGAAGTGATCGAAGTCCTCGGGGGTGAACAACAAGTTGTCGGTCACCGTGAAATTGCCGTACCAACGCCGATTGTAGGCTGCGGTCACGGAGACGCCAGGAACCACCTCGCGCTGCACGGACGAGGAGACCTCCCAGTTGTAGCCACGCTTGCCCGAGCCGCGCAACACGTCCTCGTCATAGCGCGTGGCGGTGGCATTGGGCTGGCCGAAGCTGAGATTGCCACGCGCACACTCCTCGTTCGCCTGCTGGTTGCGGAGGTCGCAGTCCGGGACGAAATTCCGGTTGGTATCGGTCCACGTGCGGCTGCTGCTCGAGACAGACGTCTCGATTGGGTTGTTCGCCCTGGCGATGGCAAGCGTCTGGCCCGACACGTATCGACCTACCATCACCTTGAGGGCGGTCTTTCCGTTGCCGAACAGATCGTAGGAAACGCCCACGCGCGGCGAGACGTCGTGCCAGTTCGGCACGTCCTTCACCGCCTCGAAACTGCGGGCGGGAAGGAATCGCGTTTCGGGCAGTCGCTGGGCGGGCACACTCGCGTTGAAGTAGTCGTAGCGAAGGCCGGCGTTGAGCGTCAGCCGCTTCGTGGTCCACTGGTCCTGGGCGAACATGCCGAGATCCGCGTTCAGGTCCTCGAACCATTGAAGCGGCGTCGCCCACTGCGTAATCTGGTTGGGCACGCCATTGGTCGAGCTCGTCAGTCGGTACGTCACATCGCCACCCATTTCCCGGGTATGGCGGCGCTGCCCGCGCAGCAGGCCAAACCCGGTTTTGAAGGCATGAGAACCCGTGACGTAGTTGGCGGACGCCTTGTAGGTAATCGGAAGGTTGATGTGGTTTCCGTAGTTGCTGTCGGCGCGGAAGGCCGACACGGCTCCAGCCTGAGTCGTGACGGCGATCGTGTCCGGCGCAACCGCGGGATTGATCTGACGCGCCGTCTCCCAGTCCGAGAACGTCTGCGAGATGCTGGCCTCGAGGTAGAGCCGGTTACTGACCGGTGATTTCCAACTGGCCTGGCGGAAGCCGTTGGGCGACCACACACCGTACTGCGTGGCCTCCGGCGCCACGGTTGCGCTGAAGTTCCGGTTGCATGTGCAGTGTGGCTGCTCATCGTAGAAGAGGCTGATCTTGTTCTTCGGCGTCGCCTGCCAGGTCAGACGGAGATTCGCACTCTTGTCCCACACCTCGGTCACGGCTTGGCGGCTGGTGTCGGGCGTATAGGACCAGTCGAGCGGCGTCGCGTTGAAGTACAGGCCGGCGAGGTAGTTGATGGATCCCCAGTGGCGGTAGGCGTTGTAGAACCACAGCCTGTCTCGCAGGATCGGGCCGCCCCACGCTGGATTCACGTCCCAGATCTTCTTGAGCGAGTTGACGGCGGTCAGGCCCCGGTCCCTCAGATCGTCCGTCAAGTTGTCCGACTGGAGGTTTTCATCTCCGTACCCAAGGAAGAAGAATCCCGTGAAGCGGTTGCTTCCCTCTTTGGGGATGAGGTTCGTCGTGATGCCGCTGACCCCTTGCTCGGCCGACTGACCTCCAATTGAGACCGCGACTTCCTGGACACTCGCCTGATTGATGTAGTAGGTGAAAGCGCCGCCGCCCGGTCCTTCGAATGTATGATCTGCGGCTCCGTCTATCGACACATTGGCTTCCGTGCCGCGGCCGCCATTGATGGATAATACCGCCGTGTCCCGGCCGATTTGTCCAAGACCCCCGACCACGCCTGGGATGTATGGGACGAAGCTCTGGGGAGTCCGCAGACTCGGGAGAGCGTCCATCATCTGATTCGAGAGCACGTTTTGACGAAGGGTGCTCTGGACGTCCACGATGGGTGATTGACCGGAGACGGTGACCGTCTCCTCGACCGCACCGACACGCAGCTCCGCGTTCACCGTTGCCGTAAACGCGGCCGGAAGCTCGATGCCTTCCCGCTTGACCGACGCAAAACCAGTGATCGTGAACGTGACGGTATACGCGCCGGGACGCAGCTCGATGATCTTGTATTGGCCCTGATCGTCGGTGGTCGCGGTGCGGACTTTTTCAATCAGGACGGGGCTTGCAGCCTCCACCGTCACGCCAGGCAGCACGGCACCCGTCGTGTCCTTGACGACGCCCGCGAGGCCACTGGCGGCCTGGCCGAAGGCTGCGGCGGGGAGAAGGGCCATTAGCGCGCACAGAACGATGCTCGCGTGCACGAACATGCGCCGCACCATGAATCCTCCTCCTGCAGTGACCGAGACTGCTGCGACGGCGACTCCGAACCGACTTGCGAGCAGAACTAACAGGAGTGTCCCGGTGACTGGCTCCCCTCCCCAGACGGTAAGGGAGCCATCCCGGTAGCAGTGGCTGGCCGCCGCGACTCTCAGGGCTGCTGATTTCCTGTGGTCGCCGTGGCGGTGATTTTCGCGTTCCGCTCGGCAGCCAGTCGCTGATATTCCGCTTCGTCGAGGTACACGATGTGCAGCCGGAGCTGGAGCATGTCATCGACGCTTCGCTCTCCATAACCCGCCCACATGTTCGGATCCGGATTGCGGCGATTGGCGGCCGTGTTGTCGTGGATGGCGATGGCGTGCAGGACCGTGCCCGCCGGCAGCAGCGGGGCGACATCGTCTTTGTAGATGTAAGAGATGTGCCAGTTGAAGTCGAAATGATCGACGGAGCTGATGACCGTCCGCGTGTTATCGAGGTTCAGCGATTCCAGCGTCATCCCGCGGCCGCGCATGTGCATGTGCGGCTGGAAGATGTCGATGCGCGCCGGCCGCGGGAGCCGGAAGTAGCCGTCGTGCCGGACGGTTGAATTCGCCGGAATCTCGAGCTCGTCGTTCGGAAGGTTCCGGAAGTTGAGCACCTGAACCTGATTCTTCGGCACGTACCCCTTCGGGTAGAAAATGAACGCGATTGACGTCTTGTCGCGCTGTTCTTCGCCAATCGCAAAGTAGTGCATGTCGAAGCGGATGCGGCTCCCCGCTTTCAGCAGGCGGCCGGTGCCCTCCGGGAAGGTGTCTCCGTACTTCCCGACGGCATATTCGTTCAGTTCGCCCCCGAAGACCGACGACAGATCCGCCCCCTCAGGGGGGATCTGGCTCGTGACGGCGTGATGCACGATCTTCGCGTTGCCCGGTTTGACCTGCATCGCTTTGATCCAGCGGTCCTCGGTCAGACCCGTCTCGCCGAACTTGTCGATCCACCAGTCGGGACCCTTGGCGTACATGACCTGTTCCTTGTCGAAGGTCACGACGAGATCCGGCTTGCCGATGAACCACTCATCCTCCGAGCGGAACGTCAGCGGCGGCGGCATGTCCTTCGGGTCGCCCTGCTTCGCACCGCCGTCGATCCAGCGGACGATCGTGTCAATCTCCTGATCGCTGAGCGAAATGTCGTTCTTGAATTCGCGGATGCCGACGGTCTTGTCGAGGTGCCACGGCGGCATTTCCCGACGCATGACGCGCTCCTTGATCGACCTCGCCCAGGGCCGCACGTCCTGATAGGTGATGAACGACATCGGCGCCGACGTCCCTGGATGATGACAGGACTGGCACGACTTCTGGAAAATCGGCGCCACATCCTTCGTAAAGGTGAGATCCCGCGACGCGGTATCCGCCGCCAGCACGGCAAGCGGTGCAAGCAGAACAACGACACCCGTGAACGCCGTGGCGATGTGCTTCATGAGAACGCTCCTCAACGTGTCCCCGACGTCACGTGAACCCTCACTTCGAGGTTGGTCCAGCAACAGTGATAGCCGAAATTCCCCGCCGATTCTCCCGATCCGTCGTCGACAACGACTTGTACGATGTAGTCGCCCGGTTCGCTGAAACTCGCGGACGCCGTCGTCTTACCGTCGGCCAACATACCCAATTGCCGGTCGAAGATGACCTTACCGGGCCCGCGATATTTGAACCACTCGAAGCTCAGACCAGGATTCTCGGGACCGGCTTGCCCCCCGCCGCCGCCCCCGCCGCGTCCAGCCGCCGCGCCACCAGGAGCGTTCACGATTGCGGGAGGCGTGCCGAGCAACCGGCTCAAATCCTCGGGGGTGACGGCTCGCCGGCGCCGCGGCAACCCATCATCAGTGGCGGAGACCGCGAAGGTCGCTCGACCGCCCGGAGCGACGGTCTGCTCCGGCGGATCGATCTTGACGACGGGCGGATGGTTCGAGTCGATCGCTTCGTCGCTTCCGCCCCGGGTCGTGCGCCGGCGATCGATCTGCCAGACCGGATTGATGGTCGCCGCGATCAATTCAGTCTTGCCCCGGACTGTGAGCTTCCACACGATCTTTTTCTCGCCGAAGTCCTTTCCGACGACGACCTTGAACACATCCTTGTGGCGGCGTGGGGCGAAGTGGGTTGGCTGCCCGCTGTCGCCGCCCGGCTCGAACGTGTTCTCGGCACCAATCGGAATATCGAGTGCCTCTTCGAAATTCCTGTTCATGTATCCGAACCAGAGGTTGTACGTCCCGTCCGGATTGATGTCGAAGCCCTCGTACACCGGCGCGACAGCCTGGCCGGACCAGTGACGAACGCCCATGCGATCGGCAATTGTCTGTTGAGAGCCGGCGA
>JAHFUL010000065.1 GCA_023265155.1 Acidobacteriota bacterium
TGCCATCGGTACTAGAAGCTATCTCACAAACGCGGGCACAGCCACGAAAGCACGAAATCACGAAATAGAACATTGGGCATTCGTTTCGTGTTTTCTCGTTTTCGTGGCGACTCGGATTTATAAGATGACTTCTTACGAGTTGTACGCGTAAAGCAGGAAGACGATGAGCGCCGCGAGCACGAGCAGCGTGATCTTGACCCAGCTCCACGGCCGCGATCCCGCTATCGTTCCAGTGACGCCGTTGACCACCACCTGGTAGGACTTCGTGCCGTAGACGTACGTCATCAACCAGATCGGCGCGAGGATGTGCTTGAACGTCTGCCCGCTGAATGCCGCGTGGACCACCAGATTTCGGTACGTGTCGCCACCCACCTGCTGTCCGCACAGCCTCTCGAGCTCTGCGTTCATCTGCTGCCGGGACCGTTCCGCCGCCGCCACGAGATCGATCTGATAGCGCTCGACCGTCCACCCCGCGAGATAACCCGGATCGAACGGCACAAGGGTGTCGGTCGGGAACGGCTCGATGCGCCGGAGCTTCGTCCCGTCCACGCCCACCGACGCACATACCAGCTCGTCGTCGAACGCGTGCGTCAGCGCGCCGGCCGCGGGCGTCCACCTGACCCTTCGCACCTGTTTGTTGTTCTCGCGGACGTAATAGTACGTGCCGGCCTCAGCCGTCCACTGCGCGTCGGCCTTCGCGTCGAAGGTCCAGTACGGAAGGTAGATCCCTTTCACCGTGTCGGTCAGCGCTTTGGCGTTGAACGTGTTGGGGGCCAGCCACTGGCGGCCGTACCACGAACGAATCAGCTCACGGGCCCTCGTCTCGGCGATCTTGAGGGGCAGAAGCGACTCGGGACGGAATGGATCCTTGACCTGCTCGTACGGCACGAGCGCCGTCGAGCCGCAGAACTCGCAACGCCCGCCGACTTCCGTGGGATCGAAGACCGAAATGGCCTGGCAGCTCTGACAGCGAACGGAGGTTTTCGCCGCCTGCCAGCCGCGTGCCGAGTCGGGAATCGCCCGCATCGCGACGGCGAGGTCGTGCTCGACGATCACGGTCTCGGCCCCGCGGGTCTGCAGGGCGGCTGGTGACTCGGCGCCGCAGAACGGACAGACGAGCGACTGCTTGGCCGGATTCCAGTTGGCCTCGGCGCCGCAGGCGGGGCAGTGGAACTTCTCGCGCGCGGTTGCGGACGCGTCCCGACCGGTCGATCCGTCGGCTTCGGGTGGACGCGGCGCTTCGGTCACGGCGGCGTGCGGCTACTTGAGGAACTCGGCCAGCGCCGCCTTCGTGATGCGCCACTGGCTGCCGATCTTCTTGCCTTTCAGATCCCCAGCCTCGAGGCTCGCGACGACGTCGGCCTCGCCAACGCCCAGCGCCTTGGCCGCCTCGATTGGTCCCATCGTCTCGGGAATGCCTGCCGCCGGAGCGGGTGGAGCACCGGCCGCCGGCGTCGTTTGCGCCATGATGCCGCCCTGCTGATTCATCATCTGCTGCGCCATCGACATTCCTACGGCCATCTCGGCGCCCACGCCGCCGATGCCCGGGCCGCCCTTCTCGAACCCCTGAGCCATCTGGTACTTGACGTAGTCGTTCAGGTTGCCCACTGCGGCCATGCTCGACCGCTTGTCGATCGCCTGCTCCACCTCCGGCGGCACCGAGACGTTCTCGAGCACGAAGCTCGGCATCTCGAGGCCGTATTTCTCCTTGAGCGCCGGATTGATGAGCGGCAGCAATGCGCTACCGAGCTCGCCGTAGCGCGTGGCGACATCGAGCACCGGCACCTTGCTGCTGGCGAGCGCTTCGCTGAAGACGCTGACGATGCGCGAGCGCATCACGTCGGCGAACTCGTCGAGCCGGAAGTGATTGTCGGTGCCGGCGACTTCCTTCAAGAACTTCGGCGCATCGACGATGCGGAAGTCGTACGTCCCGAATGCACGGACGCGGACGATGCCGAAGTCCTGGTCGCGCATCATGATCGGATTCGAGGTGCCCCACTTGTTGCCGGTGAACAACCTCGTCGTCACATAGTAGACGTCGGCCTTGAACGGCGACTCGAAGCCGTACTTCCACCCCTTGAGCCTCGAGAGAACCGGGATGTTGTCCGTCGTCAGCGTGTGCTTGCCGGGGCCGAACAGGTCGCCGTACTGGCCCAGATACACGAACTGCACGGCCTGCGACTCGCGGACAATGAGCTGCGCGCCGCGCTTGATTTCCTTGTCCTCGTCCGGGAACCGGAACGAGAGCGTATCGCGCGAGTCATCGTTCCATTCGATGATCTCGATGAACTGGCCGCGGATGAAATCGATGATTCCCATTCGGTGACTCCTTATCGATCAGGCCGTCCATTCTGACACGAGAGGCAGCGAGAACGTAAGGCGGGCATCGTGCAGGCCGCTCACCCACCGGGTTCGTCGCGTTGACGTCTCTCGACAATCTGCAGCAGAAACGACCGATCGATCGCATCCTGCGGACGGCACGTGTCCTTCGTGCGCACGAGTGTCGCCGGGCTGGCGATAGGCACACGGACGCCCGACAGTTCAAGCCATTCCACGTCCGCGACCACATCCGCGTACGCCAGACCGCACGCTCGTCCCAATAAGTCGACGATCACTTCGTCGACCACGCGAACGACAGTGTGCTCCCGCACGTCGTTGTCGGCGACGTCGGCGGCCGAGTTGTCGGCGAGAATGCTGAGTCCGTGTTTCACCCGGGAAACATTCTCCGGGGCGTCATCGATCAGGAGGTCGATGTCCTTCGTGAACCGGCTGGCGCCGTGCGCGATGACGGCGAATCCACCGATCAGC
This sequence comes from Acidobacteriota bacterium, assembly GCA_023265155.1. Taxonomy (GTDB): domain Bacteria; phylum Acidobacteriota; class Vicinamibacteria; order Vicinamibacterales; family CAVVIG01; genus JBGOTP01. Next base: position 2,809 of record JAHFUL010000065.1, read on the forward strand.
ACGTACCGGGCGCCGGCGTCGTTCAGCGCGCGACAGATGCGGACGAGGTCTTCGGGATCCGGCGCGCGTGCGTATGCAGCATCATCCGTGTCATCCACGCGTCGGCCTCGTTGAAGCTCGAAAAGCGATAGACACCACGCGGCGCAAGGTCCGCCGTACCCCAAAGCAGCGCCGCTGTTCGTGCAAGACCTGCCTGGTCGGCCATGGAAGACGCGTCGGTGCGGCGGGTGCCTACGACTTTCACCATTCCATTATGCCACCAGTGGCGAACGAATATTCGATGGCGTGCTGGCGTTCCGAGAGAGAGAATGCCCTCATGAATGAGGGGCACGTGAGCATGCTGGCGTTCTGTGTCGTCGCCGTGACCGCTTCTGCGTTGCTGGCCGGTTCAGGGCGCCAACCCGCCAGGGCGGCGCAGCAGGCGGCGGCAGCGGCCGCCAAGGCGATCACGAAGGACCGCGCGGACACCGAGAAGTGGCTTCGCAGCGACCCGAGCTCATATCTGGCGGCGATCGATCGCCGCGACTTCGGCGCCAGCAAGACGCTGACTGTTGGCCGCGCCGCCGATAACGACGTCCGGCTGGACGATCAAGCGCTGGCCCCACACCATGTGCGCGTCACGGTGCAGGGCGACACCTTTCTCGTGAGCGCCGTCGACGCCCAGGCACATTTTGCGGTCAGCGGCAAGGAGCAGCGCACCGCAACACTGGGGCCGGCGAGCATTCAGGTCGGACGCTTTCAGCTGCGGCTCTCCCATCAGGGGTTTCCGGCGCTCATCGTGTTCGATCCACGAAGCCCGCATTTCAAGGACTACAAGGGCTTGAAATACTTTCCGATCGATCTCGCGTACCGCTACGAAGTGCCGCTCACGCCAAGCCCGCGTCCCGAAGTCGTCGTCGTCCAGTCCACGCGCGGCAACGAGCGGCGAGCGCGGCGCGTCGGCTGGTTCGACTTCAAGGTCGGCGAGACGCCGTGCCGGCTCGAAGCGGTACGCCTGCTCGAACCAGGGGTCGGCGAGAACGACATCAGCGTCTTCTTCCGTGACTCGACAACCGGCCGCGACAGCTATTCGGTTGGCCGCTATGTCGACGTGGAGAAGCAGGCGAACGGCAAATATCTCGTCGACTTCAACCTCGCCTACAACCCGGCGTGCGCGATCTCAGACTATTACAACTGCCCGATTCCGTCGCAGGCGAACACCCTGACCGTCGCCATCCGCGCGGGGGAGATGGACTCGCACTACCACTGAGACGGCATGATTCCAGGAGGCGTCGACGTGCGAACGCGCATCAGCTCAATGGCGCTGCTGGTCGTGCTGGTTGCGTCGGTTGCGGGGGCGGCGCCCGACATCACCGGCAGATGGACCGCGTCGTTCGACACGCAGATTGGCAGGCAGGACTACACGTATCAGTTTCAGCTGAAGGGGAGCACGCTGACGGGGAGAGCTTCTTCGGACAACGGCGAGTCCGACATCCAGAATGGCAAAGTCGCCGGCGACAAGGTCACGTTCCTCGAGAACTTCAGGTATCAGGGCACGACCATCCCCATCACCTATACCGGCACGATCCTCTCGGCCGGCGAGATTAGGTTCATCCGCCAGGTCGGTGAGCTCGCGACGGAAGAGTTCGTGGCCACTCGGGTCAAGCCGTAACCCGTCGTACGAGGCACACCTGAAGGTCTGCGCTACGACCACAAACGTACTCGTCGCGCAGGACGTCCAGTCCTGCCGTCGCGGCGTGACGTCGTACGGGTAGTGCCTCAGTGAGCGATTGGAGCAGGTTCGGACCGCGAGGCGGAATCGGTGACCAGCAGGCTGCTCGTGAGCTTCACCAGGTCTTCGAGCCAGAGTGGCTTGAAGCAGAGCGTGACGCCGAGCTCTTTGAGCGAGCCCGACACCGTCTCCTTGAGCGAGTAGTCGCCCGTGACGATGGCCACGGGGGTCATGTGCGCGCCCTCCTGAGCACGCAGACGCTGCACGAACGCGAGCCCGTCCATCGCGGGCATGTGAAGATCCACGATGATCGCGTCGGGCATCAGCAGCGAGGCTTCGTCGAGGCCCGCACTGGCGTTCTGCGCGGTTCGCACCTCATGGCCTTCAAGCCGCAGCATCTGTGCAAACGTCCTCCTCGTCGACTCGTCATCGTCGATGACGAGTACTCTGGCCGGCCGGCTGGTCACGAAGGCGCCCCGTGTCACTGTCAGACTCTGCCTCGTGGAAGTCCGCCGAGGAGGTTTTCGGTGAACTCGCCGTAGAGGAGCAGCGATACGGCCTGGAGCAGACCGTTTGCCGAGACGGGCTTGTCGAGGAACGCTTCGCCTTCCCACATCCCGCCTTTTTCCTTGAACAGCTGATCGCTGAATCCGGTCAGATACAGTACTTTCACTTCAGGCCGCCGCTGCCGGATCCTCCTCGCGAGCTCGTCGCCGCTCATGCCCGGCATTCGAAGGTCGGTGAGGAGCAGATCGAACGGTTCCTCGGACTCGGCGATGGCGAGCGCCGCCGGTCCGCTCGAGGCCACCTTCGTGTGATGCCCGACGAGCTGCAGCGTCCGATCGACGAATTCGCGGATTCCCTCCTCGTCGTCGACGACCAGGACGCGGGCGACCCTGACGGCGGATGATTGAGTCACTGTTATCGTCCTCCCGCTGCTGCCGCCGCGAATGCCGCGGTGGCGTGTTGACTGGTCTCTGAAACCGGCAGCCGCAGCACGAACGACGCGCCGCGGCCGCCGGTCGCGAGCGTCAAGCTTCCGCCGTGCGCTTCGGCGATGCCCAGGCTGATCGACAGGCCGAGGCCCGTGCCCTCTCCGACGGTCTTCGTCGTGAAGAAGGGCTCGAAGATCCGTCCGGCCATGGCTGGCAGGACGCCGGGACCGTCGTCGGAAACCTCGGCGAATGCGGTACCGTCCGACGACCCGGTCCGTACCGCGATCGCACCAGGGCGCCCCGCGCTCCGGATGGCGTGTTCCGCGTTCGAGATGAGGTTCAGCACGACCTGGCGAATCTCTTCGCGGCTGGCGACAACGAGCGGCAAATCGGGCGAATACGTTTCCTGGATCTCGATGTTGGCGGCCTGGAAATCGAACGCCTTCAGCGCGATCGTCGACCGCACCACCTCGCTCAGATCCACCAGCGATCGTTCGAGCGCGGAGCGGCGGGCGAACACGAGCAGGTTTCGTACGATTTTCGCGGCCCGATCCGCTTCCACCTGCACGCGCTCCAGATCGCGGCGCACAGGCAGACGACTTTCGGCGCGCAGGAGCAACTCCGTGAAGCCTATCACCGACTGGAGGGGATTGTTGAGCTCGTGGGCGACGCCCGCCACGAGCTCGCCGACCGCGGACAGCCGCTCGCTGTGGATGAGTTGTTCGCGCAGGCGTCGCTCTTCGGAAATGTCACGCTCGACAGAGACGATATGCGTCGGGCGTCCGCGATCATCGACCAGGGCCGCGACCGCGGCGGATACGGGGAATGTCGTGCCATCACGGCGCGAGCGCGTCACCGTCCCGCGCCAGGTCCCGCCGCCGTTGACGAGCGCTTGAATATCCTCCGCGGACACAATTTCGCGCGCCATCAAATCCTCCGCGCGCATGGTCATCAGATCGTCCCGCGGCACGCCCATCGCGCGACAGAACGCCTGATTCGCGTGGCGGACACGGCCGTCCGGCGTCAGCACGAGAATCAGATCCTGCGCCTGCTCGATCACCTGGGTCAGCAGACGCATCGTGCCGTCGGCCTGCTGCAACTCCGCGCGCTCGGCCGCAATGCGCGCGACGAGCAACGGGAGGACGGAGATGAACGTCATCGCCGTGGACAGGTCGCGGAACCCCGACGAGTCGGCCGGCGTGATGCGCCGCAGGGCATAGTCCAGGAACGGAATCATGGCTACGGCGGCGAAGATCACCCATGGCCGCGGCCGCTTCAGTTCCTGGTCCCGGTTCGCCACGATTGCTTCGTCCACTTCTGCGGCCGGCGCCAGACTGGCTGCCCATGGATAGAAGGCGAAGGGGAGAATCCAGGTGAAGTCGTACACGTAGTCCGTGCTGTACATTCCGTGGCCGGCTTCGAAGTTGCTGAGCGTGAGCATCGCGAAGCTGACGAGCGAGCCAAACGCCAGCCGGCGATACGTGTCGCGCCAGGGCGTGCCGCGCGCGACAAAGGTGGCGGCGATCATGCCGAGCACCACGAGTGCCTGCTGCAGCTCCGAGACGAGAAGCAGCGGATTCGATCCGTCTGATGCCGGTGCCGTCACGAAGAAGGAATAGAGGAAGCCGGTGACCACCGCCAGGCCCGCGATGTCGACGGCCGTCGTGGCCGCAACCGGCTCCCTCACACCGCGGTGGGGTTGCGCGAGGAGCGCGAAGAGAGGCGCCACGCCTCCAAACAGCGCAAAGACGGCCGGCCACGCCAGCCAGGTCTCCTTCTTCGACACGAGCTCGTCCGCCGCCCATCCCGTCAACCCGATGGCCGACATCATGAGGCCGAGCCCGATCGTCGCCCAGAACAGCCACTCACACCCGCGCCACTTGCGCCGGCGCCTGACGATGACCACCACGCCGATCAGCGGAAGAACAAACAGTGCACACGCGCGGAACCAGCTCAGGGCCGAGGGCTCGTCGACCAGCAGCTTCCCGCCAATCGCGTAGGCGACCGAATAGAGAATGCCGAGCGCGAGCCAACCCATATCGTAGTTTTCGGCACGAGCGTCCGATGGCTCGATGAGTCAGCGGCACTCTGCGTGCAGCGTCGAGCAGATCGACGCAACGGTATTTTTCCGTCTTTTTGGCCGGCGCCTGACATAGCGGTCAGGCCGTTCTGTCAGGCGCTTTCAATATTGCCGTCTCACTGTCCAGGAACAGTGCACGACCAGTCAGTCAACCAGTGAATTGGCGCCGCCGGGCGGAGGATCGCGCGGGTACGCGAGTTGCGAGAGCGCCGAGGCGTATGCTGCATTTCTTCCGAGCCGGCCCAGACCTCGTCCGTTGGGAGCTGACGCTCGTCGAACAGGGGGGGCCCTACCGCCTGTCGCTCCAACATGCGAGCGGTGTGATCGTCGAGTACTTCGAATCGAGCGGGCCGGCCCTGGTCCGGATTTACGAGCTCGAGGAACTGCTCGTGCGCGCCCGAGGATTCATCGAGACCGAATCATTGGCCCCGGCCTGCTGAGTCGAAGCCCATGGAGACGACTATTCTCATCATCGATGACAACGTCGTGCTGGCGCGTGCCTTCGCGCGCGTGCTGACCAGCGCAGGGTACCGAGTCCATACGTGGCATTCGGCTGAGGACGGCCTTCGCCAGGCGAAGGTGCAGCGCCCTGACGCCATCATCCTCGACCTTCAGATGCCGTTTGTGAACGGTGTCGGCTTTCTCTATCGACTGCGGGCGGACGGGACCCTTCGCGACACGCCCGTGATGGTTGTCACGGGCACGGCTCTGAACGAGCAGCGGGTCGCGGAGCTCGCCGAGCTCGGAGCAGTCGTCCGGTTGAAGCCGCTGGGGGTCGAAGAGCTGCTGACCGAAACGCGCGCGCTGATCGCCGCTGCCTGCGCGACGTCCTCCCCCGTGACCCACGCCGAGAGTCCATCCGCTCCCGCCAGCCCCCACCTCCGCCACTAAGCCGCTCGGCTCTCAGCCATCGGCTCTCGGCTGGATGCAATCCGCCGGTGATCCATGAGCGTTCAGACCTACAATGACGGGAGAACGGAGATTCTCATGCCGAATCGACTGCTGACCTTCGCCGGAGCGCTCGCCGTTGCGACGGCCGCTAGTCTGTCTTCAGGACCACTCGCGGCCCAGTCGACCGCGGCCGGTGGAGCGGCGAAGAAGTGGACCCCGCCGCGCACCGCGGACGGGCACCCCGATCTTCAGGGCACCTACAACGTGGCGACCATCACACCGCTCGAGCGGCCGGCCGGTGTGACGAGCCTCACGCTCACACATGAGCAGGCAGCTGCGCTCGAGAACTACGAGTCGCAGCGGAATCAGAAGAACGCCCAGCCGAGCCGCGCGGATCGCGAGGCTCCTCCCGTTGGCGGAGATCGATCGGTTCCGAAGACCTTCATCGAAACGCTGGAGCGGGCGGGAGGCGGTGCAGTCGGTGGTTACAACACCTTCTGGCTTGCCGGTGGAACCCAGGTGATCACCGTCGACGGACAGAAGCGAAGCTCGCTGATCGTCGATCCGCCCGAGGGCAGAGTGCCTCGCATGAAGCCGGAAGCGCAGAAGAGGAACGCCGCGCTTCTCGCCGTCGCGGTCAGCCCCGACGCTGCCGAGGGTGCCGCCGCTGGTCCGGCCGGAGCGTTCGATGGTCCTGAGCTGCGGCCATTGGCTGAACGTTGTCTCCTGGGGTTCGGGTCGACGTCCGGACCGCCGACCCTGCCCAACTACTTCTACAACAATCTCAAGCAGATCGTGCAGACGCGCGACGCCGTGATGATTCTCAACGAGATGGTCCACGACGCGCGCGTTGTCCGCATGAACGTCGAGCACCTTCCGCAGACCATCCGGAGGTGGATGGGAGACTCGGTGGGGAGGTGGGAGGGCGACACGCTGGTGGTCGATACGACCAATTTCACTGCCAAGACTCAGTTCCGCGGATCGGGCGAGAACCTGCACGTCATCGAGCGCTTCACGCGCGTTGACCCCAACACCGTGATGTACCGCTTCACCGTCGACGATCCGGCGACGTGGGATCGGTCGTGGAGCGGGGAGTACCCCTGGGTGGCGACCACCGAGCCGCTCTATGAGTATGCCTGTCACGAGGGCAACTACTCACTCGGCGGCATCCTTCGCGGCGCGCGTCTCAGTGAGGCGGAAGCAGCCGCGAAGAAGCAATGAACGCCTCGAGTGCGGCCTGATCGGGCTTGGTGAAGTGCACGCCGGCCCGATAGCCGATGGCGCCGGCCGAGCGCGGCTCGAACCGCGCCCACATGACCTTGCCGGTGCACGGAATCGTCGTCTCCTCGGACGCCAGCAACACCTTCACAATCTGGTTTGGCTTCACAGAAGACGATGAGACGAGTTGGCAACCAGCCACCGAGAGATCGACGAGCAGGCCGGCATCGCCGTTGATCTGAATGGGAATCGGCTGGCGAAATGCGTAGCGAACGGCCAGCCGGACCGGACCCCACTCTCCCTCGGGCGGGCAGCGGGCTGGCGGCGGGTCTGGCAGCACGTCCGGCTGCGCCCTGGCCGCGGAAGCGGCCTCGTGCCGTGCCGGCGCCGCCACACTCGCCGCGGGCGACGCGGTTTCCCCATCGCGCTGGGGTTCATGACTCGGCCGCAAATCAGCCATGAGCGCGTCGCGCTCGTGAACCAGGGCGTCGAGCCGCGCCTCCAGCTCTTTGCGCGCCCGGTCGGCGCGAAGGCGCTCGGAGTCCAGCATTTCGAGCCGCGCTCCGGCTGCTGCGAGATCAACGCGTATCGTGTCCGCGTCGGTGCGGACGGCGGCCAGCTCCTCCTGGAGCTCTTCGTTCAACCGCTGAAGCTTCGCGGCGCCGCCCCGGTCGCGCGCAAGAGCAACTGTGAGGGCGTCCTGGGCGGCCCAGGCTTCTGACTTTTCACGAGCGAGCGTTGTCGACAGCGTCCGGGTCTGCTCAGCTGCAAGGCGCAGCTCGGCGCCTGACGTCCGTTCCGCGTCCAGCGACAGTCGCAGATCGGCGCTGATTTTCTGTTCGGCTTCGGCCGCCGCCCGCAGCTCCACGCTGGCCTGACGTTCGTTTTCCAACGCGAGTCGCAGGTCTGCTCCGGCGCCGCGCTCCGCCTCCAGCTGTCGCCGCGTCTCTGACGCCGCGCGTTCGAAGTTGGCCGCGGTCGCGCGTTCACGCGCGATCTCCGACTCGAGCTCTTCCCGGAGGCCGCGAAGATCGGTCAGCTGCCCCTGCTCCAGGCTCGCGATTCGCCGGCGGGCCTGTTCGATCGAGCGCCGCAGCTCTCCGGCGCCGACCCGTTCTTGATCGATGGCTTCCTGCGCGACCGTCCGGGCGTCGGCGACTCGGGCGTCAGCTTCCAGTCTGGCGTCGAGGGAGGCTTTCAGGGCCACCGCTCTGGCCTCCTCGGTGGCCACGCGCGCGAGATCCAGGATCAAGCCCTCGAGTGACTCACCCCGGCTTGGATCGGCCAGCACGGCTTCCAGAGCGGAGAGACGCGTTTCAACGACGGTGCGAAGGGCATCGAGTTGCTGCTGGGCCCGTTCGGAGGAGGTGTCGTTCAATGTCGCGGCCAAGAGATCCATACACAGAGCTGCCGCAATACTTATCGGCGCCGGACCGATAAAAGTATTCGAACCGGCAGCACCGAGCCCTGAGTGCATTTCCCGGCCGTTGTGCGCCGGAACGAGAAACGCATTGCGCGAACACGAGCGACGATTCGACGACCACGCTCCCGAAAGGGCTGCAGCTCCGGGCGTCCCGCGAGCTCCTGGCAGCGCTCGCAGCCCTGGCCTCGAGCAGGCGCAACTGGTCGCGGCTGCCGAAGCGCTTCGGACCTGGGTGCGAGAGCAGCGCGACACGTGGCCGAACCCGCCCTTCCTCCCGCCGGTCGTTCAAGCGGGCGCGCGAGAGGCGGCTGAGACCACGGGCCCGCCGCCGATGTTCGCGACGTTCACGTCGGGGGCCAAACAATCAGCCCTCCAGGACACGGGGTCGGACGTCGTCGACACGTCGAGGCTGATCGAGGCTTTGTGGGCCTGGCTGCTCCACTGGGGGTGGCGAGTCGCCGCCGCTTCGGCGATTGTGGGGGTCCTGACAACCGCAGGATTCAAGGCGCGCGACCGCTGGGGGAAGGTCGAGACGGCGCCGAAGATGGGCACGCTCCTCCTCGAGTCGGTGCCACCCGATTCGGATCTGTTCATCGATGGGACCGCGGCGGGCAAGACACCGTTGACAACGAAGCTGACCGCCGGGCGGCATGTGGTCGAGTTCCGCCGTCACAGCTCTTCGCGCAAGCTGAATGTCGAGGTAGCCGCCGGACGGTCGACCTCCGAGCAGCTCGATTGGACGGCCAAGCGCAAGGGCAGCCTCGAAGTACTGTCGGATCCCGCCGGCGCGTCGATCAGCGTGGACGGCATTCCGCGGGGCGTCACGCCGATGACCATCGACGACCTCACCGTCGGCTCCCACAGCGTCGTTCTGGAAAGCAGCAGCGGATCCCTGGAAAGACACGTGGACATTCGGCCGGACCGTGTCGCACAAGTCACCGAAGCGATCTACTCGGGGTGGCTTCATCTGTCGTCACCGATCGAGCTGCACATCTCAGAGGGCGCGCGGCGCATTCAGCTGGACGATCGCAACCAGATTCTGCTTCCTCCCGGGGCGCACGATCTGCAGTTCGAGAACGCGGGATTCGGGTACCGCGAGCGGCGCAGGGTTGACATCAAGCCCGGTGAGATCGCCTCCATCGCCATCCTGCCGCCGCCCTCGCGCCTCACGGTGAATGCGTCGCTGCCCGCGGAAGTCCTGATCGATGGCAGACGGGCGGGCGAGACACCGCTGACGGACCACCCGATCGACCTCGGCACCCGCGTGGTCGTCGTCAAGAGCATTACGGGAGCCGAGCGGCGGTTCACGATCACCTCGACGGTCAACCCTGTGTCGCTGAATGTCGACTTCTCGAAGCCGTGAACGAACGATCGCCGAGGAAATCGCTTGTACTGCGCAACTGAGGACGCAGGCAGGACTAGAATGATGGGCCGGCCGTCACAGCGGCACGACGAAGGGGACCCATGGGCAGCCTGATTGAAGCCATCGAAATCAAACGGAAGATGTACTTCGAATTCGAGGATGCGCCGTACCACTGCCTCGAGGTGGAAGTCTCGAAGCCGACGGCGAGAGGCGGTCAGACGCTGGTGCGCATCAAGATGCGGAACCTGCTGACCCGCGCGGTGTTCGACAAGACATTCAAGGCCGGTGAGAAGCTCAAAGAGCCCGACCTCGTGATGGCGCCTGCGTCATATCTCTACGCCGACAGCGGCGGGTACAACTTCATGGATCAGGAGACGTTCGAAACGATCACGCTCAGATCCGATCTGATGGGCGACGATCGGCAGCTGCTCGTGGACAATCTGATCGTCCAGATTCAGAAGTTCAACGGCAACCCGATTGGCCTGCAGTTTCCGCCGCACGTGGAGCTCACGGTGAAGTCGACCGAGCCAGGCGTGCGGGGCGATACGACGAGCGGCAGCGTCACCAAGCCGGCCACGCTCGAAACGGGACTCGAGATCCGCGTCCCGCTGTTCATCAAGGAAGGCGAAAAGGTCAGGGTGCACACCGAGACGCGGGAGTTCGCTGGAAGGGCGTAGAGCTGAGAGCCGAAAGCCGAGAGCCGAAAGCCGAAAGCTGCTCAGGCGAGCGCGTCCACGAGGCCCTGCCACCGGCTCTCGGTCCGGGGGTCGGTCGGCGACAACGAGGCTCCGCAGAGCCAGCTCCCCTCATTCGTGCGGGTTTGCCAGACCAGATCGACGTGCAGCGCGACGTCCTTGGTCGGCAGCCTCACATCGAATGACGGCGGGAGCGTCGACTCGTCGTCCAGCTCCAGGCGCAGCCCCCCGTAGCTGACATCCACCACTCGCGCGCGCGCCGACTCGATCTGCGCGGGAAGGCCGCTCACCGGCTTGCGCGCCCAGCGCCTCTCCACGTCGAAGGTCGCATGTGGCTTCAACCGCTCCTCGATCAGACTGAGGAGCGCGGACGGCGAGAACGGCTTCACCAGATACGCAGCGCCGAGATGTTTGGCTTCCGTCTCCAGGATGCGGTCCGCAAATCCCGTGATGACGATCGCCGGGATCGGGTTGAGACGCGTGATGATCAGCTGGAGGCCGTTGAACCCTTCCAGACGGAGGTCCGTGATCAGCAGGTCGGGATTCTCTCTCTTCAGCAACTGGCGGCCCTCCTCGAACGTGGCGGCGCCAATCGCCTCGTAGCCAGCCTGATTCAGGAGCTGGATGAGACCCGCCCGGTTCGAGTTGTCATCTTCAACGATGAGGATTCTGGCAGCCATCTTCTCGCAAATGCCACGCAATGATAGTGCCGCAAGTGCTGAATTGCACGCCGGGAGGCGGGAATGTGTGCAGGAGAGATATTACGCCGCGCGTGTTTTCAATGACACATGTGTCCACCGTCGGCGTGTTTTCGTACCTCTCGCACCGTGCCCGTCTGGACTCCGCGGGAGCGATCATGACGGGAGCCCCGCACAGTAACCGCCCGGCTCGAACGACAAGTACACGACGTTCAGACGGTAATAGAGTGAAGCGAGGAACCTTCCCTGTTCAACGAGCGGAAACAGCGGCGTCGGGGCCATGGTGACCACTTGCGGCGCGCAGCCGCTGGTGAGCCACTCATTCAATCGCTGCTGATCGTCGAGCGTCAACTGACCGGCGTTCGGCAGGAGTAGCGTCCTGCAGGGCCGGGACGGGTTGGTTCCCTCGTTTGGTATCCATTGCGCAACGGGTTCGCCGAACGTCTGGCGCAGGGCATCGACAATCTGCGACGTGAGCGGATCGGGACCGACGAGCATGATATGCACCCGCGACGTCGTCAGGACACGCCAGTCCTCTTCACCCAACCCGAACGGCGACTGGCCAAATCGATCCGGCATCAACATTCGCTACCTGACTGGCTGAAAGGAAGTCAGCAACTGGTCGAACTTTTGACGATTCGCCTCGACGGTCCTGAGCGGGCCCGTGAGCTTCACGAAAACATTGCCGCCCGGGCCCTCGACAATCGCCCCAAGCAGCCGGTAGCCGGGCACGGGGCGCGCGGCAGCCATCGGCCCCCCCATGCCGGAGTACTCGCCCGATGTATCAATCGTGGTCACAAGCAGCCCCCGAACGGGTCTCGTGGCCACCTGCGCCACCGAAGGCTTTCCGTTTGGTCCGGTGAACTGGCCCTTCCACCGCTCCAGATTGTCCTGAACGCTGCCGCCCAGCCCGGCGCCAAAGAAGTACATTGCGCACTCGGCAGCGGCCTTGTCGCCGGTGACGGGCCGAATGCTGTAGGTTGCGGCCCGCATCGGCTGCGCGCCTTCGGCCTTCCACCCGGCCGGCGCGGTCCAGCGAAGTCCTGCCGCCGATTCGGCAAGGAGAGAGAGGGAGGACAGGCAGACCATCAGCAACCGGATGGACGTGCGCATACGAGGAGTATAACGGTTTCGTCTGGACCTTCGTCCTTGGTCGTCCTGCGTCCACTATTCTTGGTCACTTTGATTGCGAGACAGGGCGAGACGAAGCACGACCAAGTACTAGCGAGGCTGCGCCTCAGACCCTCGAGGCTCCGCCTCGCTAGACGAACGTTTTCTACAGCCCCGCTGCGCGGGGTCGTCTTGACCTGAAAACTTGACTCATTCGGTGCAAGTTTCGGGAGTCAAGACTTCTAGGGACCAAGGGACAGACCAAGGACTCCGAACAAAGGACCACGGACCCCGCGAACGGCCCTTCAGGTACTACAACAACGTGGAAAACGCGACAGGCCCGGCCTTTCAGGCGGCCGATGCCACACCTTCGCAGGCCCGGCCTCTCAGGCCGGGCGATGCCACACCTTCGCAGGCCCGGCCTTTCAGGGCGGGCGATGCCACACCTTCGCAGGCCCGGCCTTTCAGGCCGGGCGATGCAGAAGGGTAGAATTGGCGGGATGTTCCAACGGACAGACGACCTCCGGATTACGCAGGTCCGGCCCCTCATTCCGCCCGCGATTCTGCTCGACGAGATTCCGATCACCGAGCGGGCGTCGAACGTCGTCGCCGACGCCCGGACGGCGATTGGAAACGCACTCCACGGCCGTGATCCGCGGCTGGTGATCGTGGCGGGCCCCTGTTCGATTCACGACACGACGTCCGCCCTGGAGTACGCCGAACAGCTCCAGCGACTGGCGGAGCGTTACGCAGGCCACCTGATCGTGGTCATGCGCAGCTACTTCGAGAAGCCGCGCACGTCGATTGGCTGGAAGGGGCTCATCAACGATCCCGATCTGGATGAGAGCTTCCGCATCAACAAGGGCCTCCGGCTCGCGCGCCAGCTCCTTCTCGACGTCAACGAGATGGGCCTCCCGACGGGATCCGAGTTTCTCGACACGCAGATTCCGCAACACATCGCGGATCTCACGTCCTGGGTCGCGATTGGCGCGCGGACGACCGAAAGTCAGGTCCATCGGGAACTGGCGTCCGGTTTGTCGATGCCCGTCGGATTCAAGAACGGCACGGACGGCAACACGCAGACGGCGATTGATGCCGTGCTCGCCGCGCGGTCGCGGCACTGGTTCCCCTCGGTGACCAAACAGGGTGTCTCCGCCATCTTCCAGACAACGGGGAACGATGCGTGCCACGTGATTCTGCGCGGCGGAACGAGCACCGGCCCCAACTACGACGCGAAGCATGTCCATGCGGTGTCGGCGAGGCTTGCGGCGAAGTCGCTCCCGCCTCTGGTCATGGTGGACTGCTCGCATGGCAACAGCCGCAAGGATCACCGCCGGCAGGCGGAGGTCGGCGCGTCCATTTCCCAGCAGGTCGCCGCCGGTTCGTGGCAGATTTTCGGAGCCATGCTGGAGAGTCACCTCGTCGAAGGGCGGCAGGACTACATCCCCGGCCGGCCCGCCGTGTACGGCCAGAGCATCACGGACGCCTGCATTTCTCTCTCGCAGACCGAGCCGGTGCTGGAACAGCTCGCCGGGGCCCAGCAGGCGCGCGGCAGCCGGTAAGAAGAACAGGGGAATTGTAAATTACACTGTCATGGGTGCACCCACGCGTCGGTGCACGTCACCCTCAGAGAGGAGCAGCCCCGATGACCGCAGATACGAACGCCGCACCCAAGGATCTCATGGGCTTTCTCGACTTCTATCTCGTGAAGAAGGCCCCGTTCCAGCTTCCCGACGGCGCGAAGGAGTGGATCGTGAAATGGGGGCCCTGGATCACGGTCGTGCTGCTGATTCTGTCGCTGCCGGCGGTGCTCTTCGTGCTGGGGATTGGCACGATCCTCCTGCCGTTTGGCGGATACGGCTACGCGCGAGGATTCTCGTTGGCCGTCCTTGCGCTGATCGTGCAGGTCGGTCTGATGGTGGCGGCGCTGCCGGGCCTGTTCGCCCGGAAAATGTCCGCCTGGACGCTGATGTTCTACTCGCAGCTCGTTGGCGTGGCCTACTCGCTGCTGAGCGGATCGATCGTGAGCGGGCTCGTCGGCGGCCTCATCGGGCTGTACATCCTGTTTCAGATCAGACCGCTGTACAGGAACTAGAGTCTCGGAACCAGGAATTCGAGATCAGAAAACTGGCTGGCGGCGACGCGCATTCTCAATTCCCAATTGTCAATTGTCAATTGCACCGTTACGCGTGAACGCCTGGCGCTTCGTGGCCCGTACGCGCAACGTACTCCACGTACGATCCAGGGTAGAGATGGGGCTGCGA
>JAHFUL010000066.1:0-2426 GCA_023265155.1 Acidobacteriota bacterium
CGAAGTTCCTCAGTTCATCGTCGAGGCGCTCGGTCGACTCGTTGTCGGCTGGAGAGACGGTGTCGCTGTGTATTCACGGAGGGACCGGCGTACAGCCGAGAAGCCGATCGCCAGGACACCGCCCGCCCCTGCGACATAGGAAGCAGCCAGGCGAGGCGGTTGAATCCCCGGTCGAGCGGGGCGCCGAGCAGTTCCTCGCTGCCGTACGACGTGATGAAGTGCCGCAGGATCTCGTCCTCCGTCCTGCCTTGATCAACGAGCCTCGCGATCTCGCGTTTCACTCCGGCGGCGTAATCGCAGGCGCACACGCCGACGGGCTCCTTGCCGCAATTGCCGCACAGGCACACGAGTCGCTGACCCAGGCGCTGCTCGAGATCGTTGCGCGCCACGATCGGCCGGTGAGAGAGCTCTCGATGTGTTGTCCGGAAACCGTCGTGGCCGGAAAAGACAGGGCGAACAGAAGCGCCGCCGTCGTGGTCACCACGCTTTTGGACGGCACGGTGGCGATCGCGAACGAGTACGCGCGCTCCGGCAGAAGAGCAATGCCGGTGCCGATTGCGAGCACGCCAAATCCGATCCAGATCCAATTCACGAGCGGATTGACGACGACCTGCATGCTCGTCGTTTGTGTGGCCGGATCAAAATTGACCAGCACGACGTACAGGTCCTCGCCGGCCATCCGGCGAATCGCCACTTCCGTTGTGGGCTCGGCCTGCTTGTGGAAGAACCACTTCGCCGGGTACATCCGGTCGACCTGCCATCCGCCCTGGAACGCGGTCATCGAGGCCGTCACCATCTGCTTCTGGCCGTCATCGCTCAGGGCGAGAGAATCGTAGCGAACGGTGTACTTGCCAACGGTCGTCTGTTCACCGGGCTTGAGGAGCAGTTCCGCCTTCTGCTTGTAGGTCTGGCCAGCGCAGCCCAGGAAAAAGAGCACGGCGCCGACATGAACGATGTACCCGCCGTAGCGGCGCTTGTTGCGTCCTACCAGGCCAACAAGGGCCGTGACGAAGTCGGTTCCCGTCGCTCGCTTTCGCACGTTCGCGCCGCGCCAGAATTCCTGGACGATGGTTCCGATCACGAACCCACACAAGGCAAAGCACAATCCGGCTGTCCAGATTCGGAATCCCATGGCCAGAACAGCTCCGCCGGTGACAACCATCGACAGAACCGGCCACATGAACTGATGGCACAGGTTGCTGACGGTGCTCTTCCGCCAGCCGAGCAGCGGACCGACGCCTGTCAGAAAGAGCAACATCAGTCCGATTGGCGCCATCCATCGGTTGTAGAACGGCTCCGCGATCGACAACCGGCTGCCCGTGACCGCTTCGCTGAGAGTCGGAAACATCGTCGCGAAGAGCACGAAGAAGGCCGCGAACAGGAGAATCCAGTTGTTGACGATGAACGCCGCTTCTCTCGACACCCAGGAGTCGAGATCGTTGCGCGCGCGCAGCAGCGGGAGGCGGTGGATCAGGAAGCCGAAGCTCACGACGAGAATGACGGCCATGAAAACGGTGAACGCTCTCGCCAGTGCCGGGTCCAGCGTGAACGCGTGAACCGACTGCACGACCCCCGAGCGCGTCATGAACGTGGCGAAGATCGTCAGGAAGAACGTGACGATGACGAGGACGACGTTCCAGATGCGCAGCATGCTGCGGCGCTCCTGCACCATCACCGAGTGCAGGAAGGCCGTCGCGGTGAACCAGGGCAGCAGCCCTGCATTCTCAACTGGATCCCAGGCCCAGAAACCGCCCCACGCCAGCTCTTCGTAGGCCCAGATCATGCCGAGCGTGAGGCCCAAGGACAGGAACAGCCACGCAAACATCGTCCACCGGCGCACGGCGCGCAGCCAGGCATCGTCCAGGTGCCCGGTGATGAGCGCCGCCATGCCGAACGCATACGGGATTGTCATGCCCACCAGGCCGGTATAGAGCGCCGGTGGATGAATCACCATCCAATAGTTCTGGAGGACGGGATTCAAGCCGTTGCCGTCGACAGGCGGCGGCGCCAGAAACGTCGTGAAGGGACTGTTGTGCACCACCATGAGGTACAGGAAGAACATCTGCACCGTGGAGATCGTGGCCACCACGTAGGGAATCAGCTCGCGGTGCTGGACCCTGTTCACCTGGACGGCAATCGATCCGAAGATCGAGAGCAGAAACACCCAGAACATGATCGAGCCGTCCAGCCCGCCCCAATACGCGGTGATCTTGAAGAAGAAGGGTTGGACGCTGTCCGAGTAATGGGCGACGTATTTGATGGAGAAATCGTCCGTGAGGAACGCGTGGACCATGACCGTCGAGGCGAGCGTCATCAACGCCGCCACGAGATAGAAGGCGCCGATGCCGCTTTCAATGAGCCGCCGTGAGCCACGGCGCGCGCCGACGACGGAGATGACCGTCGCGTAACTGCACGCGACGAAGGTG
>JAHFUL010000066.1:2526-17150 GCA_023265155.1 Acidobacteriota bacterium
GGTGCTCCGTCACAGTGCGCCCGAGCTGAAGCTCGGGCCTACGCGCGGGTGCTCCGTCACAGTGCGGCATATACTATTTTAGTCTAGGCATTGTGTCAAGAGGTATAGTGCCCAGATGACGGAATCCCCTAAGCATCGCGACCTGTTCCCCGGCGCCCTGGAAATGATGATTCTCCAGACGCTCCGGCGTGGACCGCTGCACGGTTATGCCATCGCGCAGCAGATCATCACGGCCTCTGACGATCGCCTCCGCGTCGAAGAAGGGTCGCTCTATCCCGCCCTTCAACGCATGCTCAAAGTGGGATGGGTGGACGCGAAGTGGGGGCTGTCGGCCACGAACCGCCGCGTGAGGTTGTACACACTGACGCGCGAGGGGACGCGACATCTCGAGCACGAGGTTTCGCGCCTCGAGCAGATGCTGGATGGCATTACTCGGGTGCTGGCGCTGGCGCGATCATGAACACGATCAGGCATTGGTTCAACCGGCTCGTTGGGCGGCGTCGCCTGCGCGAAGAGCTGGCCGAAGAAATCCAGGAGCACCTGGACGAGAAGATCGACGATCTGGTCGCCGGCGGCATGAATCGCGAGGAGGCCTCTTTCGCCGCGCGGCGCGCGTTTGGCAATGTCACGCTCACGGCCGAACGCGGACACGAGGTATGGGGATGGCCGTCGGTCGAAACCTGGTGGGTAGACGCGCGTTACGGCTGTCGTCAACTGCGCAAGAGTCCCGGCTTCACGCTGGTCGCCGTGCTGTCGAGCGCCCTAGGCATTGGCGCGAGCACCGCCGTGTTCTGCGTGATGTACGCGGTCCTCATCAACCCTTACCCGTACCGGGAGCCGGACCGGCTGGTACATCTCCACGTTTTTGACCAGGGCGGCTTCCTGTTCGACCTCCCGCTCTCCAGTCAGCAGTTCGAGGAGTTTCAACACTCGCCGGTCCTGGACGAAGCGATGGCGATGGACGTGGAGGGAATGGCCGCTACGGGCGGCGATTTTCCCGAGCCGGTGAACGCGGGATTTCTCTCGCCGAATGCCTTCGAGTTCCTGGGCGTGCCGCCCCGTCTCGGACGCGTGTTCACCGGGGACGCCACAACAGAACAGGACGTCGTTCTGAGCTACGCGTACTGGCAGACACACTACGGAGGCCAGTCGAGCGTCCTCGGGCAGATCCTGCAGCTCGATCGCCAGAGCTATCGCATCATCGGCGTGATGCCCCGGCGTTTTGCGTGGTGGAACTGCGACGTCTATCTGCCGCTGGCGCCGTCACCGGACCCGGATCGCCTGGCCAGTGTCTTCGCGCGGCTCAAAGCGGGCGTCGATGATGGCGCCGCGGAACGCGCACTGCAATCGATCACGGCCGACCTTGCGCGGCAGAGACCGAATCGGCTCCCCGCGACGTTCGCCATTCGGGTCGTCCACCTGGATGAGATCGCCGCCGGTCAACTCTCGGGGACGTTGACGGTGATTGGCATGGCCGTGGGCCTTCTCCTGTTCATCGGCTGTGCCAACGTGTCCATCCTTCTCCTGGCCCGTGGGACCGGAAGAACGCAGGAGGTCGCGGTGCGCGTCGCGCTCGGCGCCAGCCGCGGGCGCATAGTGCGACAGTTGCTCACCGAGTCGATCCTGATCTCGATCGCCGGCTGCGCGCTCGGCGTTCTGCTGGCGCGTGAGGCCGTGCACCTCGTTGCCATCCTGCTGCCCGAGGGCACGTTCCCCACCGAGGCCGCCATTCAACTGAGCATGCCCGTCATGCTGTTCAGCGCGTCAGTGGCGATGGTGACGGGAATCGTGTTCGGGCTCTGGCCCGCCGTGCATTTCTCTCATCCAGAGCTGCAGGCGATGTTGCAGGCGGGCTCCCGGAAGCTCGCGGGCCATCGTGGAGCGCAACAGGGCCACAACCTTCTCATCGCGGGTCAGGTGGCCCTGACGCTCGTCCTGCTCGCCGGCGCGGGCGCCACCGCTCGAGTGTTCGAGGCGCTCCTCCATACCCGGCTCGACTACGATCCGCAGGGCGTCACGTCCATCAGAGTCGACTTACGGGACGGCACGTACACGCAGTGGGGTGAGCGGGCGAGATACTACGAACGGATCCGACAGGCTGTCGCCCGGAATCCGGCCATCACCTCAGTGGCCGTCTCGCTGACCGACCTGCCGCCGGCCATGCCCTTTCGCAGCAGCCCGATAGAGATCCCCGATCGGCCCCTGCAGGAACGGCAGTCGGCTTTTCTCTCCGAAGTCAGCTCGGAGTATTTCTCGACCCTTCGCATCCCGCTGCTGCAGGGTCGAGCGTGGAGTGCGTGGGAAACCGCGCGAGCCGTACCCGTCGCCGTGGTGAATGCGTCGCTGGCCGAACGCGACTGGCCCGGCAGCAGTCCACTCGGCCAATTGCTCCATCTGCCCGGCCTGAAAGCGACGACGGCCTGGGCCGTCGACTCGCCCTGGAACGACGGGTGGCTCGAGGTCGTGGGCGTGGCCGCCGATACGCCCAATACCGGACTGAGCGATCGGGCCGCTCCGACGGTGTACGTTCCGTTCACGCTGGTCATCGGCGACTCCCTTCGCGTGATCACTCGAAGTGCCGGGCCGCCGCTCGCCACGGTCCGCTTCGTCGCCGAACGCATCCATGCCATCGATCCCGATCAACCCATCAGCCAGATCCGCACGGCAGCCGATCTGCTCGACGCGCAAGGCTGGGCACGCGAACGGCTCACGGCGTCCCTGTTCGCCGCGTTCGCGGTCCTCGCCGTGCTGCTGTCGGCGGCAGGACTCTACAGCGTCGTGTCCTACGCCGTGTCACAACGCGCGCAGGAATTCGGCGTCCGCATGGCGCTCGGGGCGCGGCCGATCGACGTTGTCCGTCTGGTGTTGAGGTCGGCGCTGGAACCGACGGCGGTGGGCGTCGCGGCGGGCCTGAGCCTCTGCCTGATCTTCAACGCGGCGCTGGTCCGCTGGGTTCACGCGAACGTCCGCGATCCGTACGTGATCACGCCTATCGTCGTGATGCTCGTCGGCGTGGCCACGCTCGCCGCGCTCCTGCCCGCCTGCCGCGCGGCCTCTGCCAATCCGATGACCGTCCTGAGAGACTCGTAGGCCCGACCTTCAGGTCGGGCGCTTCACGTCGGGCCTACGACTTTGCGAGATCGCGCGGAAGGAGCCGGGGGCTGCCCTTGATCGACACGGCGCCGAAGTGCCGCAAGTCGAGCGTGGCGATGGCTTGGGCGTTCAGACGCTCCGCCATGGCGATCACCGCCGCATCGACCAGGCCAAGCCGGAGCGAGCGGTAGCGCGTGCAGATCTTCCGGGCAGCCGCCAGATCCCCGTCGCGACCCCACTCCACCGAAAACGCCTCGTCGGCGAGGTCGCGAAGAAACGCCTCCTGGGCATTCGCACCGAGGTGCTTCGCCACGAGATAGTCCACTTCCGGAAGGATCGCCCACGGCAGGATCCAGTCGTGCGGGTTCTCCTCGTAGAGGTCCCGGACCACGGGATGGTTGTCCTCACTGGCATCGAGCAGCGCCAGCAGGGCGCCCGTGTCGACGACGATCATCGATCCGCACCGAGGCCGGCGAGCAGCGCCTCGGCGCGCTGGCCGAGATCCCGGCGCCCGCTCTTGAAGGCGCCGACGCTGCGCGCTTTCTGACGCGGCGCGTGCCGAACGGTGTATTCCGCGACCGCTTCACGGACCATCGCCGCGGGCGCCTGTCCGCGGCCGCGCGCAATCTGCTTCAGCCGCCGGTACGTCTCCTCGTCCAGGTAGACGGTCGTTTTTTGCATGTGGTTACCATATACTGCCCACCATAGTTCGTCAAGGCATGGGAGCGACGGGGCCCGTCTCCCGGTCGCGACCGTCGTCTCGACGCGTGATAGCCGTTGCTCCGGCCGGGACGGTGGGCTAACCTTTTGAGAGTGTGCCGCCCGAGCTGAAGCTCGGGCCTACTGGAATTTATGAAAACCAAACTGATCGCTCTCCTGATCCTCGGCAGCTCCACGTTCCTGGCCGCGCAGCGGCCAACAGCGCCATCGGCCGACTGGCCGCAGTGGCGTGGTCCGAATCGCGACGGATCCGCTCCGTCATTCACTGCCCCGAAGGCGTGGCCGGAAAAGCTGACCGAGCGGTGGAAAGTGGACGTGGGCATTGGTTACGCCACACCGGTCCTCGCCGGCGATCGCGTCTTCATGTTCACCCGGCGCATGAACGACGAAGTCGTCGTGGCACTCGACGCGGCGAGCGGGAAGCAGGTCTGGATCGCCCAGTACCCCGCCCCGTATACGCTGATCCAGGCGGCAAGGGCCCATGGCATGGGACCCAAGGGCACACCGGTCTTTGCCGACGGCAGGCTGTTCACCTTCGGCATCAGCGGCATCCTGTCGGCGTTCGACGCCGCAAGTGGAAAACTGCTCTGGCAGAAGGCGGCACCGGCGGCCGGTCCGATCTTCAGCACGTCGCAATCGCCTCTCTTCGACCGCGGCTCGCTCATCGTTCACGTCGGCGGGGAAAAGGGGGGCGCGCTCACCGCTTTCGATCCGAGCACCGGTAATCCCAAGTGGCAGTGGAACGGCGACGGTCCCGGCTACGGTTCACCCGTCGTCGCGGAGATCGCGGGGACTCGCCAGATCATCACGCTCACGTTCCAGAACCTCGTCGGCGTCTCGGCCGACACCGGCCAGCTGCTCTGGAAGCGCGCGTTCCGGTCGCGGTCGGACGTCAATGCGCTCACGCCGCTCGTGTCCGGCTCGACGGTCATCGTGTCTGGCGGCGACGCCGGGGTGCTGGCCGTCAACATTTCAAAGAAGGGCGCCGACTGGGTGGCGGAGGACGCGTGGCACAGCGACGAGACGTTCTTCCAGTTGAGCAACCTCATGATCGTGCGGGACGTGCTCTTCGGACTCGCGGCCGAGGGCAGCGGGCGCTACGTCATCATCGACCTCAAGACCGGCAAGCTCCTGTGGTCGGGCGAGCCTCGGGCCGCCGCGAACGCCGCGTTTCAGAAGGCGGGAGACCTGTTGATCGTGCTCGAGGCCGACGGCGAGATTCTGATCGCCGACGGCGCGAATCACGCGGCGTTCACGCCTCTGCATCGCTACAAGGTGTCGGACGCCGCGACCTGGGCCGCGCCAGCCATCTCCGGCAATCGGCTGTTCGTGAAAGACGAGTCGTCGCTCGCCCTTTGGACCGTCGACTAGAGCTGTTTGCTCCTCGGTGTAGCACGTCGTCCTTGAGTCCCTTCGTCCTTGGTTCCTCGTCCGTCCTTTCGTCCTTCGTCGTCGTTTTAGTCCTTGGTCATTCTGAGTGGGCGTGACTGACGGAAGTGGCACGACCAAGTACCAGGGACCAAGGACCCAGGGAAGACAGGGGTCTAGCGGCGCGCCTGCTCGAACATCGCCAGGATCTTCGGCGAGACGAGCGCGGGCGAGAGCCGATAGTCGGGCTGCGACGAGACCGCCTGGCGGAACTGCTCCTGCGCAATGCCGCTCAAACGGGTTCGCTCGTCCTCGGTGGCTGATGTCAGCGCGCGTGTGGCATACGCCACGCCGAGATAGGCGTGAAGGGGAGCGGCCGATCGCGTGGCCCGCTGGGTAGACGATGTAGACGATGTCGCGCCCGTCTGATCGAGGGCAGGTTCCAGAATGGCAATTGAGCGCTCCGCCTCGCCGCTGAGCAGGGCGATGAGCCCCTGCCTGAGCGCCTCCTTCGTCGGATCCTGACCGTTTGCCTTCAACAGCGCGTTCAACGTGGGACCGAGACCGTCTCGATCGAAGCGCCGGGGATCGAGCGTGCGCGCGTCCTCGAAGCGCTTCCTCGCCGCTTCGACGCCTCCTTTGGTGTCCTTCAGGCGGCGGCCGTCCCTGATGAGGGACGCGTAGCTGCGGCTCGCGTCGAGAGCGCTCTTCGCCTCGAGGTTGTTCGCATTGCGCTGAAGCGCGGTGGTGTAACTCACGTCAGCATCGGCATACTTTCCCTGCGACGCGAGCAGCTGTCCTTCGTCGAACAGGCGTTTGGACTCCTCAGTGAGCGCGTTGACGTTGGGGGTCGGGGTCGCCGGAAGCGGTGGGGCCGGCGCGTTCATACGGCCGATGACGTAGTTGACGCGCGCAACAAGATTGTCCGCGGCGAACTGCTCCGGGTTCGCCTCCTTCGCCTGGTCGAGCTTGGACCGCGCCGCTTTCCAGTCGCTCGCTCTCTCGTCCTGCTCGGCGCCGGCCTTGAACTGCGCGTACTGCTCCTCGCGCCGCCTGATCTGGTCGCGGCCGTCCGCCGTCTCTTTCAACCCGGGAAACGTCTGCTCGGCCTGCTGGAATTTCACTCTGGCGCTGCTGAGCGAATCAGGCAGCGCACGTCTTCCTTCGTCGGCGAGCTGCAGCGCCAATGCGCGGGCGGCGGCATTATCGGGCGCGGCGGGCGTTGCGGGAGCCGGTGCGGTCGGTACGGCGGGTCGCGGGGTTGGCGGTGGCGGCGGCTTGGCCGCGGTCAGCGCAGCCTGCAGCTGACCTTGATAGTCGCTGAATCTGGTCTGGAGCTTCCGGTCGTTCCGCGGAAGAGTGGCCTTCGCCTTCTCGAAGTTCTGCTGCGCCCGATCGTACTGATGGAGCTCGGTGTAGGCGATGCCCAGGTAGAAGTACGGAAAGTAGTCCAGGCGAAACACGCCTTCGACATACTTGCGCGCTTCGGCTTTCGGATCGGCGGCAACCGCTTGCTCGAGCTGCACGACTGCCTCGGCATAATTTTTGGCATCGATCGCCTTGACGCCTCTCTGGTAGGGTTCGGCCCACTTGTTGCTCTGGGCATGGATGGCCACGCTCAGCAGCGCGGCTGCTGCGATCGCCAACTGCAAAGTGCGACGCTGATGCATGGCCGTCTCCAGTGACTACTTGAAGCGAATCCCGGCCGAGACCACGAACTCACTGTCGATCACGTATGCGAAGTCGAGCTGCATGCGCTGACCGAACGCGAATCCCGCGCCGACCGTGCCCCGGACCTCCGTCTGCCGCTCGAGCAAGTTGTAGATGGCCGTCTGAGTGAGCTCATTGTCCCGGGCATCCTGCGTCAATACGGTCGACGCTCCGTGAAATTCGATCGCATGGTTCGGATTCGTAAAGATGCCAGCGCGCAGGAAGATCGGCGTTCGTCCGGCGCTCAGGCTGATTTCGGCGCCGGCGTGCGCCTCGGTCACGTCAGCGATCGTGTACTGGTTGGTGTTCAAGGTCGCCTGGCCGAATATCAGCGCAAAGTCCTTCACCAGGCTCGAGTACTGAATTCTGGTGGCATCGAAGGCAAAGACCCAGCGGGCACCGGGCCGCAACGACAGGCCGAAGCCGAGGCGATCCGGAACGTCGATGGACACCGGTACCGGGAACCCTGTCCCCTGCACCACCGGCAGATTGACGCCATTCCCCGGATTGAATTCCAGGTTCTCTTCGGTCTTGAATCGCGGACCGATCACGTGTTCGAAGCCAACCGATACCTTCTCGTTGGGCTTGAACTGGGCCCCCCACGAGAACGACGCGGCGGTGACGGTGTCATTGATGGAGGTCTGATTGGCGAGAATACCGCTGTCCCGCGTCGGCGAAAACAACACGTCGTTGCGTTTTGCGAGAGACTCCGCCTGAAGCCGGTTGCTCGCGACCGTCACGCCCACATTCAGCTTCGGAAGAATCGCGCTCGAGGCCGTGAACCCGAATGTCGTTCCCTTGAAGTCGGCAGTGCCGTTCACGGGACGAAAGACCGACCCCACCGGACTCCCCGGAACCGGCCGCGGCTCGAGCTGGAAAGATTCCTGATAATTCAGGAACTGATGGACGGTGAATCCGACCGCGAGTCGGCTGCCGATCGGTGCCGACACCCCGAAGAACGACAGGGCATTGATGTCCTTCGAGAACGCCGTCGGGTTGAGTGTGGTGAGGGCGTCTGCCGCGGCCAGTCGGTCCACCTTCAGATTGGTGTTCTTGACTTCGAAGTAGACCTGAGGCTTCGTCAGGCTCACAAGGCCGGCCGGATTGCTGATCGTCGCCGTCGCATCGTCGGCCATGCCGATGAACGCCCGGCCCATGCCGTTGGCGCGGGCGCCGGGAGTCGAGAAGTTCCACTGAAACTGCGGAAAGATTTCGTCGTTGCTCTGTGCCGCCGCGCCGGCCGATCTGCCAAGCAGGACAGCGAATGCGCTCAGAAGAATCCGGGCGCTCCGGCCGATCGTCATGTCAATGCTCCTTCGTCACTCGCTCGCTCACGGGTTGAGAATTCTGTCGATTTCCTGTTCGGGCTGAAACCCTGGCATCGTCTGATGCACGTCCTGCCGCGTGCCCCCGGCGGCCACCGTCACATCGAACTCGAGGGGTGAAGGGAAATTTGGGTTGCTCGCCCGCACATGATAGTCCCCAGGCGCGAGCATCAGCACGGTCGGCGTGACGGCGTCGCCAACCGCGACCGGCGTCTGGTCGCGTTTGTTCGTCACCGAGTCGATCTTTGCCCACGGCGCGATGTTCAAGACGACGGCAGCTGGCGCGCCGACCGGCGCCCCGACAACCGTTTGCTGTTCTTTCGGCGAGGGGACCAACATCAGGCCCGCGACGATGGCGATGACGATGGCAGCGGCAATTCCGACCAGGATACCCTTCGACAGT
Organism: Acidobacteriota bacterium; assembly: GCA_023265155.1. Lineage (GTDB taxonomy): Bacteria > Acidobacteriota > Vicinamibacteria > Vicinamibacterales > CAVVIG01 > JBGOTP01. The sequence goes on from JAHFUL010000066.1 coordinate 11,146, forward strand.
CCGGGCGCCGCCCGAACCGTGGCCGGTGGAACCTGTGGAAACTGTCGAGCGGCTGGAAACTCCCGCGACGGTTGGACCGCCGAGACCGGTGTTGGTGCGACCGCCGCCTTCGATGGCAGCACCAGCGTCTGCGTCACGCCGTCGAGCGTGTCTACGGTCGTCGGGGGCGCTGCCGGGGGCGGGGCCTTCGGGGGCGCGCGCTGGACACGAGCTGCCGCTTCGGCGACGAGCCCGGCCTCGATCGCCCTCCGGAGAGTGCTGAGTCCGGGCACGTTCGGATCGATCGCCGCGACCTGGTTGAGCGCCGCGGCCGCGTTCCGAAGCTGGCCCTTCTCGAGCTCCTTCTGCGCTTCGCTCATCAGAGCGGTCGCCTTCCGCTGACGATCGAGGGCGATTTGGGCTCGTCCCTTCAGCGCGAGCGCTTCAACGTGCTGCGGCTCGCGCGCGAGCACCTCTCCTACACGGGCCAGCGCGCCCGCGAAATCCTGGCGGCCAAGTTGTGCGGACGCTTCCTCGAGCGTCTGTGCGATCTCCTTGCGCACTCGCTCGATCTCGCGGCGCCGTTCGATTTCCCTGGCCTCGAGCTGGAGGTCGCCGAGGGTCCTGGTCACGAGCGTGTAAGGTGGCGTGTAGCTCGAGAGCATCTGCAGTGCCGGCTCGATCTGCCCCGCGGCGAATGTTCGCCGTGCCACCTCGATCACGCTCTTCGCGCGCTCCTCCTCGTCGGCCTCGCGCTTCGCAGCAATCGCCGCGTCAATCTCCTGCCTCAATACGAGCGCTGCGCGGTTTGCCGGTTCGAGCCCGAGTGCCTCGCTCACGGAGGCGGCCGCTCGATCGGGCTCTCCCGCCTGGAGACTTTCCCGGGCGCGGGTCAGGTGCAGATCGATCTGCCGCGCGCGTTCCTGCGCCTCGGCGAGCTCGCGCCGCGCCTGATCGATCTGCTCGCGCACCTGAATCGCTTCCGGTGAAGAAGAGGTGAGCGACAGGGCGCGATCGACCAGCAGCGACGCGGCGGTCAGCGCGCCCCGGTCGAGCTCGCTCTTCGCGTCTTTCAGCCAGCCTTGGAGGTGGATCTCCTCGATGGCCGCCTGCGACCGATCTTCGAGCGCGAGCGCCGCTGTGTTGTCGGCATCGAGCAGCAACGCGTGCTGGCAGGCTTTGAGCGTGGCGCTCCAGTCGCTGCGTGCAAAGGCGGCCTTCGCCTCGTTCAGGTTGACCTGGACTTGCTCGGCGCGCAACCGATCCAGCTCGCTTTGCCGGTCGGTGTCGCGCCTGTTCCGCCCTCCAGGGCTCGGCGTCCCGCCAGACAGCGCGGGCTCGGTGGGAAACGCCATCATCTGGCTGGTCGAACCCCAGTCGGCGAGGTCTCCTGTGGCGACGCGACGGCGGACGATTCCCAGTTCGCGGCGCGCGGCCCCGAGATCGGGGAACCGCTTGGCGGGATCCTTCTCCAGGCACCGGTCGATGATCGCGATGATGCCGTCATCCAGATCGGGCAGGAGCGTCGACAGCGGTTCCGGTACCTCGTTCAGGATCCTGTTCACGATGCCGCTGTTCAGGTCGCCGGGGAAGGCGCGCGTGTAGGTGAGCAACTCGTAGAAGACGGCGCCGGCGGAAAACTGATCGGCGCGAACGTCGATCGCGCTGCCCATCATCTGCTCGGGCGCCATGTAGTTGAGCGTGCCGACGATCCGGCCGGCCTGGGTCATCTGGGAGGCGCCGAAACGGGCAATCCCGAAGTCGAGAATCTTCAGGACGCCCTCTTCGTCGATCATGATGTTCGCGGGCTTCACGTCGCGATGAATGATCCCGGCACGATGGGCGTAGTGCAGTCCCAGGAACAGCTTGTCGATCCAGTCGAGCTTGCGGGCGAGCGAGACCACCGCCTGCCGCCGTTCCAGCTCCGCCAGCGTCTCGCCCTTGATGTACTCCATGGCGATGAACGGCTGCTGGTCGTGCTCGCCGACGTCGAAGATCGTGACGATGTTCTGGTGGTGCAGTCGTCCCGCGAAGCGTGCTTCCGAGGCGAACCGCTGACGCAATTCCTCACTGTCCCACCCCTCGCGGAGGACCTTGATCGCGAGCAGCCGATCGATGACGGGATCCCGCGCGAGGTACAGAGAACCCATACCTCCCTGTCCAATGGCCTTGAGGACCTGGTACCTTGCGATCGCATCCGGGATGGTCAGCGGCATCGGGCAGAACCGGGTTTTCGTTGTTTACGCGGGATATTTTAGTCCATATCGACGCGTTGCTGAGCTTGTCTCGGGGCTCTCGCCCGCCGGGGCTCCGGGCGATTCGGAGACGTCGACGCACTCGCCTGTGCCGAGCCTGACCTGAGACTTTGACGGAGTTGAACCCCCGAGTAGTACAACAACGCTATGCCCGACGTGCGACGCGTCAGTTCGCCACCGGACTGTCCGGTGCTCATCTTCGACGGCGATTGCGGGTTTTGCCGGTTCTGGATTGAGCGGTGGCGACATCGAACAGGCGAGATCGTCGATTACGAGCCGTCGCAGAACCCCGACATTCCACGGCGATTTTCCGAGATTCCGCGGGACCGGTTCGCGCAGGCCATTCAGCTGATCGAGGTTGACGGGCGCGTCTCCGAAGCGGCCGAAGCGGTGTTTCGGTTGCTCGCACTTGGTGGCCATCATGCGCTGCCGTGGGCGTACGAACACGTTCCCGGCGTCGCGCCTGTCACGGAACGTGCCTATCGGGTCATCGCGAATCATCGATCGTTCTCGGCTGCCGCGACGAGGCTCTTGTGGGGCCGCGCCGCGGCGCCGTCCACATATGCGCGCGCCACCTGGCTCTTTCTTCGACTACTGGGGATCGTCTATCTGATCGCCTTCTGGTCGCTCGGCGCTCAGATCAGAGGCCTCATCGGACATGACGGCATTCTGCCGGCGGACAGTTACATGGCCGGCGCGCGCGCGCTGACCGGACTCGGCCGGTTCTGGTTGCTGCCCACGCTCGCGTGGGCGAACACGAGCGACGCGGCGCTGCAGGGTCTGTGTATTGCAGGCGGCGCGCTCGCGTCTCTACTCGTGGCTGGCATCCTGCCCTGGGCTGTGCTCCCTGTGCTCTGGCTGACATATCTGTCGCTGTCAGTCGTCTGTCGCGAGTTTCTGTCGTATCAGTGGGACGCGCTGTTGCTTGAAACGGGTTTTCTCGCGATCTTTCTTGCGCCGTTCACGCGCTACGAGCGCCTGCGCCATCTGGCCGTCCCGCCGCGTGTTGTGGTCCGGCTCATGCTGTGGCTGCTCTTCAGGCTGATGGTGGGATCGGGCGCCGTGAAGCTGACGAGCGGCGATCCCACGTGGCACAGCTTGACGGCGCTGGCGGTCCACTTTGAAACGCAACCGATTCCGACGCCCATTGCCTGGTACGCCCACCGGTTGCCGCTTTGGTTTCTGAAAGGCTCGACGGTCGTAGTCTTCGCGATCGAGATCGGCATGCCGTTCCTGATCCTCTCGCCGCGACGGTTGCGTGCATTCGCATTCATGCCGCTCGTGGGATTGCAGGTGCTCATCGCGCTCACGGGCAACTACGCGTTTTTCAACCTGCTGGCGGCGGGTCTCTGCCTCTTTCTCCTCGACGACGCCGCGCTCGGGAACTGGGGCGGTATCCAGACCGGTCGCGCTCTCACGGGCCGCGTGCGACGCGGGCTCCTTGTAGCCGTGGCGCTCACCACCGTTCCAGTCTCGGCGGTCGCGTTCACGGCCGCTCTCGGGATCGAGCCGCCCGGGGCGGTCCTGGTCGATCCGCTCAGGAAGCTGATCGCGCCGTTTCGGAGCGTGAACCGTTATGGCCTCTTTGCCGTCATGACGACGACGCGGCCGGAAATCATTCTCGAAGGATCGGAGGATGGCCGAACGTGGGCGGAGTACGAATTCAAGTACAAAGCTGGTGACCTACGCCGCCGGCCACCGTGGGCCGCCCCGCATCAGCCGCGGCTCGACTGGGAAATGTGGTTTGCTGCGCTCGGCCGGTTCGATGACGAGCCATGGTTCCAGAGCTTCTGCGCCCGGCTGCTCGAAGCCGATGGCGAGGTCCTGACCCTTCTCGCGCGCGATCCGTTTCAGGGTCGCAAACCACGATACATCCGCGCCGTGCTGTATCGCTATCAGTTCTCGGACGCGGAGGCCAGGCGACGCGGCGGCGTCTGGTGGAGGCGTGAGCGCCTGCGTGAGTACTCGCCCATCCTCTCACTGGACTAGCAGTCCCATGGCGCAAATGAGTTGCCACCCGAAAAGGGGTCAGACCCCTTTTCTACTCGGGAACACCAAGGGGTCAGACCCCTTTCTCTGCGTGCGCCGCGGACTGCAACAGCCCAATAGGAGTTTCACCACGGGCTGCGAGAACACTCGACGGCACACGGTTTTCACGAGCGCGCTTTCATCTCCCCGCGATCGCCCTCCCGCACTATGATCGCGCGATGAGCGATTCGCGCTCGCCGATGCTCACCACGACTTTCGCGCCGATGGCCGGGGGCTGGTTCACCATGGGCACCCTGCTCGGCCTCGAGGACGAGCGGCCGCCGCACCCTGTCTTCGTCGATAGGTTCGAGCTGGGCGTGTGTCCGGTCACGCGCGCGGAGTACGAGTGCTTCGTGGACGCCACGGGGCACGAGCCGCCCCGCGACTGGTCGCATCCCTTGTTTACACGAGCGGATCTCCCCGTCGTGGGCGTGAGCTGGATCGATGCGGTTGCGTACTGCACGTGGCGATCCGAGCAAGACGGGCGCCCGGTCCGGTTGCCGACCGAAGCCGAGTGGGAATTCGCCGCGCGCGGGCGACAAGCAGCGCTCTTCCCGTGGGGTGACGTCATGCCGGAGTGGATTCCGAACGGCGGACGCGGTCCGTTACAGGCACCGTGGCCGGTGACACTCGGCGAGCCGACCGACTTCGGCCTTCTCGGCATCGCGACAAACGTGCATGAGTGGTGCGCCGACTGGCACGACAAGGACTACTACAGCCGATCACCGGAGCGCAATCCCGTGGGCCCCGCTCAAGGCGTCCGACGCGCCGCGCGCGGCGGAGCGTGGCGCCACGCGCATACGATCTGCCGCGTCACCCTGCGCAGCAAGCTCGATCCGTCCTTCCGCTACAACGACTTCGGGTTCCGCCTCGCGCGAAGCCTCTGAGAGAGGCGCAACCCGCGTGCCGTCGGCGCCGCGGCTGGAGCTGCTCGGAAAAGGATTTCTGGGGCCTTGCACGGTGAGAACTGTCAGCTGTCAGCTGTCAGCTTTCAGCTCAGTGGCGCACCATCGCCGCGCCCTGCACAGCGCTGCACAGAGACGTATCCCTCGCAGACCATCACTGGCAGGGGCGGGTACTTCGGAAACCGCGGGTCGGAGGCCGAGAGGCGACAAACACAAAAGATCGAGCCGCGCACGGACGTGACGGTTTCCGCGTGCCGGCAGGTTCCGCAGAGCCCTACAACCCTGGCGGGGCCTGACCCGTCCGGCCGCTCGCTCAATCCCATCGGGCGCTCTACCCTTCCGGCTTCGCCTTCAGTTCGGCGTCGTGCTCCTTGATGAACGCCCGAATCTCGTCGGCCATCGCGAGCAGCCTCAGCCACTGCTCCTTGTAGAGCGTCACTGGAAAGCGACCAAGCCCATACACAGACACGCCGCCCTTCTCACTCACCTTGAGGCGGGTACTGCCGCCACGCTGGCTCTTGAGACGCTCGTTCTCGGCCTTGAGCTGCTCGAGCTCGGCTTTCAGATCTTCCTCAGACATCTTGATCCTCGCGATCGGCTGCGCAGTTGCTCGCGTATTATGCGCCTGAGCGCTGCCAGCGAGACAGCCCTTTCAATCTTCAGAACGCAAGCACGCCCGGCCTACTCAAGCTGCTGTGCGATATCGGCAACTGCGGCTGGGAGCTCAACGAGAAGAACCGAACCCTTCGCGTGTTCGCGCGCAAGCGTTGAGCTATCGTACTCGTAGTGCAGACCTTCAGGTCTGCCGCGAACAAGCAGGACTGAAGTCCTGCGCTAC
>JAHFUL010000067.1 GCA_023265155.1 Acidobacteriota bacterium
TGACCGCTGTTACCCGTGTTTCAATCGCGAGATGGCCGACCGCATCGGCGTCGACTTCGACAACCGGCCGCTGCAGCCGATCGTGATCGCTGATGCGGACGGGGTTCCGCACACGTTCCAGATCCGGTCGATGCTAGTCGCGACTGGCCACGAGATGGAAGCGCTGGAGATCACCAATGACGGGCAACTCGGTTACTGCTTTCGGGTGCTCGCGGAGGCCGAGACCGACGTCTGGGAACTGTTTCGAAAGCTGTATGCAAGGATGCGTCGCGAGATGGGGCAGCGCTACGTCGAGCGCACCGAGCACGGCTGGCAGATCGCGGCGGACCAGCGCTTTGTCGGCCGCATCGAATGGGACCCCGAGACGAACGGCAGGCTGCCGCTCATTATCATCGACGGCAAGCCATTCACTTGGGAACAGGTCGGTCGAATGCTGATGACGTTCGAAGGATTCACTCTCGACGCGCGTATCGAGGATACGATCCAAGTCGTCGCCGATCCGATCTGAGAACTCCGAAACAGTTTCGGCCCCGTCAAGGCGAACCCAAACGGCAGCCTTTCAGATCGGTTGCAGGTTTCCCCGGCTCGCGCCCCATTACGCCAGAATCTCGAGTTGCCGGGTCCACGATGCGCGTACAAGTCGTATCGAACCCACGGAGGGGCAGGCGTCGGACGTCACGTACGCGTCAAACCCCCAGTCGTGAAGCTTCCGCGGTGTGAAGCCTCAATCAACCCTCATGCACAACGAGGCCGGCGGTCGTCAGCTCAACGAACGCAGAGTCGGACAGCGCTAGTACGATCGCCGGAAGTTCGGCGAAGACGCGCCGCTCGAGATCGTCGTTGGTGATGTTGCCGACAGATACGAGCAGGAGCCGGCCGGGTCTCCTCGACAAGAGGTAGCTGTTCACGAAATCCGCGTCTTTGGTCACGACGACCCGGTCGCCAAGGTTCGCGAGTCGGCTGATTTCCGGGTCGGTGGTGCGGTTGCCAGCGGGAAGATCGAGAGTGTGGACGGTGTCGTGCCCCACCGTGGCCAGGCGGCGTGCGAGCCGACGCGGCAATTGCGCGTCGATGAGAAACTTCACGCGGCCGGCGGCTGGACGCGCTTGATCTGGGCGAGGCGGGCGGCGAATGCCAGGGCAGCGAGCACGTCGTCTCGTTCGAGGTCTTCGTAGTCACGAAGGATGTCCTCGGTTGTGGCGCCAGAGCTCAGCAGTTCGAGGATAACCTCGACCGGATAGCGAAGCCCCCGGATGCACGGCTTTCCATGACAGATCTCCGGGTCGATCGTGATGCGGTCCAATAATTCAGGCATCGTCTCGGCCGCGCGCGTTGGACTGACCTCGAATCATAGCATCCGCTTCTACACAGTGAGTGATCCACTTCCGGTAGACACTCTTCGAGGCCCGCTCCGGAGATCCTTCCCGAGGAAGTCCCGAAGTCCTTCGCGTCGAGTGTCATTGCGAGTGTCATTGCGCTGGCAAAGGACGAAAACAGACGCGAATAGACGAAAGCCCCCGAAAGAAGACGAAAACGCCAAATGGCTCGTGCCGCGAGGTTTACGCGAAAAGAGCCTGTCCCTATTGGGGTTTCTCGCAATGGGCCAAAAGAATCCCTGCCTCCCAGGATCGCGATGAGCTCTGACGTCGTCGTGATCGCGTGCGCATACGTCGGCGCATTGACCACAAGCGCCGCATGCATGCCGTCCTTGTTGAAGGCCGCGGTGGCATCCTTGACGAGCGTGACGTGGTAGCCGAGCTCCATGGCAAATCGCCCGGTTGACTCGACACAGGTGTTGGCGATGAAGCCGACCAGGATCACCCGGCGGATGCCGTGCTGCTTCAACTGCTGATCGAGATCCGTGTTGGCAAAGCCGCTCTGGGCCCAATGCTCCTTGATGACCACGTCGCCGGGCTTGGGACCAAACTCCGGATGCCATTCACCGCCCCATGTACCGGCCTCGAAGAGCATGGCGCGTCCGGCCCCCGTTGCGTTGAGGTCACCGCGTACCATTTGCCGACACGCTTCCACACGCCGGCGGCGGGCCGATTCACCGTGATCTCGAGGGGAATCGAGACGTAGGTCGGCGATGCCACGGCAATACCTGCCGCGGCGGGAGGCGCCGGCGCGGGAGTCTGGGCCATCGGGATGCGGGAGACCACAGCAAGTGCGATGGCTAAACCGCCTGCAGTGCCTGCCAGTCGATTGCGCATGTGAACCTCGTGGAATGAAGAACTAATGCCCTCGACTTCGCTCGGGGACTCACGCCGACGGACAGCACGGGCATCCTGGCCCGGCCGCAAACGGGTTGGGAGCGGGCTGGCCATCAGCGGTTGTTGCCACGAGCGATGCGGAAGCCACCGTACGGGCCGACTTCGAAGCCGGTGAAGAACGTTCTGCCTCGGCGACGGGGATGCCCGCGCCGCGGTACCCCGTCACGAATTCGAACTGGTGGGCGTCGATCGTGGACGTGATCTCAATCGTTCGCGGCCCCACCGCCGCAAAGCGGTTGAACGGTTGACCGTTCAAGCGAACGGTGAGATTTGCGACCGCTGGCAGGTTCGTCACCCGCCACCTCGTCGCACCACCTCGCTTGTCTGGCGCGGCGGCATAGGTGACCACGTGCAACGTGCCCGTGGTCGTGTCGTTCCACGCCTGCGAAACACCGAGGGACGGGAACTCAATGCCTTCGACTGTCGGCGCGGTGTATTTGTCCAGGTGCGGCGCCTCGAAGGCGCGCGTCCAGTCCCCGGGGCCGGCGATTTCGGCCGCCATCAACATCGCGCTGCCCTGCCCGCGGGGGAACGCTTCGGTGTTGTTGAAGAACCAGCCGAACTTCTCCTGATGCTCGCCGAAGAACCTGGGGTCGTACTGACGCTCAGCGGCCTCACTCAAACGCTGATACGCCACGTCGTCGCCCATCTCTTTGGCCATAACCAGTCCGGTGGTGTTGGCCGTCGCCGGGGCGTTCGCATTTCGCCAACCCAGCGCGTCGGCGGCCGCGTCGTACAGCAGTCGCCCGAGTTCAGGATTCTGCGGCTGCATCAGGTGCGCAGTCATCAGCCCGCCAGCCACACCGCCGCCACTGTGGAACTTTTCGATCGGGTCGTAGTAGCTGGTCACGGATTGCAGACGGCCGTCGGCGCCCATCCGGAAATAGTTCTCGCGTGCGTATCCGATGAAATTCTCGAACGCGCGATGCGTGTTCCTTCCGAACACCTTGTCGTACAGGTGCATGCCGAGTCCGCCCGCCGAGTTGCAGAACGGCCAGATCTTGGTGTTCTCACACTGCGGGCCTTCCGGGTGGGCGCGATACTGCGCTTCGAGACGCTCGGCGATCCGGTGGGCATCCCACTGGAACGTTTCGTCGTGGTAGCCGGTCACGTTGAAGGGTCGCGCCCACTTGTCGTCGCCCGAGATGTACTTGTGCGTGGCCAGCAGCAGGAGAAACCAGGCGCGGAAGAACAAGTAGCCGTCCGCGGCGATCGGATCGGACTGCAGCCCCCACGGCTGAATCCCATTGGCAGTCCAGCCAATGCGGTTGTACTTCCCGCGCAACGCCGCGGGAATCGAGTTCATGAGCGCGGGCGCATAGTTCTCGCGTTTCGGGTCGTCACCGATCTGCGTGAACCAGTCGATAGCGCCCCAGTGCGTCGGGTAGCGGCCGGCCAGTTCGTCGGCAATCCTGGTGTAGACCTCCCGCCATGCCGGGGTCTTGTCCGCCATGAGCAGCAGACCGTAGGCGGAGTACGACAGGTCGAAGCGGCCATAGCTGAGGACGACGGGCGCGGTGTACTTGTCCCACCACGGATGGGGCACGCCCGCGCTGCTCCAGTCGTCTCTTGTCGTCGCCTTCTCCCACAGGAAACGCAGCCAGCCCGCGCCGCGCGCGTTGAGGCCAGGAAACTGGGAGATGTTGCGAAGCGAGAGTGGTGCCGGCAGAGCCTGAGCGGCCTGTCCGGAGGCCACTTGAGCCGAGGCATAACTGGTGGCCGCGGCCGCACCCGCAGTACCGGCCACGGACTGCACGAAGCGCCGCCGCGACAGTGTCTTCCGTTCAGCCACGATGCCCCCTACCGCCGCGGAGTCCGCAGCACCTTGACGTACTCGACGACCGTCCACGCCTCGTCCCGCGAGAGCTTGTCCTTGAACGCCGGCATATCGAAGGTTTCGGTGCGCAACTGAACGGAGTGACCGTTCCACACCTTGTAGAAGAGCACGCCCTCGGTGTTCAGTTCCGTCCGGAGGTCGTCGGTCAGATCTGCCGCGTACTCCGAGTCCGGGCCGCCGCCCTTCCCTTCCGGACCGTGGCAGCGCACGCAGTGCGAGAGAAACAGCGCCTTGCCTTTGGTCGCGGCGTCTGCGACGGAAGATACGGGGCTCTTCTCCTCCTTGCCGCCAGCCGGAATCAGCCAGCCGGGATATTGCGCGGCGGCACCGCAAATCGAGGCTACGACGAGGACGAGGCTACCGGCGGCGACGCGCCAACAACAGACTTGTGAATATGGACGTGCTGGAGCTTTCGTCAACGGACACTCCGCTCAACCCTTGTGCGGTCCACGAGCGCCGCTTCCGGCAACGACCATTTGCGGCAGGCCGAAATCATGTCTTCACTGATCGGGCTGCCCTGCACCGCCCGCGCCAGCAGCAGACCGCCGATCGTCAGCGCCATCGTGGCGAGGGTGCGCTCGCGAGCCGTGATGCGGGTGGTGCCGGTAATGGACGCAACGTGGGGCTCGAACGCGGCCACTCGTGTCTCCAGCGCCTCCGCGAGTGCCTGCCGGACTTCGTCAGGAGACGACGCGACTTCAGACAACACGGCCGGATACCCGCACCCATCGTCCGTGTCGCGATGCGCAACCGACAGGTAGCGTTTCACCGCTCGCTGCAGCCAGTCGAATCCGGCAGAGTTCTCGAGATCTTCCAGTCCGCGCAAGGGGCTCTGCAGCGCGCGCACGATTTCCGCGTCCATCCCGGTCTTCGAAGGAAAGTGCGCGTAGAAACCGCCGGTCGTCAGGCCGGCGGCGCTCATCACACGGGGAACGCTGGCCGCGCGAAGGCCCTCCCGCCGTGCAATGCGGGACGCCGATTCAAGGATGCGCGCGTGCGTGTCGCGCTTCTTGGTCCCTCGAGGGGTAACCGGACGCGCGCGTCGCCGGGAAGCAGGGGGCTTGCGTCGTTGCGTTTTCATGATTGACCGGCCAGATAATATCATGAGCTTGATATTAAGTGCGAATGCTCAACCTCAACATCCTCGTGAGATAGGCATCAAGCCTGTTGGGGTTAATCCGAAGTTCTTTTTCGTGAGGACGAGGTATCGCTCGACGCTCGCCAGAAAGGAATGTCAGCAGAAGTCGACCGACTCTCTTCGATGTCACAGAAACCTCCACATTCGGAGTTCCTGCGGCAAGAGAGGATCCGTCTGCTTGGAGGAAGGCTACCGCCAGGGCATGAGGCGCTCGATCCAGCTGATGCGGGTGAGGTCGTTGTAGATCACCGTCACCATCAACATCATCAGGACCGCCAGGCCGGCGAGTATCATCTTTTCCTTCATGGCTCGGCTGAAGTCGCGCCGCGCGAGCCCTTCGAGGGCCATGATGGTGATGTGACCGCCGTCCAGCACCGGGATGGGCATGAGGTTGAGCAGTCCCAGGTTCAGGCTGATCGACGCCATCAGACTCAGCAGTGCGACCCATCCGAGCTGCAACGATTCCCCGGAGAGCTGAGCGATGGCGACCGGGCCCATCAGCTGTTTCGGTGATGTCTCGCGTGTGATGAGCCCCCAGAGGGTCTGGAAGATGAGTCCTGCTGTCTTGATGTTCTCCCGAACACTCATCTGAATGGCCTGGATCGGACCGGGTTTGATGCTTTTCGTTTCGTCCACCGGCACCACGCCGAGAAACCCCGTCTTACCATCCGGTTTCCTGCCGGGCGTCACCGTCAGCGTCTGCTGCTCGCCATTCCGGGAGATCAACACCGACATCGGCTCCCCCGGGTGGCTCGCGATCACCTGCCGGAACTGCGTCTGAAACGTCAGGGGCCTGCCGTCGACAGCCAGCAGCACGTCGCCAACCTTGAGACCGGACCGATCGCCGGCGTCTCCAGGGTCGACCAGCCAGAGCCGTGGATGTACGTTGGGGAGAACACCGATGTCCCCAATCTCGAAGCGCTCCTCGCCCGGCGATTTCACCGGCGTGATCTTCCGGGTCGTCTCGACACCGTCGCGGCTGAATTTCAGGGTGACTTCGCGATTCGGTTTCGTGCCGATCGCGATGTACAGGTCCTTCCACGTGTCCACCTGATGGTCGTTGACCGATACGACGCGATCGCCGGAGCGGATGTCGGCGGACGCCGCCGGGGAGTCGGGTGCCACGGCGCCCACGACGGGCGGCTGATCTTCGAAAACGGCGACCTCCGCGCCCTGGTGCAGGACGATCGCGGTGACCACCACAGCGAGGATCAGGTTCATCACAGGGCCCATGATGAGCACCTGGAAGCGCTGCCACTTTGTTTTCGAGAGGAATTCATCCGAGCGGCCGCTGCGCTCCTCGTCGGGGCTCTCGCCGGCCATCTTCACGTATCCACCAAGCGGCAACGCGCCGATCCCGTACTCGGTGTCGCCGCGGCGGAAGCTGAACACCGTCGGGTTGAAGCCGAGCTGGAACTTGAGCACTCTGATCCCGACGCGTTTGGCGGCGAGGAAATGGCCGAGCTCGTGCACGAACACGAGCACGCCAAGGACGAAGAGGAACGCCGCGAGCGTCTGCAGGGTGTTCAGCAAGAGAGCCTCAGATCTTCGATTCTACCTCGCGAGCCACGTCCTGAGAATACTCGCGAGCCCAGCGATCGACACTGCGCACTTCTGCCAGCGTGCTCACCTCAGCGGGCTGATGCGCATCCATCGTGCGCTCGATGATCGCGGCGATGGCGGTGAACCCGAGACCTCCAGCGAGGAACCTGGCAACCGCCACCTCATTCGCCGCATTCAACACGACCGGCAGACTGCGCGCCGCCTCCAGCGCGCGATAGGCCAGTCGCAGGCACGGGAACGCTTCTGTGTCCGGCTGTTCGAATTCGAGCGTGCCGGCTCGCGCGAGATCCAGCGGCGGCAACGGGCTGGCCCACCGCTCGGGATAGGAAAACGCGTACTGAATCGGGAGCCGCATGTCGGTAACCCCCAGCTGTGCGATCCACGATCCGTCGACGAGCTCGACCATCGAATGCACAACCGACTGCGGATGAATGACGACATCGATCTGATCGGCGCGGGCGCCGAACAACCAGTGGGCCTCGATCACCTCGAGGCCCTTGTTCATCAATGTCGCGGAGTCTACGGTGATCTTCCGGCCCATCCGCCACGTCGGGTGCTTCAGGGCGTCAGCGGCCGAGACATGAGCGAGCTCGGACGGCTGGCGGCCCCTGAACGGGCCGCCCGACGCCGTCAGCACGAGACGCTTCACCTCTGACGGCCGCCGCGCGTGGAGGCACTGATGAATGGCGTTGTGCTCGCTGTCCACGGGCAGGACGAGGACGCCGCGGCGCCGCGCGGCTTCCATGACGATGCCGCCGGCCATCACGAGAATCTCCTTGTTGGCCAGCGCGATCGTTGTGCCGCAATCGATGGCCGCGAGCACCGCTTCGAGCGCATCGGTCCCGGCCGATGCGCACAGGACAATGTCCACATCCGGCTGTGAGGCGACCGTGAGAAGGCCCTCCGGCCCCGCCTCAGCGACGGTGACCGCCGGAAAGGATCCGATGCGCCGCAGCCGATCCACCGCCTCGCCAGACGCCAGGGCCACCACGCGCGGCCGATACCGCTCGATCTGTTCGGCCAGGCGCTCGGCATTTCCGCCAGCGGCGAGCCCCGCAACCTGCAGCCGATCGGCGTGCGCGTCGATGACCGCAAGGGCGCTCTGGCCGATCGATCCCGTCGATCCGAGGATGGCGATTCGTTTAAACGTAGTTGAGCACAATGTAGTAAACCGGGGCAGCGAAGAGCAGCGCGTCGATGCGGTCGAGGATGCCGCCGTGGCCGGGAATCAGGGCGGAACTGTCCTTGAGGCCAGCACTCCGCTTGAGCATCGATTCGAACAGATCGCCCGAGATTCCCGTGGCCACCACCGCCGTGCCGAGCGCTACGCGCAGCGGCAGGGCCAGCGCCGGCAGCCACCAGTGTCCGGCGATCGCCAGAAACAGCGGGCCGAACACAAAGCCTCCGAGAGCACCTTCGACGGTTTTCTTCGGGCTGATGGCCGGCGCAAGCAGCCGCTGGCCGAGGGCCCGTCCGGTGTAGAACTGCGCGGTGTCGCTGACGATCACCGTGAGCATCAGCAGCGCGAGTGCTTCGCGCCCGTGGGTTCCGCGAATGGCCACCATGGCGCCGATGGGCAACCCCAGATACAGCGCGGGAAACACCGCCGCCGCCACGAGCGCCAGCGCGTCGGATCCGTCGCTCCATCGGGTCAGCGTCACCATGGCGAGCGCGACAAGGGCCGCCATCAGGACGACGTCCAGCGAGACCCAGGGAATACTGCCAAATGGCACTCGCGCGAACGCCGCGCACGTCAGTGCCGTCGCGGCGCCCGCCAGCGAGTCCGGCACCGGGGCTCCGCTCGCGCGCGCCAGTCCCGCGTATTCTGTGAACGCGAGCAGCAGCAATCCCTCGGCAACCAGGAAAAAGAGGAGCGCGGGGGCGAACCAGACGGCCCCGGCCGCCACTGCCAGCAGCACCGCGCCGCTGAGCACCCGCGTCATCTGCCGCCGGCCGAATGCCGCCGACGCTGCACCACGGGCTGCCAGGCCGCGCAGGAGCGTGACGGGCGTGAAGGCGACTGCAGAAGCCGGAGACGAACGTTCACTTCGCGCCGAGCGCCACGGGCGACGGCTTGATGCCGCCGTACCGCCGGTCGCGTTTCTGATAGGCGAGAACGGCCTCGAGGAGATCCCGGCGCCGGAAATCGGGCCAGAGCGTTTCGGTGACCCAGATTTCCGCGTAGGCAATCTGCCAGAGAAGGAAGTTGCTGATCCGCATTTCACCGCTCGTGCGAATGAGCAAATCGGGATCGGGCTGCCCGGCCGTGTAGAGAAAGCCGCTGAACCGCCGCTCATCCAGATCGTCGGGCGCGATGCCGGCCGCCAGCGCGCGGCGGGCTGCGTCCACGATCTCGGTCCGTCCGCCGTAGTTCAGCGCAATGTTGAACAACATGCCGGTGTTGCCGGCCGTCCGGCTGATACCGGTTTCCAGCTCGTGCTGCACGTCTGGTGAAAGCTCGTCGGATCGGCCGATGACGCGAAACTTGATGTTGTTCCTGTTCAGGTTGTCCAGCTCGAGCCGGATGTACCGTTTGAGCAGCATCATCAGCGTGCTCACCTCGGCGCGCGGCCGTTTCCAGTTCTCAACGGAGAAGGCGTACAGGGTGAGGACACCGATGCCCAGCCGGGCCGAGGTTTCCACCACGTCGCGGACCGAATCGATGCCGGCGCGGTGCCCCTCGACGCGCGGCAGGTGGCGCTGTGCCGCCCAGCGACCGTTGCCATCCATGATGACGGCGACATGCGCCGGGAGCTGCTCGAAATTGACCTGACGCGCCAGCGTCTCATCCGGAGATCCTGGAGGAATCGACGCCAGGAGCTGCTCAAGGGACATGCGGAATCCTTCGCGGTAAACGAAGATTGTAACCCACGGCTTACTGGTAATCGACGCGCACGAGGAACAGCCCTGCGGCCGGCGCCGTGGGCCCGGCGCGCGTGCGATCTTTCGCGGCCAGGACTTCGCCGACCCACGCCACCGGGCGCCGCCCTCGTCCGACCTCCGCCAGCGTGCCGACAATGGTGCGCACCATGTGCCGCAGAAAACCCTCGCCGGAGATTTCGTACATGATCAACGGATGAAGGCCTTCGCGACGACCGCCCGCTGAATCGTCGCCTCCCTGGAGGATCCGCGACGAACACACCGTGCGCTCGGTCGACGGGATGTCGCTGCCCGAGCCCTGCATCGAGGCGAAATCGTGTCGTCCCTCGACGAGCGACGCCGCAGCGGCCATCGCCTCGACGTCCAGCGCCGGCCCGGGCACGTGCCAGGCATAGCGCCGCTCGAACGGGCTGAGCACCTCGGCATTCCAGACGCGATAGCGGTAGGTTTTCGATCGTGCGTGAAACCGCGCGTGGAATGTCTCTTCCACCTCGGTGGCGTCGACCACGCGCACGGTGGCAGGCAGCCTTGCATTGATCGCAGAAACCAGCGAGGCCGCGCTCATGTTCCGCGCGATTGATACGCCGGCCACTTGTCCGAGCGCGTGCACACCGGCATCGGTGCGGCCGGCGCCGATAATCGGCACGGCGCGACCATCGAGCTCGCGACAGGCGTCTTCGAGAACACTCTGGATCGACACGCCCGACGCCTGCCGCTGCCAGCCGACGAAATCCGTTCCGTCGTACGCGACGGTGAGCTTGAAGCTTGGCATGAATACGGCAGGACTGAAGTCCTGCGCTACGAGTACGCCAATGAATACGGCAGGACCGAAGTCCTGCGCTACGAGTACGTCAATGAATACGGCAGGACCGAAGTCCTGCGCTACGAGTACGCCAATGAATACGGCAGGACTGAAGTCCTGCGCTACGAGTACGTCAATGACTACGGCAGGACCGAAGTCCTGCGCTACGAGTACGTCAATGAATACGGCAGGACCGAAGTCCTGCGCTACGAGTACGCCAATGACTACGGCAGGACCGAAGTCCTGCGCTACGAGTACGCCAATGAATACGGCAGGGCTGAAGTCCTGCACTACGAGTACGCCAATGAATACGACAGGACCGAAGTCCTGCTCTACGAGTACGTCAATGAATACGGCAGGACCGAAGTCCTGCGCTACGAGTACGCCAATGAATACGGCAGGACCGAAGTCCTGCGCTACGAGTGCGCCAGAACGCCGCTACGAGTACGCTGAACGCTACGAATCCGACCACCCGTCGCGCCGGACTTCAGCGATGAGTCCGCGTGGGCGCCACGACTCTCGGTACTCGTAGCGCAGGACTTCAGTCCTGCCGTGCGTGGCTCAAGCCACCACAGGCCTTGAACCGGGCTTCACCACCGGCAGTCCTTGCGCGCAGAGCGGGCATCGGTCCGGCTGATAATTCGCCAGTGCGATGTCGAGCAGCGCTTCGTACGGCACCTCGAAGCGCACGACGCCGCCGCTACGGTCGACAATCGACGCGATGCCGACGACGCGGGCCCCCGCCGCGACCGCCGCCTGCATCGTCTCGCGCGTGGACCCGCCGGTCGTCAGCACGTCCTCGACCACAAGGACCCGGTCGGCTTCGCTGAGGACGAACCCGCGCCGCAGCATGAACACGCCATCCTGCCTCTCGACGAAAACGGCCCGCACGCCCAGGGCGCGCGCCACTTCGTGTCCGATCACGACACCGCCGAGCGCGGGCGACAGGACGACGCTCGGTCGCAGATGCCGGACGCGCTCGCCAATCGCGCAGCCCAGCATCTCGGCATCGCCCGGATGCTGGAGCACGAGCGCGCACTGCAAATACCCCGTGCTGTGCAAACCGGAGGACAAACGGAAATGGCCTTCGAGGAGCGCGCCCGATCGGCGGAAGCACTCGAGCAGCTGGTCGCGCGTCACATTTTCCTTTTCAAGTTCGTGTCGAAGAGCTTCAGGACCCGTTTGGACTCGTCGGCCCAGCTCGTCTCTTCTTCGAACGCTTCGTTCTCGACGGAAACGGCGCCACCTCAGAAGTTCTGAGGAATGTGCCGTAGTATACAATTCGCGTCGCTCGAACCGAACGCCCTCTCTCCGCGTCTACTCATCAGACGTGTCGATCCTTTTCGATGGAGCTCCGTGCCATGTCCCAGATCATCTGCCGTCCACAACTGCCCGGCGTCGTCCTTTTCGCCTCCTCGCTGATGTTATCAGTGGGATCTGCCTCTGGTCAGGCACAACAGCCGCTCAGGCAACCCGCGCCTCAGGCCGCCGTCACACGCCGGCTCTCGGTGGACGAGGCGGTCCGGCTGGCGCTCGAACAGAATCTCGGCCTCCAGGTCGCGCGGCTCGATCCGCAAATCCAGGACATCGCTGTCGCCGAGGTCCGGACCTCATGGCGGCCCGTGTTCACCTCGGCATTGAACAACAACTCCCGGAACAACGCATCGACGTCGTCGCTCGACGGCGGCCAGACCAAAGTCACCGACTCGACGTTTACCACGCAGTTCGGCCTCAGGCAGACACTGCGGACGGGGGCGAGCTACTCCGCCTCCTGGAACAACAACCGTTCCACCTCGTCCAGTTCCTTCACGAACTTCGACCCGCTGCTGAACTCGAGCCTTCGATTCGACGTCACACAGCCGCTCCTTCGCGACTTCAAGATCGACAGCTCGCGACAGCAGCTCGAACTGAGCCTCAAGGAGCGCGACGCCTCCGACCTCCAGCTCCACTCGCAGATTGTGCTCACCACGCGCAGCGTGAAGAACGCGTACTGGGACTTGACGTATCAGATCGACAACCTCAACGCCGTGAAGCAGTCGCTCGAACTGGCGCAACGCGTCCTGTCCGACAACGAGAGGCGCGTCCAGGTGGGAACGCTGGCGCCGATCGAGCTCATCGAAGCGCAGTCCGAGATCGCGCGAAATGAAGAGTCGGTGATCGTCGCCGAAGCCGCGATTCAGCAGTCGGAAGACCGGCTGCGCTCGCTGATTTTCGATCCAACGGCGCCCGATTTCTGGAGTATCGCGATCGAGCCGGCCGACGCCGCGCCGTTCCAGGTTCAGGCCCTTGACGTCGACGCCGCGGTGCGACGGGCGCTCGACCAGCGGACCGACGTGCGACTGGCAAAGAACAGCCTCGCCCGCAGCGACATCAGCATCAGGTATTACCACAATCAGGTGCTCCCGGACGTGAATGCGCAATTCAGCTACAGCTCCGCGGCAGCCGGCGGCGTGCAGCTCTCACCGCTCACCTCGATTCCGATCGGCGAGACTCCCGACCGGACCATCCTCGCCAAGCGGAGCTACGGCTCAGTGCTGGGCGATGTCCTCACGGCCACGTATCCGACATGGACGATGGGCGTGAGCGTGTCGTATCCGCTGGGCATGAGCTCCTCGGAGGCGAATCTCGCACGCGCCAAGGTCCAGTACACGCAGGCGCAGACAGAGATGAAGAACCTCGACATGCAGGTGGCGTTGGACGTGCGCAGCGCCGCCCGGCAGGTGCAGACGAACCAGAAGCGCGTCGACAGCACGCGGGTCGCCCGCGAGCTCGCGGAGCGCCGGCTCGAGGCCGCGCAGAAGAAGTTTGCCGCCGGCATCGAGACGAACTTCTTCGTGTTCCAGGCGCAGCGCGATCTGACGCAGGCGCGCACGAGCGAGGTTCGCGCCATCTCCGACTACAACCGATCGCTCGTCGACTTCGAGGCCGTGCAGGAGGTTCCGCTCGGCGGCGGGGGCAGCATCACAACCGTCAGGTAGCCAGCGTAGGGACCAGGGATTGGGGATTGGGGATTGGAGATTGGGGGATAGGGATTGGGGATTGGCGAACAGGGATTGGAACAGGGATTGGGGAATAGGGGCTAGGGATTAGGGGTCTTACTCCCTACTCCCTACTCCCTACTCCCTACTCCCTACTCCCTACTCCCTACTCCCTACTCCCTAACTAATCCCCAATCCCCAATCCCTGTCCCTGTCCCTGTTACACTCCCCCGAGTGCCGAAGCTCTCGGTCACCGTCATCACCAGGAACGAAGCCACGAGGCTGGCTGGCGCGCTCGAGTCGGTTGCCTGGGCCGACGAAATCATCGTTGTCGATTCGGAAAGCACCGACCAGACCGTTGCGATCGCGCGCCGGTTCACCGATCGCGTGGCGATCCGCGCGTGGCCCGGCTATGTCGATCAGAAGAACTACGCCGCTTCGCTCGCCAGCCACGACTGGGTCCTCAGCCTCGACGCCGACGAACGGGTGACACCGGCGCTTTCCGGCGAAATCAGAGCCGCACTCGCCGCAACGCCGCGGCACGCGGCGTACCGCATGCCGCGTGTCTCGTGGCATCTGGGGCGCTGGATCCGCACGACCGACTGGTATCCCGACCATCAGTCGCGGCTGTACGATCGTCGCGCCGCCCGCTGGACCGGCCAGTACGTCCACGAGGGACTGACGGTCGACGGCACCATCGGAACGCTCGGCGGCGAGCTCGAGCATTTTCCCTACCGCGACATCTCGGGTCATCTGGAAACGATCGGCCGCTACACGACCGCCGGAGCGCGTCAGATGCACGAGCGCGGGCTCCGCGCCCACTGGTTCCAGTGCCTCGGGCATCCACCGCTGGCCTTCCTCCGCAACTACATCGTCCGGGGCGGATTCCGCGACGGAGCGCCGGGCTTCATCATCTCGACGATGAACGCGTATTACGTGTTCTTGAAGTACGCGAAGCTGTGGGAGATTGAGCACGCTCAGGTTCAAGGTTCAAGGCTCAAGGTTCAAGGTTCTGCTGAGCAGCCGGAATCGGTCACCCTGAACCGCGAACCCAAAACCTAGTGAACCTGGAACCCAGAACC
The DNA here is from genome assembly GCA_023265155.1 of Acidobacteriota bacterium. Classification (GTDB taxonomy): domain Bacteria; phylum Acidobacteriota; class Vicinamibacteria; order Vicinamibacterales; family CAVVIG01; genus JBGOTP01. The sequence goes on from JAHFUL010000067.1 coordinate 14,554, forward strand.
TGGCACCTGGAACCTTTTCCATTGTTCTCCCTTCACATCGACACGGCTCGCACCTGGCGCGGCGGCCAGAATCAGGTGCTGCTCACGGTCAACGGCCTGCGCGAAATCGGCCATCGCGCGGCGCTCGTGGCGCATCCTGACGGCGAGTTGCGGCGGCGCGCCGCAGAAGGACTCGACCTGATTCCAATCGCCCCACGGTCCGAGGTGGATCTCTCTGCGGCGTGGAAACTGTCCCGTGTCATCAAGCGGCTCGAACCAGACGTCATCCACGCGCACGACCCTCACGGGATCGCCATGGCGTCGCTCGCCTTGTCGCTGGCCGCATCGTCTTTGAAGCTCGACCCGGCGTTCATCGCGTCGCGGCGGGTCGACTTCCATTTGAACAAGAATTCCTTCTCGCGGTGGAAACACCGGCAGGTGGACTGCTTCGTGGCCGCATCGGAAGCCATCCGACAGATGCTCATCGCAGACGGCGTGCCGGCCGCCCGGACCGTCACCGTTCACGAAGGGATCGATCTGGACCACGTCGTGGCGGCACCGGCGGTCAACGTGCACGAGGCGTTCTGGCTGCCCCATGGGTCGCCGGTCGTCGGCAATGTCTCGGCGCTCGTGCCGCACAAGGGTCAGCGTCACCTGATCGAGGCGGCGCACCTGGTGGTCCAGCAGATGCCGGACGCGCGCTTCGTCATTCTTGGAGAGGGAGAGCTACGGGACCATCTGGAACGTCAGGTCCGCGAGTACCATCTCGAAAAGCATGTGCTCCTTCCGGGATTCCGCACGGATGTGCTCGGGTGCATCAAGGGATTCGACGTCTTCGCGATGAGCTCCATCACCGAGGGCCTCGGCACGTCCCTGCTCGATGCGATGGCCTGCGGGCGGCCGATCGTGGCCACCTCGGTGGGCGGCATTCCCGAGGTCGTCGAAGACGGCGTCAACGGCCTGCTCGTGGCGCCGCGCGATCAGCATGCGATGGCCCAGGCCATCGTACGGCTGTTGGGCGACGCGCGGTTGCGCCAGCGCATGGGCGAAGCCGGGTTCGCGCGGTTGGGCGAGCGGTTCACCGTCGAGAAGATGGTGGCGGAGACCGCCGCCGTGTACGCGCGCGTGGCCGGCACATCCCGCGCAGCGGGCACTGCGTATCCTTCTGCGGGCGGTTGAAGCCGCAGGCGTTCATCATCCCCAGGTGACACAGCGAGAAGTCGTACTTGACCGGGTCGTCCGGATCGAGGACGCGGAGCGATGCCGTGATGTCGCGGGCCATCGCCCAGCCCGGGCTCGTGTATCGAGTGAGCTGCAGGCAGCGGCCGACGCGGATCACGTGCGTGTCGAGCGGCACGACGAGCTTCGCGGGCGAGACCCGGGACCACACACCGAGATCGAGCGCATCGCGGCGGACCATCCATCGAAGAAACAGGTTCAACCGCTTGCAGGCGCTGCCAGCCGACGGCCGGGGGAAAAAGTAGCAGACGCCCGGCCGGGCGGGGAGCCGCCCGTATGCGGTCCGCAGATCGAGGGCCAGCGCGCGCGTCGAGAAGCTGTCCAGCGCAGGTCCGATATCGTCCGCCGCCTCGTCGTAGCCAACGGCGAAGAATGATTCGATCGAGCCGCACCTGTCGAGCATCTGCTTCAGCACCCAGACGAGCGCGACAAGATCGGCCCCTCGAATCCACCGATGGACGATCCCGCCGAACGCCCGCCCATCGCGTGGCGGCTGAAATCGGCGAGCATAGGCGGCCGGCCGATCGCCCATGATCGCCAGCACCCGCTCGATGGACTGCAGCACGCTGGCCACGCGTCCGAAGGCGAGCGCCGCCGCCACGAAGCCCACGACTTCGCGGTCGTCCGCCCGCGCGAAGCGGCGGACAATTTGAATGGGGTCGGTGGCCGCATCGGGGTAATTGAAGTCGGCGTAGTGCCGATCGAGCGTGCGTTTCGCCTCTGCGATCTTCATGTCAAGCCAGCTGTCCCTGCCGTCCGCCATCTGCAGTCTGCGATCTGCTCTTGAATCTGCAATCCGCGATCGGCCGTCTGCAATAGCAGTCCGTGGCGCAAGTGAGTTGCCGCTCGAAAAAGGGGTCAGACCCCTTTGCGACACGCGAAAACACAGGGGTCAGACCCCTTTTTCTGGATGCGCCTCGGACTGTAACAGCCCGATATGACCTGGGACCTGAGCTCGAACTACGGGTTCGAGCTCCTGCGGCACGACATCGCCGCCCGCGTCGGTATAGAGCGTATGCGGGAGCTGCTGCCGCCGTATCCCGCAGACGGCCTGACCAGCCTCTCTGGCTCCGAAAACCTGTCGCTGGCTCGCTGGCGGCCCCGATCTCTGCGGCGCCCGACCTCGACGCGCCCGACTTGAAAGTCGGGCCTACGTACTTCCCCCTCGCTATCCTCCCGCTCGCAGGCCCAGTCGTAGGCCCGAGCTTCAGCTCGG
>JAHFUL010000109.1 GCA_023265155.1 Acidobacteriota bacterium
CTGATGAAAGAGTGGTGAGCCTAACCTTCGCCAGTTGGAACCGGATCTCACGTTGGCTGCGCCGACTGGAGGGTCTCCGAGCGGTCGCCTGACCGGCCGCACAGCTCAGGGGCGTATGCTGCCGCGAGGCCAGGCTTGGTAACCGACCACCGTCATGAGTCGCTCGCGTCGAGTTGGCAGTCATGCCACCTATGGGTATCAGAATGTATGGTATATGTAGGGTATGACGAAGACCACGGTTTACCTCCCGCCGGAGCTCAAGCGGGCCTTGAGGAGAGTCGCCGGGCAGCGCCGGTGCAGCGAGGCGGAGCTGCTTCGTGAAGCTGTTTCGCGGCTCACGGGCGAAGTCGAGGCGCCGGTCCCCAAGCTGCCGCTGTTCCGTTCTGCCGGACCATCGATTGCCGAGGACGTCGACCGCGCACTGGAAGGCTTCGGCATCAGGTGATCGTGTTGGACACAGGCGGGCTCTATGCCGCGCTTGACGCCAACGAAGCGCTGCACGGCCGCGCGGTCGCGGCACTCGTCGCCTCGACACCTCCGCGCCTCATCTCACCCTTTGTTCTCGCGGAGCTGGACTACTTGATTGGAAGTCGAGTTGGCCACGAGGCGCAGATGGCCCTCATCGGCGAGGTGACGCGCGGGGCGTACCAGCTTGAGCTCTTCTCGCCCGAGGATCTCGGCCACGCCAAGCGAATCATGGAGCGGTACGCCGATCTTCGGATAGGACTGGCGGACGCGTCGGTCGTCGTTCTCGCCGACCGTCACCGAACGTTCAACCTATTGTGCACGGACGAGCGCCACTTCCGTGCTCTCCGGGGCCAAGGCAGCAAGCCGTTCCGACTGCTCCCTTTCGACGCTTGAGATGGTGAGCCGCATTTTCGTGAGTTGGAACCACATCGCAGGGTGGCTGCGGAGGATCGATTCCCTCCGACAGGCGAAGGGCCGGTCACCGCCGGCGTGACCACGGCCACAAAAAACTTGGCTGCGTCCGTGGCTACGGGGGATCGAGCGCCCGTCCGAGATGCGGATGACAGACGCAGAGGCACGTCGATTGCGGTGAAAGCCTGGGGTGGCAAGGACGTGAAAGAAGTTCGAGATAAACGGGCAACCAGGAGCGACCTTCGCGTACTTCCAGCATACCGCTGACCGGTACGTGACAAGGAGTGGCAAGCGAACTACGAAAGGATGGCCGCGCTGGTGGAATCCGGCCACAGCGAGGTGTTCACCGCCGTCGAGTAGCCTCGTGAACGGATAGACGAGGAATCTCCTATGGCTCTGATGACTATTGCCGGCTCAGGCTGGTCGTGAAATTGCTCACCGTCTGAGAACAGGTCGTTCCGTTCAGCACGACAGCGAGCTGTGGCACTTGGGCTCCGAAATAGGCTGGGGGCGTCGTCCTGCCGCTGAGCGACGAAGGACAGCGGCCAGAGAGCGCGATTGAGAAGCTCTCGAGGCGCCACCGGTGCACCAAGATACCGTTGCCGTTGGTGTCGATCAGCCCCACGTAGGTGAGGAGACCCGAAAGCGGCCCGGTCGAATGCGGCTCGACCAGCGCCGGAGGCGCACCAGCTCCCTGCGTCACCGAGCCGGCAACGGTGAAGCCGTCGGTCACCGGCGTGAGCTGGTTGATCTGCCACAGCCAGCTGGAGTTGGATCCGAATATTCCTGGAGTTTGCGTTGTCCCGGTCTGTCCGAACCACTTCGAGTCGACCAGCGGTCCGGGCGTAGGCCGTTGTATCGGCAGGTCAAAACGACCGTTGGTGTAGCGGTCTCCGCAGGTGCTCGACCCACTGAAGGTGCCGGTCAACCGGTTGCTGAGGAAACCGCTCGAGGCGAAGGTGGCCGTGCCGGTGATCGTCCGCACACAGTTCATGCCGTAGCCGTACGAAAAGGCCAACACGTTTCCAGACAGGGTCCCGGCGATGGCGCCGACTCGCTCGCCCTCGGGTTCCCCGATCAGATCGAATTGCCCGTCCACTGAGCTCTTTCCGTTTTGATCGAAGAAATAGAACTTCATGGTGCCCGACGCAGTGTCGTGCCTGTATGTGCCTTCCCACTGTCCGTTGATGTTCACGGTTGGGGGTTGAGGGGGACCGGAGGGGGGCACCGGTTGCGGCGGAGCGCTCGGCGTCGTCGGCGCGGCGCCACCGCCGCCACTACACGCGACAGCCGTACAGAGCGCGATGACGACAACGCCCCGGAGCGACCAGTGCATCTCTCTGATTCCGACCGGTGCGGACACTACTACAGCGGCAAGACCGCGTCAATCAACCCTTTCACTGCGCAAGATCAGTATCAGTACGATTTCTTTATTCGCGTGCAGTCAGATTCAATATGTCACGTCACGACTGGGGCACGCTTCTGACCAGGCGCCGTCCGAGAGTGCTGATGAAAAAATGGCTTGCCGAGCCGAAGCTCACGGCGAGCGGTGAAGTCCGCCTCCGCCAAGACTACGGCGGACAACCTCCGCGAGAATGTGAGCGGAGGCTGGTGAGTATTTTCGTGAGTTGGAACCACCTCGCGGGGTGGCTGCGACGGATCGAGGGTCTTCGAGGCGCGGCCTGATACCGCGTGACGCCTGCAACGACATCCCGTAAGCTGGAGCTGTAGGAGGTCCGTGCATGGCTGCGCTTGACTGGTCCAATTGCCCGGCGGTCGAGAGTGTCCCCGACAGGGTTGGTGGCGCGTGGGTGTTCAGGGGCCTCGATTACAGGTGTCATGACGCCTGTCAACCACTTCGGAACTGCGCCGGCGGTACCTGGTAGTTCGCCGTCAGCGGGGCGGTCCACCCGTCGCAATGTCACCTCTGCCTCGGTGGCCATTGCTGCGCGCCATGCAGGATACGCAGCACTCGCACCTCATCTTGGGGATCAAGGATTTCGTAAACAGCGACATATGGGAGCGGTGGAAAAGCAATCTCCCGTGTGCCTACGACGCGCCCAGAGCGCCCGATACGTGGAAAGGCCTGCAGCTCGCTGATGCGCTCGACCACGGACTGGGCTACCCGTCGCGCGGACTCAGGACGGCTTTCTGCAATGTAGTCGCAGATCCGTTCCAGATCGTCCGCGGCGTCCGTGGTCCAGCGGACGCGCATCAGCCGCGATATCGCCGATCCATGCGAGCAGCAACGTCATCGTGCTCGATCAGCCTGCCTTCGCGAGCGGAGGCGCGACCCCGTTCGACTTCGGTGCGAAACCACTCATCGTGGTCTATCGAGCTGGACAACAGGTCGAGCGCAACCTGGTCGACTGAGCGCCCTGTCTCCGTAGCCAATCGGGTCAACTTTGCTTCGAGTTCGGGCGGAACCTGGAGGTTCATGAAGCCAGCGTAGGGTGCATCGACAACGCTGTCAACCGACGATGACCCCTCGTGGCCATGTAGGCTTGCGCCATCGGCGGCGAAGGCGTATAAAAGTTTCCAGGCAGTTTTCTGGCCGGCTGCGGCCCCGTTGCGTCGTGTCAGCACGCGGGCTGAATCCACCGTTCGTCGCCCAGCAGGGCTCGGACCTGGGTTCCCATACGACCACGCGCTGATCGCCGCGGCGACACGCCCCGGCGCTTCGGCGCCTCCCTGAATCGCCCCTCGCAGCAACTGCCAGGGCGTCTTCACGGACAACCCAAGCAGCAACACACGGCAACGGAGGGGACGATGTCCGATGCCCGATGGAGTGATCCGCGCGAATACGGCGAGCGGGATCTCGGCGACGAACGACCACGCGTGTACGACGAGCGCGACCGGGACGATCACGATCCCCGCGACGCCCTGATGCACGACCTCGACTTGCCCCGCGGCGAGGAGCGGGAGTTGGTGGTCGATCGCGACCGGGTCTTCGAGCTGAATGGCGAGGACAGCCGGGCGTTGGCCGTCGGCACGTTCAGAGTCGTGCCCGAAAAAGACCTCGATATCGACGCGGGCACCGTCCATCATCTCCGCGACGAGGGGCTCGTCGAGGCTGTCGACCTTGGCGACGACGAACGCGGTCTGACCCTCACCAAGGAGGGCTGCGACCTGCTCGACTCTCACACATTGGAGCGCGAAGATGGGCTGCCGCAGGCGTTCCACGCCGGCATCAGTCGCTCCCGCGAGATCGACCACGATTCGAATCTCTACGCGACGTACCGTCAGGAGGAAGCCCGTCTCCGAGATGAGCACGGGGACATTGAGGTCCGACGTGTCGTCCTCGAACAGGACTTGAAACGCGAGTACCAGGAGTTCCTACAGGAACCCAACCGCAATCGCCCCGACAGCGACGGTCGGCCAGGCCGCGACGACAGCGAAATCCGCGACTGGGCGCGTGAGCACGATCTGCCGTACTTCGACGACCAGGTGCACTTCCCTGACTACCGAATCGAGTACGAGGTCGATGGCCGAGAACTTCATCAGGACGTCGAACTTTTCACGCCGCACTACCGCGGCGCTCACGCGGCCAGCCGCGCGAAGACCGGCTTTCGCTTTTACCTAGTCGGCTCTCGCGGTGGCGGTGGCCGCTCCGGACCGCGTCCGCGCGGGATGGAGGAGTTCCTGTGACGCATGAATATCCTCCCAACAGGACCTTCGACAGCGTCAGCGTCAGCCGAGTGTCCGCGCTGCGCGACTACGGCTTGACGCTGCGGCAGCGTGAGTTCCTGGTGACCGTCATGGTCCACTCCGGATGCTTTCTGGAGCGGCAGTACTGCGAATTCACCAGTACGGCACGCGGCCAGAACAGCCGTGAGTTCATGGCAAGACTGGTGGCCCGCGGATTCGCGCGAGCCATCGAGCCAGGGCCCATCCGACGTGGGCGCCTGTACCACGTCCACCACAAACCGCTCTACGAAGCGATTGGCCAAGCGGACGACCGCAACCGTCGTCTTCGTCCGATCGACCGGATGGTCGAACGGGTGATGATTCTCGATGCTGTGTTGGGCGATCGCCGCTGCTGGT
>JAHFUL010000068.1 GCA_023265155.1 Acidobacteriota bacterium
TGCCGCGTCAGACACTAAATCCGATTAGAGGGGCTGGTCATGCGTCCACTTCTTCCCTCGAGCGCTGCTTTTCGATGGATTGGGGGGCTAGGCGCTCTGGCGCTGGTGTGTTCGACCTGGAGCTCCCTCCTGGCTCAGAATGCGTCCACAGATTCTCTTCCACAAACGGTCGGGTTCAATCGCGACATCCGGCCGATCTTGTCGGACAAGTGTTTCAAGTGTCACGGTCCGTCCTCGACGGGTCGACGAGCGAACTTGCGTCTGGACAGCGAAGACGCAGCCCGGGCGGATGCGAGACTGAACATCCCGACCGAAGCGACGATGAAAGTGATCGCGCCGGGGGACCCGGAGCACAGCGCCGTGATGCATCGCATCGCGGCGACCGATCCCAAGCGGCGGATGCCGTTTGGCGGTGAGCCGCTCACCGACCGCCAGGTGAAGCTGATCCGCCGATGGATCGAGCAAGGCGCGAAATACGAGCCGCTCTGGTCATTCATGCGTCCCGTACGGGCGGAGCTGCCCAAGGTCACCAACACTGCCTGGCCGAAGAATGCGATCGACTACTTCGTGCTCGACCGGTTGGAGCATGAGGGCCTGAAGCCCTCTCCGGAAGCCGGCCGTGCCACGCTCATCCGACGCGTGGCGCTCGATCTGACGGGCCTTCCGCCGACGCCGGCTGATATTGACGCGTTTCTGGCCGACCGTTCCCCAAACGCCTACGAGAAAGTCGTTGATCGCTTGCTCGCGTCTCCTCGGTATGGCGAGCGGATGACGGCGCCATGGATGGCTGCGGCGCGCTTCGCCGACACATCAGGGTATAACCTCGATCCCGACCGGGACATGCATCGATGGCGCGACTGGGTGATCGACGCGTTCAATCGGAACCTCCCGTTCGATCGGTTCACCATCGAGCAGCTAGCCGGAGACTTGCTGCCCAACGCGACGCTGGAACAAAAAATCGCCACGGGGTTCAATCGGAACCATCGCATGATGTCGGAGAATGGCGCGAACCCGGACGAATACTTCGTGGAGAACGTCCTTGATCGCGTCAGCACAGTGGGTACGGTGTGGCTCGGGCTGACGTTCGGGTGCGCGCGGTGCCACGATCACAAGTTCGATCCGATCAAGCAGAAGGAGACCTACCAGCTCTACGCGTACTTCAACAGTAGCGCCGAGTCCGGCATTGGGCAGCGAGACGGCAGCAACGCACCGCCCTTGGTCCGCGCGCCGACCGCCGAGCAGCAGGCCAAATTACGGGAACTGGAGGACCGTCTGCGGGCTGCAGAACAGCAGCTGACCGCTCTCCGTCCCGACATCGAGAACGCTCAGCGCGCGTGGGAAAAATCGGTCGGAGACTCCAGTCCAATCGTCGTCGTCGGGTCACCGGACGAAGGCATGGTCGGCTATTTCCCTCTGGCATCCGACGCTGAGCGCCGGTTCGACGGCAAGCGATTCGTGGATGGCGGTGCGGCGAACCGCCTCACCTGGAAGACCCCGTGGTCCATGGCCGCCTGGATCGAGTCGACCGCTCCAAGCGGCCCAATCATCACTGCGCGGACCGCGCTAGATGTCCGTCGAGGCACCGGTTACCGCCTGTTGCTCGAGGACGGCAAGGTGCGGATGGACTTCGTGCCCGGGCGTTGGATGGATAATGCCGCTCACCTTGTCGCAGAGGAACCGATTGCGCTGAACGGCCGGCATCACGTGGCGGCGACGTATGACGGTTCCCGCCAAGTTGAAGGCATCCGGATCTACATCGACGGAAAACCACAAGAGTTGAAGGTTCTGTTCAACGGGATTGGTGATCCGGGCCGTGAATTGCCAGATCCCATACGCATTGGCGCAGGAGGCGGGCCCGATCGGTTCAAGGGGCTGATTAGCGACGTCCGGATATACGACGTTGATTTGACGCCGGACCAAGTGGCTGCGATCGCGGAACCGGCCCCTCTTGGCGAGATTGCTGCGATTCCGCCGGCGCAGCGGACCAAAGCGCAAGCCGACAAGATTGACGCGTATTTCCTCCAGCATCAAGCGATTGGGTTTCTCGAACAGCCGCGGAGGAGGTCCCGAGGACAGGCAGCCGCAGGGACAGATGTCGCGGGAGATGTGGCGGGAGATGTGGCGGGCTCGAGAGAGAGGGCTCCGGCCCCGCTGGAAAAGGCATTGGCGGATTTGAAGGAGGCTCGGAAGGCGAAGGCAGAGTACGAGCAGACGCTGCCGTCGGTGATGGTCATGCAGGAATTGCCGGAGGCGCGTGAGGCGCATGTGCTGTTGCGTGGCGCCTTTGACCATCCCGGCGAGAAAGTGGAGCGGGCAACTCCTGCGTTCCTGCCGCCGCTCCCCTCAGGCGCGCCCAACAACCGGTTAGGCCTCGCCATGTGGCTGGTCGATCCATCCAACCCGTTGACCGCACGCGTCGCCGTGAATCGGTATTGGGAGATGTTCTTCGGGGTTGGTCTGGTGAAGACGGTCGATAACTTCGGATCGCAAGGAGAGCCCCCCTCACATCCGGAGCTGCTGGATTGGCTGGCCACCGAGTTCGTGCAAACTGGGTGGGACGTCAAAGCGATGCAGAAGCTCATCGTCACCAGCGCCACCTACCGGCAGGCTTCTGAGATCAAGCCGGAGCTGACGCAAAAGGATCCCGAGAATCGCTTGTTGGCGCGTGGTTCTCGCTACCGCCTGCCAGCCGAGATGGTGCGCGACGAGATCTTGGCCATGTCCGGATTGCTGTCGGCCAAGATCGGTGGTCCGTCCGCAAAGCCCTATCAGCCGGAGGGGATCTGGGACAGCACGGTCGATCATAAATATGTGCAGGATCACGGCGAGAATCTCTATCGCCGGAGTCTTTACACGTTCTGGAGGCGTTCTGCTCCTCCGCCGAATCTGGCGATGTTCGACGTCGCCGAGCGAGACAACACCGCGGTGGGGACCAGTCGCACCAACACCCCCCTGCAAGCGCTGAACTTGCTCAATGACGTGACCTACGTCGAAGCCGCACGGATGTTGGCCGAGCGGATGCTCACCGAAGGAGGCAAGACGGACATCGATCGCGTCGCCTTTGCCTTCCGAGTCGCAACGGGCAGGACGCCCACCGAGACCGAGTTTCCCGTGCTCTTGAAAGCTCTGCGCCAGTTCCGTGAGCGGTATCGGGCGGATGGAGCGGCAGCGCTCAAGCTCGTGAGTCAGGGCGAACACCCACGCAACGAAAAGCTCAACGTTCCCGAACTGGCCGCGCATGCCGTTGTGGCGAGGCTGATTTTCAACCTTGACCAGGTCATCACGAAGGAGTAACGGCCCAGAACTTCGACTTGCTGCATTAGAAGAGTCGCTCTTTCTGATCTCGGGAGCATGATTATGGATCCGCGAAGCGAACACGTTCAGCTCGTAACCCGGCGTTGGTTTTTGAACGCCGGCGCTGGTGGGCTTGGTCTCGCTGCGTTGTGGGCGCTGCTAGGCGAAGATGTGGCGTCGGCGACGGGGCAAGCTGGAGCATCGGGGCAAGGTGAAGCAGCGGCATTTGGCGGCTTGCCGGGTCTGCCGCACTTTGCGCCCAAGGCGAAGCGGGTGATCTATTTGTTCATGGCCGGTGCGCCATCGCATATCGATCTGTTCGATTACAAGCCGAAGCTGATGGATATGGCGGGCAAGGATCTGCCCGATTCAGTGCGCGGGACCCAGCGGCTGACCGGCTTTACCAGGTCCCAGAATAGCTTACCGGTCATCCCTTCAGCGTTCAAGTTCGCGCAGCACGGACAATCAGGCACGTGGGTGAGTGAATTGCTGCCGCACACGGCGAAGGTCGTCGACGACGTGTGCTTCATCAAGTCGATGAACACCGAGCAAATCAATCACGATCCCGCCGTGATGTATCTGCTCACCGGGTTCCAACTGCCCGGCCGGCCCAGTATGGGTGCGTGGGTATCCTATGCGCTGGGCAGCGCGAATCGGAATCTTCCGTCACTTGTCGCGATGGTCACCTCCGGCAAGGGCACCAATGGCGCGCCGGCCTTCGACCGGCACTGGGGTAACGGCTTTCTTCCAGCCAAATACCAGGGCGTCAAATTTGGATCCGGCACGGATCCTGTCCTGTACCTCTCCGATCCGGAGGGCTTCGGACAAGCAGACCGGCGGAAATTCCTGGATGATCTGGCGGCGCTGAATAACGTCACGCTGCAAGAATCGGGGGACCCCGAAATCGCGGCCCGGATCGAGCAGTACGAGATGGCGGCGCGGATGCAGACCGCCGTGCCCGAACTGGTGGATCTGTCCAAGGAACCGGAGAGCACGTTCGAGCTCTATGGGCCTGAGTCCCGGAAGCCCGGAGCCTTTGCTCGCAATTGCCTGCTGGCTCGCCGGATGGCGGAGCGGGGCGTGCGGTTCATGCAAGTGACTCACGTGGGGTGGGACCAGCATGGGAATCTGCCGACCCAGCTCGCCGGGCAAGCCAAGGACGTCGACCAGGGCGCGGCCGCGCTGATCCAGGATTTGAAACAGCGCGGCATGCTCGAGGACACGCTCGTGATGTTTGGTGGCGAGTTTGGACGGACGGTGTATGGACAGTTCGGGAATACCGGCGCTAAAGAGGATACCGCGACGTATGGGCGCGACCATCATCCGCGCTGTTTCACGATCTGGATGGCCGGTGGTGGCATCAAGCCTGGGATCACGTACGGCGAAACCGACGACTTCAGTTACAACATTGTCCGCGACCCTGTGAGCATTCACGATTGGCAGGCGACGGTCCTGAACCGCTTGGGGATCGACCATACGCGGCTGACCTATAAGCACATGGGGCGCGATTTCCGGCTGACCGACGTGGACGGCCAAGTGGTGAAAGGCATTCTGACGTAAGACGGTACTCTTCCCGTAAATTTCCCAAAGTCTTTTGTCTCGAGGTCGCGGCTGTTAGTCCGGCATCAATGCAAACGTCCACATCGAACCACCCGTGGGTACTTTCGCCGCCGCAAAACGCCTCGCGAGGAGGCCACCGAGTCCCGACGCCACGGTTACGTATTGCCGACCATTGTGCATGTAGGTAACGGCCGTAGAATTGACGCTCGAGCTGGTTTTGAACTGCCAAAGAGTCTTGCCAGTTTCCTCATCGAGGGCGATGAACTCACCCGTTGCTCTTCCCGTGAAGACCAGCCCGCCACCGGTCACAAGCGTCCCGGCGGAACTTGGCATATCAGTCAACGGGATCTCCCATTTCTTCTCGCCGGTCAGCGGATTGATCGCCACGAAGTGACCTAACACGTCGCCCGGCTGGAACACGGGACTCCTCCCCTCAACACCGGTGTAGCCCTTGCCAATGACCATAGGTTTCGGCGCGAGCTTCTGTATGCGCGGCTGGTTCCATGAGCTCGTGTACACGAGTCCTGTATTCGGATTGAACGCGATTGGCACCGCATTCGAGCCACGTTGCGGATAGATTGTGACTTCTTCGCCGGCAAGAAATCGCTTGTACAGATCCGTCAATACTGGCCGACCGGTCGCGGAGTCGATATGCGAGGCCCAGTTGACTCTGGTGTACGCGTGCGCCGCAATAAATTTGCAGTTGCTGCGGTCCAGCACATAAAGAAAGCCGTTCTTGTTGGCCTGGATCATGACCTTTCGCGTCTGGCCGTCAATCGGGATATCAGCGAGCACATTCTCGTCGACACCGTCGACGTCGTACACGTCATTCGGCGTGTATTGAAAATAACAGGCGATTTCACCGGTCTTCGGTCGAATCGCGAGCACACTTGACGTGTACAAGCTATCGAGCTCCCCGCGCGGTCTGGGATCGTACGGTTCCGCATTTCCGGTGCCCCAGTAGACCAGGTCAAGTTCGGGGTCATACGACCCGGAGCGCCAGGTGGGCCCACCACCCACCGCCCAGGCGTCGCTGTCCCGAGGCCAGGTCTCGGAACCAGGCTCGCCGGGCGCTGGGATGGTGTATCGGCGCCATAATTTCTTCCCGGTCTCGGGATCCCAACCATCGATGAACCCACGCGTAGTGGACTCTCCGCCGGCCATCCCGGAAATCACGACGCCGTTGGCCACGATCGGTGCACTCGAAGCGGAGTAGCCGTCGTGCCAATCCGCAAATCTTTGGTTCCACACCTCCTTACCCGTCTTCATGTCGAGCGCAAGCAGATGATTATCTAGCGTCGTCCGAAAGAGTTTGCCGTTATAGATCGTCGCCGCGCCTCTCGGAGCAGCGCCATACTGCGCGACACCCTGCGCCCCCTGTTCAAGCTGTACAGGTGTGCGCCAGATCTGTGTACCGGTTTCAACGTCGATGGCGAAGGTCCACCTGCTGTTAATCGCGTACATGACGCCGTTGTAAATCGTCGGCGCCGCCAGTTCGCCTAAGTCATTCATCAGACTCGTGCTCCAAACCGGCACCAAGCGCCTGACGTTGGACTTATTGATTTCCCGGAGCGGACTGTAATTTTTGCGGTCATAGCCCATGCTTTGAGTGGTGACGTTTTGCGGATTCTTTCCGTCGTTGACGAGCTCCTCCGCTGTTTGCGCCAATCCCAGCCCGGGCCATACGCACAACACAGTTGCCAGCAAGCAGATTCTCTTCAAGATCAACCCCTAGTCAATGTTGGACGAGTCAGCGTTGAAGACGGTCCGAACTATTTCTCAGCGCCCGGCTTCCTGCTCGCCAGGAACTTGATCATTTTGAGCATGTCGATATCCGTCGGCAGTTCCTGTGTTCCCGCGGGATAGTTCGCCTTGTGCAGAACGAACGCGAGAACGTCCGCGCCCTGCTGTCCGCTCAGCGTGCCCGGGTCGTTCTGCGGCATGGTTCTACGAATGTGGCCGAACAGATCGGCAAGCGTCTGGTCGTTCCACTTCGCGGAGAACACCTCATCGATCAGCCCTGGGGCCATTTCGGTACCCCGGAGCTCGGCGCCATGGCATACGCTGCACTTGTCCGTGTACAGCGCCTCGCCTCGGCCCGCCTGCTCAACAGTAAAGACGCCGTTCCACTGAGATTTCAGGTCTTGCGCGGTCACGGCGGCGTACGAGCCGACCGCGCTGAACGCGCCCATTGCGGCCGTGACAAGACCGGATCCAAACACCGACGTGATCTTCATCCCAACCTCGCAGGCGTGAATCTTGGACTTGCGATCGGTCAAGATCAGAAGCAGCGCAATATACCTCTGAAGACGTTCGGCGGCAAGGCTCTCACGCACGCGCGCGTCGAGCTCGCCGACGCGAAAGCACGCATCAAACGCCCTTGACCACTCCGCCGCCGCGATGATCAGCGCTGTGTCGGTGGATTGCCATCCACGTGGCGCTGGTATACGCCATCACCCGGTGGGATCTTCCGTGTGATGTCAATCGTCATGGTCCTGCCTTCCCAGTGCTTGACTAACTGCTGCTTGCGGAGATGTCCCAAAAGGGTCTCTTCCACCATCTCGTGGCAGCCGAATTCCATCAGCTGCGCATTCGGCTCGAGACGACGGTAGATCGGCATGCTGATCTTCCAGGGGCGGGTGAACACTTTTGGATCCTCGATTGTGGCCTCGTAGCGGAACGCGTCACGGCTGATGGGGGTGTACCGCTCAATCACATGGAGAGCGTCGCTGTGGAAGTCCCCGGCCCTGTCGAACCACGTCTCCGCGTTGAAACTCGACACGTCAACGACGAGCGTATCGCCTTCCCACCTTGCGACGGAGTGTCCCATGTTGATGTCCACGGGATAGGGGTCTACCGCGTGCAGGTGAAGCGTGCGCTCGGCGCCCGCGAACTGGAAGACCATCATGATATCGTTCGTGCCCTGGATGATCTGAAACGGGTAAGGCATGTACATCGCGCGCGGAGTACCCGGCAGGAAACAATCGATCTCCGGATCGCGGTCCAGCCAGTTGTCGAAGTTCTCCTGCTTCCTCTTCGCCGCCCACGGCTGGTACGGGATCTCGTCGCCGTCCACCACGCCGAGGTCAGGGGGCACCCAGCCGATCGCGCCCAGCGCCACGACTGGCGCGGCCAGAACCTGCACGCCGTTGTAGTCCTGCACGTTCGCGTACACCCCGGACTGAGCCACCATCGGACGTGCAGCATGGGCGAGCAGATCCCAGTTGGCGCCGTTGTGAGCCTCCCAGATTCCACTGAAGTCGGGTTTCCCATTCGCCTGGCGCGGTACCTGCGGTCCTTGAGAACGTTCAGTTTGACCAGCGGTTCGCGCAGTTTGACCAGCGGTTCGCGTCATCGTCAGCCCAAGACCGCCAGCGAGCACAGACGCAACGATCACCACGACTGCGAGACGATTTCGCATGAGAAGCTCCTTATTTCTGCCTCTGTATTCGAGCACATTATATAATGCGGGGCGCTAAAGGGAGGATGCCATGACTTCTCGCCTTGTCGCGTTGATCGGTGCGCTGGTGCTCGGAGGCCTTGCCGTCGCCCTACACGCACAGTCGGGTCAAGCCACAGCGAATCCCAAACAGCAATTGCGGACGCCCTGGGGCGACCCCGACCTGCAAGGCAATTGGGACGGGGGAACGTTGACGCCAGTGCAGCGACCGGCCAGGTTCGCCGACAAACCCGTCCTGACGCCGGAGGAAGCCAAGAAAGTCGTCGCGGAGGTCCTTGGGCGCCCGGGCCAAGAACGTCGATCCTCTAATCCCGAAAAGGACGTCCAAGGCGCGTACAACGCGTTCTTTAACATCATCGCGAGCGACTTGTCGGACGGTCGCACGTCGCTCATCATCGATCCCCCAGATGGGAAAATCCCCCCGCTCACTCCGGAAGCAAGAAAGAGGGCCGACGCGCAAAGAGAGTTCCTCCAGGCCCTTCTGCAGGGAACAGTTGGCGGCAGGCCGGGGCCGATCTCGCCGAAACACGAAGAGCCTCCTCCTTACTACAACACCAGCCGCATGAATCGCGCCGACGGACCGGAGGACCGCGCGCTGGGCGAGCGCTGTATCAACTTCCTTCCGAATCTTGGGGCGGTCTATCAGATTGTCCAGTCCCCGGGACAGGTCGGGATCTATCACGACTCGGGTCAGGGGTCAGGGTTTGCACGCGTCATCCCGGTGAACGGAAGCCAGCATGTTCCATCTCGCATCCGCTTCTGGAACGGTGACGCGCGCGGCCGGTGGGAGGGCGATACCCTGGTTGTCGACATCACGAATTTCAATCACAAGCGGGACTTCCAGGGCTCCCGCGAAAACCTTCACATGGTCGAACGCTTCAGACGCGTCAGCGCCAACAGGCTGGAGTACACGCTGACGGTCGACGATCCGACGACGTTTACGCGTTCCTGGACGCTCATGGTTCCCTGGAAGAAGCAATCAGACAAGGCGAACCAGGTCTATGAATCGAGCTGCCACGAGGGCAATTACGGCCTGATGGGGATACTGGCGAACATGCGCTACGTAGACAGCCGCTTCAAAGAAGGCAAGGGCAGGGATCCGAGGACGATGGACAACGCCACAGGGGCCGACACGGGTGGCGGGATCGACATCGATCGGACTGCCCAAGAGGCTCAAGAGAAGGCCAACAACCCCAAGTAGGACGCACGGCAACAGGTTGCCGATCTCGAACGGCAATTGAAGCTCCGGCAGCCAGACTCGACAACAACCTCGAAACCCCCGTCTTCCGTGTGGATCGTCACCGTTCGAGCGTTTTGCGTTCGGAGGCCGCTCACGGCAACTTGTTCGTCGCACGTGCACGCCACTACGGGTTGTGAGGAGGGCGTATGAAACGGGACAGAGCTCGTTCGGTCGCGATGGCACTTGGTTTTCTCATGGTCCCGGCCGTGGTGTGGGCGCAGGCGATTGCCGGTGTGGTGAGAGACACGACCGGGGCGGTGCTGCCTGGCGTCACGGTGGAAGTCGCCAGTCCGGCGCTCATCGAGAAGGTTCGCACCGCCGTCAGCGACGGCCAGGGCGTGTACCAGATCACCGAACTAAGGCCAGGCGCGTACGTGGTGACCTTCACATTGCCCGGCTTCAGCACGGTCCGGCGCGAAGGCATCGAGTTGACGACGGGGTTCACCGCGAGCGTGAATGCCGAATTGCGCATAGGCGCCGTCTCGGAGACGATCACGGTCACGGGCGCGAGTCCGGTGGTCGACACGACGAACGTGCGCACGCAGACCGTCGTCGGGCGGGCCGAGCTGGATTCGCTTCCGTTGGCCAAAAGTTTCATGGGCTACAATTCCCTCGTCCCGGGGCTGAAGGGCGGCACGACCGAGCCGGGTTCACGCGACGTCGGGGGCCTCACGGGTGAATCGCCCGTGATGCCCTTCATTCACGGCAGCGACCCCGGGCTGGCGGCGATGGATGGCATCAAGAACATGGCCATAAACGCCACCGCGGACCGACACCGGTTGTTCAACAACACGCTGACTGTTACGGAAGTCGTCGTCGAGACCGGGAACGGGTCCGCCGAAGCCTGGAGCGGCGGCGCCAATATCAATATCATTGCGAAGGACGGCGGCAACACTTTCAAAGGCACCGTTGAATCCGAGTACGTCGGCGAAGGGTGGGACTCCGGTAGTATCAGCGATGCGCTGCGCGCCCGGGGCACGAAGGGTCGTAACAGGAACCAGACCACCTACGACTACGGTGTGAGCTTCGGAGGCCCGGTCAAGCAAGACAAGCTGTGGTTTTTTCTCAGTCCGCGGTGGTGGGGCACGAAGTCCTCTATCGCGGGTCTTTACTACAACAAGACCCCGCACACGTTGTTCTACGCGCCCGATTACGACCGGAACTCCGTCTTCGAACGCATACACCAGGACTACAGTGGCCGCTTCACGTGGCAGGCGGCGCCGAAGCACAAGATCGTGTTCCAGACCAGCAATGGCTGGGCGAGCAATGTCCGCGGTGGCGAAGTCGGCGACAATGCGCCTGATGGGAATTACGATATTCGGTATATGCCCCAGGGGTTGCAGACGCTCCGCTGGACCAACCCCGCCACAAATCGGCTCCTGTTCGAGGGCACCATCGCGCTTCGGGAGGATGGCAACAATACAACAGTAAATCGTCAGCTCGACATTCGGCCCACCGACCGTCGTGTCACGGAGCAATCACTCGCCCTTTCGTATGGCAGCCATTACGGGTACACCGGGATCACAGGGGTTGGTCGGCCCGGCGGCAACCCGGGGTCCGGCCAGCACCCCGAGGAGCAGTGGCACATCCGGGCCGCCGCTTCCTACATCACGGGGTCGCACGCGTTCAAGGCCGGCTTCAACACGATGACAGGATTCTTCAACACCAACTCGGATCCCCTGCTGACCGAGACGTACACCTTCAACAACCAGAGTCCCGTCTCCCTCACGCAGTATGCGGTGCCCCATTACAACGAGGTCCAGATGAACTTGGTGCTCGGGCTGTTTGCCCAGGATCAGTGGACGTTGGGGCGGATGACGCTCAACATGGGCGTGCGGTACGATTCCGTCAATGGGGGAAGCCCGGAGTTTCTCCGGCCCGGAGGTTTTTATCTGCCCCCGATGGTGATGCCTGCCGCGTCCAACATCCCGAACTGGAAGGATGTTCGTCCGCGCCTGGGGGTGGCCTACGACCTGTTCGGCAACGGCAAGACCGCCCTCAAGGCGTCGCTGGGCCAGTACGCGCACTCGAGCAACTTCTCGTTGACCAACACGGCCCTGAGGTCCAGTCCCGGGTCAAGTCTGGTGATCGCCGCGAGCCGCACCTGGAACGACCGCCTGTATCCGGAGGGCGACCCCCGTCGGGGCAACTATGTGCCCGATTGCGATCTGAGGAACTATGAGATCAACGGCGAGTGTGGCCGCATTAGCAATCAGAACTTCGGGACGAGCAAAGGCGGGACCAAGTTCGCGGACGATGTGAGGGAGGGCTGGGGGGTCAGCCCCTATATCTGGGAATCGCACGTGGAGTTGCAGCACGAGCTGGCGCCGCGGGTCGGATTGACGGTCGGCTACTTCCGGACGTGGTGGGGAAATCTCACGACCACGGACAATTTATTGACCGAGCCGGCCGATTACTCTCAGTACTGCGTCACCGCCCCGACGGATGCGCGGCTGCCCAACGGGGGGGGCTATCAAGTGTGCGGGTTGTACGACGTCAGCTTTGCGAAGTTCGGCCAGGTGGATAATTTGATTGTCCAGGCAGACGGCCAGCGCAGAGTGTACAACGGCTTCGATGTCCTGCTCAACGCGCGCATGGGACGCGGCATCTTTTTGATCGGGGGCGTAAATACCGGCACGCAAGAGTTGAATACCTGTAAGGCACCCGACTTCCCCGCGCAGTTCTGCGACAGGGCCAGCGCCACCAGCGAAGGACTGAGAGCGAGCGGATGGCCTGCCGGGACGGACATCAAGTGGAATCTCATTTACCCGCTGCCCTGGCAGGGGATCCAGACGGCACTGACGTACACGAACAGCGCCGGGCAGTACCAACAACCCACCCGCGCCTATACGAACAACGAGATCGCGCCGTCGCTGGGCCGGAATTTGGCGTCGTGCCCGGCACCGACGGGGGCGTGTAGCCAGACCGTGCTGGTCCTATTGACCGACCAACGAACGCTGTACGAGAAGCGCAGCAACCAGCTCGACGTCCGCCTCAGCAAGATCTTCCGTTTCGGGCGCAGTCGTCTGCAGGCGAATCTGGACGCGTACAATCTCACCAACACGGATGACATCCTGATCGTGCAGAACCGGTACGGGTCGCCCAATGGCGGGAACTATCTCCAGGCGCTCAACACCCTGCCCGGGCGTATGGTCAAAATCGGCTTACAGCTTGATTTCTGATACGGGAAGACCCGTGCAGGAAGCAGTTGTAGCCCGCGTCCGGTTTACAGCGATCCG
Organism: Acidobacteriota bacterium; assembly: GCA_023265155.1. Classification (GTDB taxonomy): domain Bacteria; phylum Acidobacteriota; class Vicinamibacteria; order Vicinamibacterales; family CAVVIG01; genus JBGOTP01. The sequence goes on from JAHFUL010000068.1 coordinate 12,794, forward strand.
GGCGCGGGAGTGGCGGCAAAACGGATGCTGGCGGCGATCCGTTGTTCTAATGGAATAGCGTAGCCCACGACGCTGACGCGAGCTCGTCGACCGGGACCACCGTGACTCGGGGTCCGACCCTGTAGCGTCGGCCGCCCGGATACACCACCACGAGCCGTTCGAGACCTAGGTCAGTCAGCGCGCTGCGCATCGACGCGGTCAGTTGCGGTGCATCCGCCCGCTTCACTTCGATGCCGTACCGACGACTTTGCCGAAAAAGGAGCAGATCGAGCTCTGCTCCACCGTGTGTACCCCAGAAGTAAGCGTCGTCAGGACCCAACGTGCGGACGATCTGCTCAACGACGTAGCCTTCCCACGATGCGCCCAGCTTGGGATGTCGAAGAAGGTCGGCGTGCGTACGGATGCCGAGCAGGTGATGGAGCAAGCCGCTGTCGCGCACGTAGACTTTGGGCGACTTGATCTGACGTTTGGCCAGGTTCTCGTGCCAAGGGGGGAGCTGGCGGATCATGAAGACGCCGGCGAGAGCATCCAGATACCGGCGGATGGTCGGCTCGCTCACCCCGAGACTCCGTGCAGGCTCCGCGTTGTTCCAGGTCTGGCCGTGATAATGCGCCACCATGGTCCAGAAGCGCAGCAGCGTCGGCGCCGCGATGCCGATCCCAAGTTGCGGCACGTCGCGCTCCAGGAACGTGCGGATGAACTGGTCGCGCCACGTCCAGCTCTCGAGCTCGTTGCGCGCCAGATACGCGCGGGGAAACCCGCCCCGCCTCCAGTGGCGTTCCAGAGCGGTCTGGCCCACGTCGCCGAGCAGAAACCCGCCAATCTCAATCACATGGAGTCGGCCCGCCAGACTCTCCGAGGACTGTCGCAACAGACCAGGCGACGCACTCCCCAACACGAGAAAGCGCGCCGGTAAGGGCACGCGGTCTGCCAGCACTCGCAGGATTGGGAACAAATCCGGGCGGCGCTGAATCTCATCGATCACGACAACCCCTCTGAGCCCTGCCAACGCGGTCATGGGCTCGGTTAGCCGAGCGACGTCCGTAGGGTTCTCGAGATCGAAATAGTTTGGGGATGCGGCTGAGACGACCGCGCGGGCGAGCGTCGTCTTGCCCGCCTGGCGCGGGCCGACCAGCTCGACGACGCGTCCCTGTCGCAGCGCGCGGCGAACCGCTTCTTCAAGCCGTCGCCGGTCGACTTTGGCCATGCATTGAAATTCTAACTTGAGATGTTAGAATTTCAATGTCCAACTATTGAGCCCCGTTGTGGCGGGGACTAGCCGGGGCGTTGGTCCATGAATCGAAACTGAGCCTCGGCCGTCGCGATCGAGAGGCACTCACCGATCAAGACGGCACGACTCCGGCCCACCCTGTCGTTCGCCATAATCAGATCACCCACCCTACCGGATTGATTTTGCCTCCAATTGCGCGACAGGATCGCTCATGCTGACCGCGGTCGTCGTCGTGCTCCGCTCCTGCGCGCTGATCTGCCGGGGACACCGAGCGGCCGCTGTGCCTGCCAGAAACTCGATCTGTGGCATCGGAGTTCGCGACGGGTTCCTGAAATGGGCGGCCGATTGGGGACAACTACCTCTGCGCGGTCGGCGTGGACGAATCTCCCGTTCGAACGGTCACTGTCACGTTGGTCCCATTCGTCAAGTTCCCGTCGTCGCCCACCGCCCGGATCACGTACGCGCCAGCCTCGGTGAAGTGAACCGTTGTCGCCACCTTGCCGGTCAGCTCCGCGCCTTCCAGCTTGATCGGACTGGTCATCGGCTCGAAGGTGACGATTCCCGGACCTCGATAGTGCAGCCATGTGACGGCAAGACCGGTTGCGTAGGCATTCCGAGCGAGGACCCTGTCCTGAGTGGTCGGCCCCGTCTGCCTGAGGCGGGATGGCAGACCCGTTATCGCAACAGGCGGCGGATTCGGGTCGTTCTGATCGCCCGGTCGTCGCGTGGTACCGCGCGGCTTCCGTGGCCCGGGTCTTCCGTCATCGCTGGCCACCACCGTCAGGGTGAGGGTTTGCGGCAGCGTGATCGTCACGTTGTCGCTGCCCACGACCGTCACCGTTGGAGGCGTGTTGATCGGGACCTCTCGCGACGTCCTGCCGTTTATGCCACTGCCGCGATTTGCCTTCCAGACACCCTCCTCCAGCATCCAGACCGGAGCGAGCGAGGCGACCGCCGTGGACTTCTGCCCGCCGTGGGTGAGCGTCCAGACGAGCTCCTTTTTCCCCCAGTCTGCCGGCACCGTGACAGCGAACACGAACTGCTGCCGCCGCGGGTAGAAGTGCGTCGGTTGCCCGCGATCGGCTGGCCCTGGCTCGAAGGTGTTATCCCCCCCAATCGAAATGAACGGCTCTTCCTCGTAATTCCGATTGAGGTACCCGAACAGGAAGCTGAATGTCCCATCCGGATTCGGCTGCCACCCTTCGAAGATCGGCTGGACGCTCTGTCCCGACAGGAACATCGTCTGGGCGTCGGCGCCGGCGGTGAATGCCCAGAACACAAAGACGACAACGATGGCCAGCCGACGCACGCCCGCTCGAAGTACAGGTCGCATGTGCCTCCCTCTTCGCAAGAGCCTACGGCGCACCGACAGTCGTTCGGTTTCCGGGAGACCTGTGGTTGCGCTCCTCGACCGTCTGTTTGTACTCGTCGTCATTCAAGACGTACCAACTGACGTGCGCGAACGCCATGTCGTCGCTCGATCGCTGCCCGAAGCCGGCCCAGTTGCGCGGATCGGGGTTCCACTTGTTGGCTGTCGAGTTGTCGTGCCAGGTCGTGACGTGAAGGACTGTGCCCTTCGGCAGCAACGGCTGCGCATCTTCGGTGTAGTTGTAGGCGATATGCCACCCGAAGTTCCAGTTGACGCAGTTCAGCGTCTCGACGCGGCCGTCCGTGAAGATCGCCTCCATGCACTGCCGCTTGCCGCGGTTGTGTAGGTGCGGCTGAAACACCGTCATCCGGACGTTGTCCTTGAGGAACAAGTAGCCGTCGACGCGGACGTTGTTTTCTCCCGGCGGAATATCGAGGTCCTGCACGTTCCCGACGCTCTGCCGAATATGCTTGAATTTCGGCACGTAGCCCTTCGGGTGGAGCCACAGACCCAGGCTCGTCCGGTCGGTGATGCGCTCCGCCTTGGCGGCGTAATGCATGTTGAACCGCACCTTGGTCCCGGCTTTGATCAGAAATCCCGAGTTCTCGGCGAGAATGTCGCCGGTCTTGCCGAGCGCGTACTCGCTGAAGGAGACCGAATCGTCGCTCACGACATCGGCGTCCTCGTCGTACAGGCTGGTCGTTGCGTGGTGGACGACGGGAAATCCCTCCTGGGACGGCTTGGTTTCGAACGCGCGAATCCAGCGATCTTCGGTAAGACCGGACTCGGCGATCAGGTCGATCCACATGTTGGGAGCGTTCGGTTCGACCACGAACGGCTCCGGGATCGGGATGACGTAGTCGGGCGGGCCGAGAACGCCGGCCAGCGTCCACTTGCTCGTGTCGGTGAACACGCGGGGCGGCGGCATGTCGGCCGGATTACCGCGCGGCGCTCCGTCATCGACCCACGCGGCAATCTTGGCGATCTCCGCGTTGGTCAACGACCGATCGTGCTTGAAACTCTGGATGCCGACGTTCTTGTCGATGGTCCAGGGCGGCATCTCGCGGTTGACGACCCGCGCCTTGATCGACCGCGCCCAGGGACGTGCGTCTTCGTAGGTCAGAAGGGACATCGGAGCGATCGACCCGGGCCGATGGCAATCCTGACAGGATCGCTGCAAGATGGGCACAATGTCCTTGGTAAAGGTGAGCGGTGTTTTAGCCGGGCCGGCTGAGTTCTGCGCAGCGGGGACCGAGCCGATCACCAGCACACCGACCAGGATCCCGAATGCGGCGACTCTCATAACGATCTCCTTTCAAGCCCAGCTCTATTCCCGACGGGCCACCAAGTGATGCGCGGAGCAGTCAGTCGCGCCGTCCAGTGCTCCAGATGCACTATTTAGACCTCTCGTCGAGTACTGTCAAGTTTTTCCGAACGGCG
>JAHFUL010000110.1 GCA_023265155.1 Acidobacteriota bacterium
GGCCTCGTCGGCCCGCGTAACCCACTGGCGGACCGTCATCGTGTAGATCACGGCGAAGATGAGGACTTCCATCTTGAACCAGAAGAATGGGCTGTAATACTGCTTCATGGCGTAGACGGTGAGCTGCGGTATCCCCGTCAGAAACAGCGCGAAGAAGCTCCACATCAGCCACGGACGCGTGTCGTTGGCCACCTGCGCGACAGGGCGATCCTTCATGCCGGTGCCCAGGAGGCGCAGATCGACCACCACCACGGCGCCAATGAACACGACCAATGCCAGCAGATGCGCCAGATTGAAGACGGCGCTGAGGTAGGTCGACTGGCGAACGAAGTTGCTGGTGGGGAGGGCCTCCATCCACTGAAAGAACGGCAGCATAGACATCAGGCACGGCTCCTAATTGAACGTCAGCCAGTTGTACGCGGTCAATCGTCCGGTCAGGACGACGCCCGCCCAGAGCGCCAGCGAAAAGACACCTGCCAGTTTCGCTCCGAGCGGCAGAGCACGGTCGCCATCCCAATTCGCTACCGACCGATAGGTCGTGAAATGAAACGCGAGCGCGTTCACCCCCGCCAGGATCATGAGCACGACCTTCGTCCAGAAGAATGCCTTGCCGTAGTACCGCAGGGGCTGTCCGTAGAACAACAGGCTCCCGGTAATGGAGCTCACCCCCATCGCGAACATCTGCCAGGGGAACAGCCGCTTCTGAATCTGGGACACCGGTATCTGCGGATACGCGAGGCCGACCAGGCGCAGATCCATCATGATAATCAGCCCTGCGAACAGGCACATCGACACGACGTGCGACGTCAGGAGCGCAGGATACCCGTTGATCGATTCACGGATGGCGATGCTGCTGGGGAAGGCATCCACCCACTCGAACCAGCTGTGTATAGACATAAGGGATGTCTCAGATCAGCTTCGAAAGACCGTCACGCGACTACGGTACAACACATCGCGGGTTCGGCTCGCGGTAAACGGTGTGGCAGTTTTCGCACGCGCCCGCGATGTCGTTCGTGGTGTCGCTCGCGAGCTCCTTGTTCTTGGCCTGCGCGGCTTTGTACATGGCGCGCGCGGCGGTTCTCAGATCGGCCGCGAATTTCGTCCAGTCGGCTCGCTGCGCGGGAACCGGCCGGCCGTTCATGCACATGCGTCCGGGAATCGTAATGAGCGTCGCCGCTTCATCGAGAGCAAGGGCGGCATTCTCCACCACCTGCCAGCCCGTGTAGATTCCGGAGAACGTGCTCGACGCTCCCCCCCCGGCCTCTTTCTTGCCGAAGTTTTCCGGATCGTTGGACTGGACGTCGAACAAGATATTCGAATTGGGGAACAGGATGCCGCGCATCACCTGAGCGAGGTTGGCGACGGGCTTCGTCGTCGCGGCAGGGGCTGGCTTGGCAGTGGGCGCCGGTGCCGGCTTTGCCGGTGCCGGCTTCGCCGTCGTGGGCGCCTGGGCGACGGCCACTCCGCCTCCGACAAGCAGACCGGTCACCACCGCTACTGAGAGGACTCGTACTGAGTGGATTCGCATGTTCCTGCCTCCGACTGAAACGACGTCGGTCACCCGACACGGTGGTGGATTATCGCGGATTTCGCGGACGGCGTCCAGCGGTCTGATGGGGATCGCGCGTGTCTGACGAAGAATTCAGATGAGGCGAGAGAATCCTGACAAGAGCGTCAGACACCGAACTGCGATGCGAGCATTGAGACGGTCCTCGACAAGCGCAGTCATCCTGCGCTTGTCGAGGGACGCCAGCTACAATCCGAAAAATCTCACCGGAGCGTCAGCGTCCGGGCACCGGAGGCTCGGTCGCATCCTTGCCGTCCCGCGGCGCGCCCGTGCCGGACGAACCCATGAAGAGCTTCTTACCGTCTGCGAACGTGACGTCGCGGCCGTTCGCTCGGTTCGAGCGGTCCTTGCTCTGATAACCGTCCACGACGATCTCAGTGCCGACCGTGAGCGAGTTGCGGTCGATGCCTCGGCGCAGGAGCGTGTTCGGCGTGCCACCCTCGACCATCCAGTCTTCAGTCGTGCCGTCGGCCTTGGCCACCGCCAGGTGAATCCATGCATGCGGGTTCACCCACTCGACCTTGGTGACTTTGCCCTTCAGGAGAACGGGCCGATTCGCGTCGAACTCGGCGCCGAACGCGTGGTGCGCGACTACCGGCACTGCGGCGGCCACCAGGACGCCGATGCCAGCCAATGCCAGAAACAATGTTCTCTTCATAGTTGTCCTCACCTCACCTGCTGCTGTTGCTGACGGATCGCCTCGGCCTCGGCCTCGAGCAGCCGCTCGCCCTTCATGATACCAGTCATCGCGTAGTTACTTTCATGGCAAGCATATTCGTAGAGCCGATCGTCGGCTTCCGCCTTCACCCAGGGATACTCGCCCGTCCACGGCTGGGCCCACGTGCTCGGATCCTCGATCGTGAAGCGGTACATGATCCTGTTGTCGTCGGCGCGCCAGAAGCGCTCGGTGACCTTCAGATTCTCCGACGCACCGCGGAACCGCGTCTTGCTGGTGAAGTTCGTCGTCTCGATGACGAGCTGATCGCCTTCGTATCTGGCAACCGAGTCGCCCATCCACTTCCGGATGTTGGACGGCGCGTGGGGCTTGTTCAGCGGGATGATCCGCGCGTCGTGGACCATCTCCACGAGAATCACGACATGGTCCTTGGTCTGAACGATCTGCTTGAAGTTGTTGTAGAGCACGGGCAGCATCGGGGGCCCTGACACCGAGCCGAAGCCGACAATGCACCGTTCGGCAAGCGGCCGCTGCTCGATGTTGTCGTATCCACCGCGCTGCGTCGTCTGGAAGTTCTCCGCCGCATCCGATGTCGGAGTGGCGATGCGGGGCGCGGCGTTGCGCTTCATGGCTTCAGGCTTGACCGCAGGCACGCGGCCATTGGGCGGATCGACCACAATCGACGTGCGTCGCTGCCCGTCGACAATGATGGTCGAGTCGCCGCGGTCGATCCAGAAGCTATTGTAGCCGCCGACGTTCCCCGACGCGCCCGTCGAGCCGTCGCCGCCGACTGGCGGTGCATCGCGGCCGCCGTTGCTCGGTCGCGACGCACGATCGCGGCGTGCCGCTTCCTCCTTTTCGATGTTGGCCGCTTCCGCGTCCGACATGACCAGCTTGTTCGGATCGGGCCGTTCAAGGGGCGTGAGAGTGGCGGTGTTGTACAGCCCCTGCAGATCCGGGTAACCGTCAGGGGTTCGGAACTTGGCCGCAGCCGCCGACGCCTTGGCAACGGGTGTCTGGCCGGCTACAGAGACCGACAAGACCGAGGCGACCGCGACTGCCGCTACGAGAGCGCCAACGACGGTCAGGAGTCGAACGCGCATCGAAGGACCTCCGTGTGAGAGCCTATTATACCGGCCGCTTGACATGTACCGGCCCCTATTTTAGCGAGGGAGCGGGTTCTTGCGCCACTGCCCGTACATCAATTCCTCGACGAACTCCACGCACTTGAACTCCATCAACTGAGCGTTTCGCTCGATCCGCCGATAGATCGGCATGCTGATCTTCCAAGGCTTCGTGAAGGTCTGCGGGTCTTCGATCGTGGCCTCGTAGAGGATATGGTCCGGGCCAGTACGAGTATATCGCTCAACAACATGCAGCTTATCGCTGTGGTGGTTCCCGGCGCGGTCGAACCAGCTCGAATCGTTCATCCCGGTGACGTCGATCACCATGGTTTCACCCTCGAAGCGTCCAACCGACTGCCCCATCCAGGAATCGACCGGAGCGGGCCCCGGATCCTTCAGATAGACGTTTCTGACGGCCCCCGCGTACTCGTACGCGAAGAAAATCGCCTTCGAGCTCTGGAAAATCTGAAACGGGAAGGGCATGTAGGTCGCCCGCGGGACGCCCGGCAGATAGCACTTGATCTCCGGATCGAGATCGAGCCACTTCTCCTGATTCTCCAGCTTCTTCTTTCGAGCGGCGGGCGTATAGGGAATCTCGCCGCCTTCGACGACGCCCAGGCCGCCGGGCACGGCGCCGACCGCGCCGAATGACAGGACAGGTGCCGCTGGGAGCGGCCCGTACGGACCCGGACGAAGCGCCAGCGCGGCCTTCGCCACGTGGGGCTCGAGGTCGTAATAGGCTGTGCCCACAGCTTGCCAGATCCCGTTGAAATCGGGATTCTGGGTGCCGGGTGCTCGCGGCGCCCGGTAGGCTTGCCCCTGACCGGACGCCGGGATCGCATTCAGCGCAAAGATCGCCACGGCCGCAGCCGCGGCCAACGCGAACATCACACTGCTAAACTGTTTTCGCATTTTGACAAAGGCCTCCAAGAGAGGTCGAATATACGGGAATCGCGACTAATGTCAAGGAGTGACAGTATGCGTTACCTTTGGATGGCTGTCTGTCCCGCCCTGCTCGCGGCGGGTTGCGCAGGCGCGCCGGAGCCGCCGCCCTATCGCGCGGTGGCCGATGTCAAGCAGTTGATGAACGCCATGGTCGATCCGCAAGCCGACGAAATCTGGGACAAATCGGGCTGGATCGTCACGGCGACCGGCGTCGAAGAGCGGCGTCCGAAGAACGACGAGGAATGGATCGCGGTGATGCATCACGCCGTCGCGGTGACCGAAGCCGGCAACCTCCTGATGATGGCGCCGCGTGCCAAAGATGGGAACCTGTGGATGAAGTATGCGCAGGAGCTCACCGACGCCGGGCAGAAGGTCTGGCGCGCGGCCGAGGCCAAGGACGTGCAACAACTGTTCGACACCGGCGGTGTGCTGTATGAAGCCTGCCTGCACTGCCACGGCGAGTACATCGACGCGATCAAGAACGCGAAGTAGCTCTCAGGA
>JAHFUL010000069.1 GCA_023265155.1 Acidobacteriota bacterium
ACGGCCTCCTGCCGGCTGGAGTCCATCGGACCGGACGTTCAGTCCACCAGTTAGGAATTCATTGTTGGGGTCGGGGATGCGGCAATAGGATCTACAATCAGGCGGGCCTTTCATGCCCCGCCTCATCGAGGAGATCATCATCATGCTGGCTGTGAAGAGTCACCCACTCGCGATCGCCGCCGCGGCGCTCGCCTTGACGGCCGGAGCGCTGTCAGCCGAGCGGCAGGGCGGACCGCCGGCACCGTCCGTTCCTGCGGCTCTCCAGAACTACAAGCCGGTTGACGCTGCGCGCCTGAAGAAGCCGGAGGACGGCGAGTGGCTGATGATCCGCCGCTCGTACGACGGCTGGGGCTACAGTCCGCTCGATCAGATCACGCCGGCCAATGTTGCGCGGCTGCAGCCCGAGTGGAGCTTCGCGACCGGCCTCACGAGCGGCCATCAGGCCGCGCCGCTCGTGAATGGCGGCGTCATGTTCGTCTCGACGCCAAGCAACCAGGTGATTGCGATCGACGTGCGCAGCGGCCGCCTGCTCTGGCGCTACAGACGGCCGCTGCCTGCGGATCTCATTCAGGCCCACAACACCAGCCGCGGTGTGGCTCTCTACGGCGACCGCGTGTACTTCGCCGCGGCCGAAGCGGTGCTCGTTGCCCTCGACGCGAAAACGGGTCGGGAAGTGTGGACCACGAAGGTCGAGGACAACAGGAACGGCTACTACATGTCGCTCGCGCCGCTCGTCGCCGACGGGAAGGTGATGGTGGGCGTCTCGGGCGGCGAACTGGGCGTGCGCGGCTTCGTCGCCGGCTACGACGCCGAAACCGGCAAGGAGCTGTGGAAGGCCTTCACCGTACCCGCGCCCGGAGAGCCTGGCAGTGAAACCTGGCCAAAGGGAGACGAGTGGAAAACGGGCGGAGGATCCGTGTGGGTGACCGGCAACTACGATCCCGACACCAACCTGGCCTTCTGGGGAACCGGCAATGGCGGACCCTGGATGGGCGATCGCCGTCCCGGCGACAATCTCTACACGGCGTCGACGATCGCGATCGACGTCGCAACGGGGAAAATCAAGGGCCACTTCCAGTACAACCCCAACGAATCGTGGGACTGGGACGAAGTCTCGCCGCCGATCCTCGTGGACTATCAGCGCAACGGCCGGACCGTCAAAGGGCTGATCGACGTCGGGCGCGACGGCTATCTCTGGTTTCTCGAACGCACCGACGGTGCGATCAGATTCGTCGAAGGTAAGCCGTTCGTGAACCAGAACGTCTTCAAGAGCCTCGATCCGAAGACCGGCCGGCCCGACGTCGATCTCGACCACAAGCCTGGCACGGGCAAGCGAGCCGAGTTCTGCCCGTCCTTGTGGGGCGGCAAGGACTGGCCGCCGATCGCCTTCAGTCCGAAGACCCGGATGATCTACATTCCCGCGAATGAAAACCTCTGCGGCAGCTCCGTTGGGCAGCCGATGACGTACACGCCGGGCCGCAGCTACACCGGCGCCGCGACGACGATGACCATGCTGCCAAACGCTGATCACATCGGCGAAGTGCAGGCGTGGCACGTCGACACGGGCAAGCGTGTGTGGACACACACGTACGAGAAGTCGGCGAACTGGGGGCCGATGCTCGCCACCGGCGGCGGTGTGGTCTTCAGTGGTGGCACCAACGATCGCAAGTTCCACGCGTTCGACGCGGCCAGCGGCAAGCTGTTGTGGGAATTCCCCACCAGCTCCGGTGTGCTCGGCCAGCCATCGACGTTCACGGTGGACGGCAAGCAGTACGTCGCCGTGCTGTCGGGGTGGGGGGTGGACTCGCGCGGCATGCAGGCGCGGCTGAACGGCCTGTCGCCGGGCGATTTCCCGGAGGTCCCCGAAGGCGGCGCGATCTGGCTGTTCTCGGTGAAGTGAACGCGAAGGAGCGCAGACAAAGCGACGCGAGCTCGTCGAAGGGTCGAAGGGCAGAGACCTGCGTCGCACTCGTAGCGCAGGACTTTTAGTCCTGCCGTCGTTCGGCATAGTCGTAGCGCAGGCTTACAGTCCTGCGTAGAGCAATGCGGCCGAGACGACTCAGGTTCGCGCCGCGACGAACGTCGCGCGGAAAAACGTGCTCTCCGGCGGCTTCTTGCGATGGCCGCGTCGATTTGGCTGATTCCAGCGTCTCGGTTATGAACAATCACCGCCGGAGCTGATTCGCAGGCACTCGGGCGCCAATCACGATCGACGCGGCTGGCTGGCCTTCGAACACGTTTTATCCACGAACGGATCGCGCAAGTTCGACGCAGCGCGTCCCCGAGCCGTCCCGGCCGCTTACGACGTGGGAGACGGGCCTGTCGGTCTCTGCGGGCTCCGCGACTTCCGCGGTAATCGTCGTCGTACTCGTAGCGCAGGACTTTAGTTATAGTTAGCTGCGCCGGTCCGGCTGAAGGCGGACACCACGTACGACGTCACTCCATCACTCCATCACTCCATCACCCCATCACCCCATCACCCCATCATGTCTTGCTGACCCACTCGCCCTGCCGCATCAGCGGCTCGTCCAGGCCGTCGGCGAGGACCCCGTCGACGTCGAGCCCCGCCGAGCCGATCATGAAATCCGAGTGCACCGCGCTGCGGTTGCCGCCGGCGCGCTCGAATTCCTCATCGGTCATCGCCTCGCCGCCCTCGATCGTGAAGCGGTAGGCCGAGCCGAGCGCTACGTGGCTCGCGGCGTTCTCATCGAAGAGCGTGTTGTAGAACAGCAGCCCGGACTGCGCCACCGGCGAGCTATGAGGCACGAGCGCCACCTCGCCCAGCCGCGCGCCACCTTCGTCGGTGCCGATCAACTGGCGGAGCATGTGTTCGCCGCGCGCCGCCTTGATCTCGACCACCCGCCCCTCGACGAACCGGAGACTGAAGTCTTCGATGAGCGTTCCACCGTAGCTCAATGGTTTTGTTGAACGGACGGTGCCGTCGACGCGATCTCTGTGAGCCATCGTGAACACTTCTTCGGTCGGCAGATTGGGGGCGAACAGGATGCCGTTGCGGCTCGTGGACTGGCCGCTCACCCAGATGTGCCCCACGGGCAAACCGAGCGTCAATTCCGTTCCGGGACTGCGGTACTTCAGCGCGGTGTACCGCTTCCTGTTCAGGAAGTCGCGCCGCTCGACGAGCGCCTCGAGGTGCTCGTGCCATGCCGCCAACGGATCGGGTCGGTCCAGACGGCAGAGGCGCACGATCGCTTGCCACAAACGAGCGATCTGCTCCGCAGGCGGTAGATCCGGGAACACTTTCGCCGCCCACCCGGCCTCGGCCCCCGCAACGATCGTCCAGTTGGTGGCGTGGCGGGAGACGAGCTCTCGGAACGGACGGACGCTGCGGGCCGTCGCAAGTTGAAGAGCGCCAATCAGATCCGGTGACTCCTGCTTCAGCTGATCGGGATTATTGGCAGAGACCGAGAGCACGGCGTGTCCCGCCTCCACGTGCTCGACGAGCGCCCTGGGGAGCCAGGCTGAATACTGGTCGAACGAGTCGCGCGGCGCGTGTTTGAAGCGGACACGCTGCAGCCCCTCATCGCCCCACGCGGCCTCGACGAGTTGAGCGCCCGCCCGGTAGGCGCTCGCCGCGATCTGCCGGACGAGCGGCGCGGCATCGAGCGACACGCCGCCGTTGGCGAGCGGCCCGATGATGAGCAACCGCTGGCCGGCCCGCAGGTTCAGGCCGATCTTCACGGCAAGGTCGCCATAGGCTTGCAGCGTGGGTTCGAAATCGACAGGCATGTTAGTCGGTATGGTGAAGTGTCCACTGCCGTTGTAGGGATTCGCGACTGGTCGGCACATCATTGTAGCTTCCCGTGACGGCGGCGGGGCTCCGCAACAGGCTGTGCGCCTGACGCGGTTGGCGAAGATCTTGCTGGCTTCCCCGCATCGCGAATCATCGCGATCATTCACCAATACAAGAAAGGGTTCGATGCCGAGAGCCCCGAAACCTCCGTCAACCAAGCCCTCCACGCCCACCAAGCGTCGCCCGCGCCAGGCTCTCTCGTTCCCGCGCAAGGTGGTCGTGACGACGCTCTCGCACGATGCCATTGCCGAACGAGCCTACGAACTGTTCGTGCAGTCCGGTCGACAGCACGGACGGGATCTCGAACACTGGCTGGCGGCGGAACAGCAGCTCCTGTCCGCGTCGGCACGAGAGGAGGCGAGCTAGACGGTTTGCTCTTCGGTGTAGCAGGTCGTCCTGAGTCCTTCGCCCTTGGTTCTTCGTCCGTCCTTCGTCCTTGGTCGTCCGTTGTCGCGTCCTTGATGATTCGCGCCTCGCCGGCCGATAAGACTGAGCGTGGACTTGAACAGCTTTTCGATCGCTCTCGATCCTCTATGGCTGTTTCTCTCGCTGATCCCGGGCGGGATCGGATTCGTGCTGTTCATCTACGGGAAGAAGCAGGAACGCTGGCCGCAGGCGGCGGGCGGCATCGTGCTGATGGTGTATCCCTACTTCGCGACGAGCGTCGCCGCGCTCGTGGGCGTCGGCGCCGTGATCGGGTTCGGGGTCTGGTATGCGATTCGCTTGGGGTGGTAGCAAGGCAGCTGTCAGCTTTCAGCTTTTGGCGGTCAGTTGAGAGCTGAAAACTGAGAGCCGAGAGCTGAGAGCCGAAAGCTGAGAGCTAACTAGATCTAACTAGATCTAACGAACCAGGCGAGAGCCCGACGAAATCAGCGGGCGTTCAGGCGCCATCGGTCAGCGTGCTCAGCGTGCCCGTGCTGTCGCCAAACTTTTCAACAGGAACGCCGAGACTCTCCAGGATCGTCACATACAGGTTCGTGAGAGGCGTCCCCTTGGGATGCCTTACGTACCTGCCGCCGCTCAGACCCGCCGCCTGGCCGCCCACGAGCGCGATCGGCAGATCGTCGTGGAAGTGGGTATTGCTGTCGCTGATTCCCGTCCCATAGAGCAACATCGTGTAATCGAGCATCGTCCCGTCGCCTTCAGGCGTCGCGGCGAGCTTCTTCACAAGGTACGCAAACTGCTGGAAATGATACTCGTTGATCTTGTGCAGGCGCTCGAGCTTGGCGGCCTCGTCCTGATGGTGGGACAACGGATGATGCGAGTCCGATACGCCGATTTCTGGATAGGAGTGCGCGCTGACCTCGCGCGCCAGCATGAACGTGCTGATGCGCGTCATGTCCGTCTGATACGCCAGCAGCAACAGGTCCATCATGAGCCTGGCGTGTTCGGCGTAATCGTTTGGGACGCCCACCGGCTGATCGACGACGGGGAGCTCCCGAGTATTCTGGACCTCGGCCATCTGGATGCGCCGTTCGATATCGCGGACCGAGTCGAAATACTCTGCGAGCTTGAGCTTATCGCCCGGCCCGATCATCTTTCCGAGGCTCGTGGCTTCGGCGCCTACAAAATCGAGAATGCTGCGATCACGCTGAATCCGAGCCAGCCGTGCCGTCTTGTCGGTGGTACCGGTCGTGCCGAACAGCCGCTCGAATACCGCGCGTGGGTCGTTCTCAATGGGCAGGGGCGTCGTCGGGTTGCGCCACGCGATTGTGTTGGTGTAGGCGCAACTGGACCCGGCATCGCACGACCCCACCATCGCGTTCGATTCGATGCCAAGCTCGAGTGAGGACAACTGCGTCTCTCTTTCCGTTTCACGAGCGGCGATCTGGTCGACCGAAACCCCCGCTCTCACTTCCGCGCCACCAGTCGTGAACGGTACGCCGGTCAGGAACGTTCCGGCGGAACGTGCGTGATCGCCCGCGCTCCTCACGAGGTTGGCCGCCTCGTCGGCGAGCCCACCCATCAGCAGGACCCTCTCCTTGAGCTCCGCCAGTGACCGAAGCGTGGCAGGCATGTCGACCAATGGCCCCGGGGCCTTCGGAAACCAGTACGGCATCGACATGCCGTTTGGCACGTAGAACACCCCGAACCGCCGCACTGGCACAGCCGCCGTTTTGCCGAGTGCCGTCAACGCGGGAATCATGCCGTCGAGTAGCGGCAACGCGAGTGTCGCGCCAAGGCCGCGCAGGACCGCGCGACGAGACAAATGCATCTTGGTGATAATCATTCGGGCCTTCTCCACACTTTCGCGACCGTTACTGGCGTGCCGGAGTATTCTTCGCCGCCGGCGCGGCTTGGGACGGATTCGGGCCTCTGCGCATTTGAAACGGAGTGCTCTTCACGATACCCAACACCAGCGACGACCAGCGGTTGTTGTTCTGGGCCAAATTCCGAACGAGCTGCCTGACGGCCGGGGCATCGAAATACTCCAGCCCTCTACCCAACGCGTACGTCAGCATTTTCTCGGCCACTGTGTAAACGACCTGATCGCCACGGATCAAGGCTTCGCGAAACGCCTTCGGACTCTCGATCGTCGCGCCGTCCAATGTGATCGTGGAGTTGATGGCCGCGCCGCCGTCGGTATCGCGCCACCTGCCCACGCCATCGAAGTGCTCCAAGGCGAAGCCGAGCGGATCCATTCGGGAATGGCAACTCGAACACGTCGGGTTATTCCGATGCTCTTCCATTCGTTCGCGCAACGCCGCCGGTGCTGCTGCACTGCGTTCCTTGAGAGGTGGAACATTGGGCGGGGGCGGCGGAGGCGGAGCGCCGAGCAAGTTCTCCAAAATCCACTGCCCGCGACGCACCACGGATGTCCGATTCGAGTAGGACGTCACTGTGAGAATGCTCGCTTGCCCGAGGAGACCGAAACGGCGATCGTCGGTCAACGTGACCCGTCGAAAGTGGCTGCCGTAGACGTCGTCAATTCCATAGTGGCGTGCCAGACGCTCGTTCAAGAAGCTGTAGTTCGCGGTCAACAGCTCTGGAATCGGACGGTCCTCACGGAACTGGTCTTCGAAAAACAGCTGCGTTTCACCGATCATCGCTTCGCGTAGTGTGGAGTCAAAGCCGGCGAAGAGGCCCGCATCGGGATCCTGCGAGCTGAGATTGCGAATCGTCAGCCATTGGTTGACGAAGTCATTCAGCGAACGGGTCGCGCGCCTGTCGGCCAGCATGCGTCGCACTTGCTCGGACACCACGCGCGGATCTTTGAGGCCGCCGCGCTCAGCCACATCCAGGAGTGCAGCGTCTGGCATGGTCCTCCACAGGAAGAAGGACAAGCGCGAGGCAAGTTCCAGATCGCTCAACCGGGACACCGAGCCGGCTTTGGCGGCCGCAGGCTCGCGTTCAAGACGGATCAGGAATTTGGGAGATGAGAGGAGCCCCTCCAGCGCGCGTTCGATGCCAAAATCGAAATCTCTTTCCTGGCGACCTTCCTTGTAAAGACTGAGCAACGGCTGAACGTCGCTCTCGACCACAGGGCGGCGGTACGCGCGACGCGCGAGCGCGGTGATGATGTTCCTGGCGCACGGTTCCTCCTCACGTACGCCTGAGGGATGGCAGGTGAAAATCCGCTGGCGACTCGGCGCTTCCTGAGGTGTCTTCCCACCAAACGGTCCAGAGATGTAAAACATCTCGAGCCTGGGCTCACTGATGCCCCCGCCGCCACCTAACCCGCCGCCGCGCCCGCCGCGCCCCGCGGAAGGATCCGGCATCGGCATGGCATCGGTGAAAGCGACTGATACCAATCGCGTGCCGGCCTTGACGGGCAGGCGCACTTCCAATTCCTTGTCGCCGTTGACCCGATACTCGTGGACCTGCTGCCCATGGAGATCGCCTTCAGGGGGCGCGATCAAGACGCCGGGGTCAGGTCCTTTGAACCGGCCGCCAATTCGAAACTCCTTGGCTAGCGCGCGGTCTATGCGCAGCTCGATTGGATGCTCGAACTCGTCAATGCCGTCGATCGTGCTCACGATTCCGTTCTTGGTCAGTCTCATCCCGAACGTGTACTCGCCGTCGAGAGGAAACGTATGACGAACTGCCAGGCCGCCATGGCTCGCGAAGGGCATCTCTTCGCCCATCCGGGCGTCCTGCCTCGTGCCGAATTCCACCTTGTAAACCTGCGTGATGGGGCGATTATCCGGGCTCCCGACCGCGAGTCGGCTGATCTTGGTTGCCGCCGTCATGTATCGGGCCATGAGCGCCGGCGTCACGGCGAGCGCGTCGGCATTGTTGTCGAAACCAAAGCCTGCCATGTCGGACGGCAGCAGTTCGGTGCCATCCACGTCCAGCGCCAGCAGGTCGTGAACGACGTTGACGTATTCGGAGCGATTCAACCGATGTGCCGCAACCCGGCCAGGGTTGGGGGCATCGGCCGCGGCGCGGTCGAGCGAACCCTCGAGCGACGCGAGGAATGCGTCGACGGCTGCCTTCTCGGGCCGGCGCGCGCTCTGAGGGGGCATCTGGCCGGTTCGCAGCTTCCAGACCACCTTCTCCAGCATCTCAGCGTGACTGCGGGTATCACCCAGGTCGAGGCTTTCAAGGGTCAGGCCGCCGGTCTTTAACTTGTCGTTGTGACAACTCACGCAGTACTGATCGACCAGCACACGTCGAGATTGATCAACCCGCGCGTTTTGAGGAGATACAGCAGGGAGCGGCGAGAAGCTCGAGGTTGTCGGCTGCGGGCCCGCAGCACCCAGATGGCCCAGCCGGGCATGATCCCCGGCGACCACCGCGAGCGCGACCAAACCCATCGCGCCCAGCAATCTCGAGATGGCGTTACGCATCGCGGCTGTCCCCCAGGTGAGACGATTGACAGAAAAAATGACGACCCCCGACGGTCCTGACCACATCTTAGGCGGTCCTGACCAAGGCGGATTGCCTATAGTAGGAAGAGTTGCAAGGGTTTACAAACAGAAGTTGCAATCTGCCCAACCAGCAGTACCCTTGGACGGCTAGGATGACGGTCGCGGGCAAGCGACCGACGCGAAGAGGGCAGGAAACGCGGGAGATCTCATGGGTGCACACATCAAACGGCTGGCCTGCGGTCTCTGGGCCATGTACGCCGTATCCGCCATATCGAGTGCCTGGCTCGCGGCAGCCGTCGGGCAAGATTTGCGGCTCGTGAATGCCGCGGCCGATCGCGACAAGGCTGCCATGAGGGAGCTGATCCGGCAAGCTGTCGACGTCAACGCGTCGCGCCCCGACGGCGTCACGGCGCTGCTACTGGCCGCGCATTTCAACGACCTCGACAGCGTTGAGCTTCTCCTGACCGCGCGAGCGAATGTCAACGCCGCGGATGACCACGGCGTGACACCTCTTGCCCAGGCGAGTGAGAACGCGAACGGGGCCATGGTTGAAACACTGCTCGCGGCCGGGGCGAACCCAAACTCAGCGCAGTCAAGCGGCCTTACGCCCCTCATGATCGCGACCCACACAGGCAACGTGGCGATTGTGAAGTCCCTGCTGGTCCGCGGTGCAAACCTCAACGCGACCACCGCAATGAACGTGACGGCGTTGATGTGGGCGGTCGCCGACCAACGCGCCGACATCGCTCAGCTGTTCATTGCCAATCACGCTGATGTGGGTGTCTCATCGAAAAGAGGAGACACCCCGCTCATGTATGCCGCACTGAATGGTGACATCGGACTTGCCAAAGTCTTGATTGCCGCCGGTGCCAATATCAATCAGGCTTCAGCCGACGGTACGCACCTGCTGCCTTTTGCCCTCTTGAACGGGAGGGACCAATTCGCGATGTTTCTCCTCGACCAGGGGGCCGATCCAAACGGTTCGATCGATGGGGTGAAGGCGCTGCACATCGCGGCGGGGCCTGTGGACGTGTGGCTGGAAGACTGGAGCCGAACGCGAGGCGCCAACGGTGTGTACAGTTCCGGAACCGGTGGCGGAGGGAGAGGTCCGAGTCAGCGGGCAGCGCTAGTGAGTGCGCTGCTCAGTCACGGAGCAGACCCGAATGCCCGCATCACGACCAGCACGATGATGATGAGTTACGTCGGCTATCCCACGAAAGGCGCGTTCGAGACCTACGCGTGTGGCACTGGTGACATGCGCGGTGCGACGCCGCTATGGGTGGCGGCTCTGGCTGCAAATGCCGGCGGCGGTGCCGCCGGCTTCTTCGAGCCGACTGGTGCGAGCGGTCGGGCGGACGGCGCGCTTGCGGTGCTGAAAAACCTTTTGGCCGCAGGCGCGGACCCTCGCCTGACGACGGACGACGGCACGACACCCTTGATGGTGGCGGCGGGTCTCGGCCGTTCGACCTTCCAACCGGGCCTGCAACGAGGACGGCGGTCGCAAACTGCGGAGGATGCGGTCACGCTTCTGTTGGACGCGGGCGCCGACGTCAACGCCGTCAACGAGGCCGACTTCACCGCCCTGCACGGCGCGGCATTCCGCGGACTCGATGAGGTGATCGAGATCCTGGTCAAACGCGGAGCCAACATCAATGCTCGAGATTTCAGGGGACGCACTGCGTACCGCATGGCCGAGGGTTCGAAGCAGTCGTTTCAGTTCCAGGCGTACCCGGAAACTGCGGAGTTCATCAGGAAGCTGGGCGCTGACCCGAGGTTGGGCATCCCGGGGACGGTGCAGGAACGAAATCGCGACCTGAACGCTGCCGCGGCTCAGAAAGAGTAGTCGTACAACAACCCAAGACCCTCTGCCGGAGGTTGGTGTGCGAAACGGATGGCTCTTCGTCGCGGCCGCGGCGTTGGTCGCGTGTGCGTGAATGCGAAATGAATGGAGGTCCGGCCAAGGGCCGGACCTGAGGGCGGCGCGGCAACCACCTTCAGCGATCGCGGGCCAGCGCCAATGTGTCTGACGGCGTTTCCGTCCGCGCACGAATGAGTCGCGGTGCGGCATTGACCAGACCGACCGACGCTGACGCCACGGCCTGTTGGACGGCTTCATCGAGTTGCGCGTCGCGCGCCTGCGAGACCCCCGTGGACGCGAGCGCTCCGACGGGCCCGCCAAGGAGACCCAGCACGCCGACGGCCACCTTCTTGCGACTGCCACTCCCCTGCCCGATCGTCGTCGCCACCACTTCACCGGTTCGGACGTCGACGATGCGGACGAGAATGGAGACGGCGAGCTCAGCTTTCTGCTTGCGAACTCCGCCAATGAGCGGGAGTCGAAACCCGGCGCCGCCGACCGTGCGCTGACGGTTCTCGTTCGAGAACTTCGTAATCGATCCGAACACGAGGTAGTCCACTCCGGCCTGCTCCGCGTTGTTTCGCAGCACCTCGAGACGGCGGTCACCGGCTTCACGGCTGCCGTACTGGAGCCACTCCCCGTCGAGCACGTGGAACGTTTCAGCCGTGACCAGTTGATCCAGCATCAACTGAGCGACGGTCGATCCGAGTTGGGGCGGAGGCAAGGTCCAGCCACCGGGGGCCGCGTCGAAATTGACGATGGCGAGTGTCGGCTTGTTGTCCTGGGCTCCAGCGGGTACCACGCTGACCGCCACCATGCTCATCACCACAACCACAAGGTGCATCTGAAATCGCTTCTGCATCACATCCTCCTGTGGCCGCGAGAGTAGAGGCACAGGAGGGCGCAGGTCGTGAGGAAAGCCTGAGAAAAAACTGAACTTGAACTGAAGCTCCATCATCCCATCACGCCGTCACCCCGTCACACCGTCACACCATCACCCCATCACCCCATCACCCCGTCACCCCATCACCCCGTCACCCCGGTTGTTCCTCGAATTAGCAGGGCCTTGGCCTCCATCTTTTGACCCTCGTGCCCGTTTCGCTGAAAAGACGTCGATCAGCTCGAAGGTAGATGGACCGAGCGTCCTCATCATTTATCTTGCTTGCGCTGCCCTTTTAGGTACCATTTCGGATTGGCATGAACAGGGCCGGGATCTGCATTCTTGCGGCAGGTTGGTGGTGTGCGCTGCTGGCGTCCGGGCCCTTGACTGCCGAACGGCAGTCTGGAGACTTGGCTGCCGGAAGGCAGGCTGGAGACTTGACTGCCGGAAGGCAGGCTGGAGACTTGACTGCCGGCAAACCTGTTAAGGCGCCAAGCCCGCAACAGCCCCCAGCCTCCACAGCGCGTCAGCAACCGTCGGTCGCGCCGAATCGACCGGCCGCGCCGCCCGCGCCCGCGGCGCGCCCGGCACCTCCGCAACGTGCACTGCTCGACCGCTACTGCGTCGGCTGCCACAACGAGCGCGCGAAGACCGGAGGCCTGGCGCTCGACACGCTCGACCTCACGAAGGTCAGCGACCACGCGGACGTCTGGGAAAAAGTTGTGCTCAAGCTCCGCGGCGGGCTGATGCCGCCTGCCGGCAGACCGCGGCCCGACGGCCCGGCGCAGGAGATCTTCGTCTCATCGCTCGAGACCGCCATCGACACCGCCGCGGCGCTGAGGCCCAACCCTGGTCGCACGGAAACCTTCCATCGCCTCAATCGCGCCGAGTATCGCAACGCGGTTCGTGACGTACTGGCGCTCGACATCGACGTCGCCTCGCTGCTGCCGGGCGACAGCGCAAGCTACGGCTTCGACAACATGGCGGGTGCGCTGAAGGTCTCCGAGTCGTTGATGGAGCGGTACCTGTCGGCCGCCAGGAAGATCAGCCGCGCGGCCATCGGCGCACCGCCGTCTGGCCCGGCGGCCCAGACCTATCTCGTGTCCCCGGCGCTTCTACAGAACGAGCACGTCGAGGGACTGCCGTTCGGCACGCGCGGCGGGACGCTGATTCAGCACCAGTTCCCGCAGGACGCCGAGTACGCGTTCCGCTTCGATCTGGCGGGCGTGGCCGGCGGCGCCGACGTGGACGTGCTCCTCGACGGCGAGCGCCTCCAGCTGCTCAACGTGAAGCGCGGCGCCCGCGCCGTGGACGTCGACGGCAACGAGGCTGGCGAGAAGCTGGAATTCCGCGCGCCGATCAAAGCGGGACCGCACGATCTCGGCGTGGCGTTCCTCTACACTCCGGCGCTGCTCACTGAAGCGAACCGCAAGCCGTTCATCAACCCCACGGTCAGCGGACCGGGTATTGCGGTTTTACGCGGCGTGACGATCACCGGGCCATTCGACGCGGCGGGCGCGGGAGACACACCGAGCCGGCACCGGATCTTTGTGTGCCGGCCGGAAAAGGGATTAGGGATTAGGGATCAGGGATTGGCGGGATTGGCGGGATTGGGGGGATTGGGGGAGGATCGGTGTGCCCGGCAAATCCTCTCCACGCTCGCGCGGCGCGCGTTCCGGCGTCCGGTGACCGACGAGGATCTCCGCGTGCTCGTGGCGGCGTACAACGCGGGGCGGGCAGGACGCGACTTCGAGGCTGGCATCGAGCGCGGCGTGCAGCAGTTGCTGGTCGGTCCGGAGTTCCTGTTCAGAGTGGAGGCCGATCCCGCGGGCCTCGCCGCGAAAGCCGGCGCGAACTATCGCATCGGCGATCTCGAGCTCGCCAGCCGCCTGTCGTTCTTCCTCTGGAGCAGCGTGCCGGACGAGGCGCTCATCAGTGCGGCCGTGCAGGGCAGGTTGCGGACGGCCGCGGGGCTCGACCGCGAAGTGCGCCGGCTGCTCGCCGATCCACGCTCGGAAGCCCTCACCAGCAATTTCGTCGGCCAGTGGCTCCAGCTGCGCAACCTGCAGGCGGTCACGCCGTCGGAGGTGCTCTTCCCCGATTTCAACGACAGCCTGCGGCAGGACCTGCGCCGCGAGACCGAGCTCTTCTTCGACAGCATGCTTCGCGAAGATCGGAGCGCGGTCGATCTTCTGAGTGCGAACTACACGTTCCTGAACGATCGCCTGGCACGGCACTACGGCATCCCCAACATCAACGGCAGCCATTTCCGCCGCGTGACGCTGACCGACGATCGACGCCGCGGCCTGCTGGGACAAGGGAGCATCCTCACGATCACGTCGCAGCCGATCCGGACCTCGCCCGTGTTCCGCGGCAAATGGATCCTCGAGAACTTCCTGGGCACGCCGCCTCCTCCACCGCCGCCGAATGTGCCGGCGCTCCCGGAGAAAGGCGGCGTCTATGCGGGCCGGATGCCGTCGATGCGCGAACGGATGGCTGAGCACCGTTCCAACCCTGCGTGCGCCAGCTGCCACGCGATGATCGACCCGCTCGGCTTCGGCCTCGAGCACTTCGACCCGATCGGACGCTGGCGCGACGTCGACGAACTGTATGCACCCATCGATGCGTCCGGCGCGCTTCCCGACGGGACGGCGTTCGACGGCGTCTCGGCGCTTCGCGCGGCGCTCGTCAAGCACTCCGATCGCTTCGTCACCACGCTCACCGAAAAGCTTCTGACGTACTCCCTCGGCCGCGGCCTCGAGTATTACGACATGCCGGCGGTCCGAAAAATCGTGCACGACGCGGCGGGCAGCAACTACAGGCTGTCGGCCGTCATTCTGGGCATCACGAAGAGTCTGCCGTTTCAAATGCGACGAACGGCGCCGGCAACACAGACGGCGAACTAGGAACGCGCGGGGCGAGCCGGGCGGGCGAGAGGCACCCGCAATAGAACTGAGAGCGAGCGTCGCGGCGCGGGGCGTAGGGGCCCCCGCAAGCGGCGCGAGCAAACGAGCGGGGCGAGGGGCCCCCGCGAGGTAAAAAATGTTCATCACGAAAATGGCACTGCCGCGTCGGACCTTCCTCCGTGGACTGGGCGCAACCCTTGCGCTTCCGCTCCTGGACGCGATGATCCCCTCGCTCACGGCGCAGTCGGCCGTGAAACCGGTGCCGCGGCTCGGCTTCTTCTACGTGCCAAACGGCACGTACCTCCCCAACTTCCACCCGCAAATCGTGGGCAAGGGCTTCGAGATGACGCCGGTGCTCAAGCCGCTCGAAGCCCTGCGCGACCACATCGTGGTTGTCAGCGGCATGGCGAACAAGGGCGCGGAGACGATGAGCGAGGGCGGCGGCGTTCACACCCGCTGCGGGTCGTCGTGGTTGAGCGGTGTGCGCCCGAAGAAGACGGAAGGCGCCGACATCGAATGCGGTACGTCGATCGACCAGATGGCGGCCGCCGTGATCGGCAAGGACAGCCCGCTCAATTCGCTCCAACTGGCGCTCGACTACGACTTCGTCGTCGGCAGCTGCGAAAACGGCTACAGCTGCGTGTACCAGCGCACCTTCTCCTGGAAGACGCCGACGACGCCGATGCCGATGGAAGGCAATCCGCGCGCGGTCTTCGAGCGCCTGTTCGGCGAGGGAGGCACCGCGGCGGAACGGTTTGCGCGGATGCGCCAGGACCGAAGCGTGCTCGATCTGGCCCTGCAGGACATGGCGAGACTCACCAGGCGTCTGGGCGTGCGCGATCGGCTGGCGGTCGACGAGTACCTCACCGCCGTGCGCGATGTCGAGCAACGCATTCAACGGGCCGAGAATCGTACGGACGCGTCGACCGTGGCCGTCCCCGAAGAGCCGATCGGCGTTCCGGACGCGTTCGACGACCACGCCAAGCTGATGCTCGACCTGACGCTGCTCTCCTACCAGGCCGACGTCACGCGCGTCGTCGCCTTCCAGTTCTCGCGCGAACTGAGCGGCCGGGCGTATCCCTGGATCGGCGTGCCCGACGGACACCACGGCGTGTCGCACCATCAGATGGATCCCGAGAAGATCGCCAAGGCGTCGAAGATCAATGCGTATCACGTGTCGCTGTTCGCGCGACTCCTCGAGAAGATGCGCAACACGCCCGACGGCGACGGCACGCTGCTGGATCACTCGATCATGATGTACGGCGCCGGCATGGGCGACAGCGACCATCACACACCGGTCAACATGCCGACCATCCTGGCGGGCGGCGGCTGCGGAACCCTCGAGGGCGGACGGCATCTGCAGTACGCGGAAAACACCCCGATGATGAATCTCGGCGTGACGCTGCTCGGCAAGGTGGGCGTACCGGTCACTCAGATCGCCGACAGCACCGGACGGCTTGCGGATCTCTAGGCGAGAGAACAATCATGCGCATGACACATCGAGCCGTCTGCTGGACCCTGCCCGTCCTCGGCGTTCTTCTTGTTGTGACGCTCGGGGCCGCGGGGCGGGATGTGCCGCTGGCAACGGCGGCAAAGGATGGCGACGCGACGGCCGTCCGCGCGCTGCTGCAGAAGCGGGTTGACGTGAACACAGCGGAGGCGGACGGCACGACGGCGCTCCACTGGGCCGTTCACAAGGACGCCCTCGACATCGTGGATCTGCTGATCCGTGCGGGCGCCAACGTGAAGGCCGCCAACCGGTATGGCGTTCAGCCGCTCACGCTCGCGTGCACGAACGGAAATGCCGACATCGTGCTGCGACTCTTGAAGGCGGGGGCCGATGCCAACGCGACCCTGCCGGGAGGCGAAACGGCGCTGATGACGGCGGCGCGCACCGGTACGCCGGAAGTCCTGAAAGCGCTCCTGGCGTACGGCGCCGATCCCAACGCGCGCGACAGCGCGCGGGGACAGACGGCGTTGATGTGGGCGGCGGCAGAGAACAACGCCGACGCGATGAAGGTCCTGATCGAGGGCGGCGCCGATATCAAGACACGAACCGGCGATCCCGCGGCCGCTGGACGTGGCGCAGCGGCCGGGCGCGGAGCACCCGCCGCAGGGCGCGGAACCGCAGCGACGGGGCGCGGAGCGGCGCGCGCAGCGTCGGCGGCGCCGGCGGGAGCGGAGCCCGCCACGGCTGCGACGGCCAACGGCGCGGGAGTGTTCTCGGGCGCTGTCGGTGCGGCACCCGCCACGGCCGCCGCTGCAGCCAG
>JAHFUL010000070.1:0-6342 GCA_023265155.1 Acidobacteriota bacterium
AAGCCGCTGAAGCACGCGTCGACCCGGAATGTGCCGGTGCTGGTGATTCTGGGCGAGAATGAGCGCGCCCGCGGTGAAGTGTCCGTCCGCGATTTGCAGTCCAGACAGCAGGACGCCGTGTCGCGAGCCACGGCGGCGAACACGATCGCGAACCGCGTCCGTCTCATCGAACCCCGGACCCCGTGACCTCGTGAACCCCGTGAACCCCGTGAACCCCGTGAACCCCGTGAACCTCGTGAACCTCGTGAACCCCGTGAACCTCGTGAACCCCGTGAACCTCGTGAACCTCGTGAACCTCGTGAACCTCGTGAACCTCGTGAACCTCGTGAACCCCTACCTCTGATGCCTGATCCCTATCGAACCCACACCTGCATCGTGCTGCGACCCGAGCACGTGGGGCAGACTGTGCGCCTCGCCGGCTGGGTCAACCGCAAGCGGGACCACGGACAGCTCCTGTTCATCGACCTTCGGGACCACCACGGCGTGACCCAGTGCGTGTTCACGCCCGATTCGAGCGCGTTTGCCGTGGCCGAAGCGCTCAGGCCGGAAAGTGTGGTTACCGTAAAGGGGCACGTGATCGCCCGCACGGCGGAGAACATCAATCCCACACTGCCAACCGGCCTGGTTGAAGTGGTCGTGGACGCGATCGACGTGCTCTCGTCGGCAGAACCGCTGCCGTTTCAGGTGGCGGGCGTCCAGGAGATTCCGGAGGAGCAGCGCCTGCGCTATCGGTTCCTGGACCTGCGGCGCGAGAAGCTCCACGCGAACATCGTCCTGCGCTCCAAGGTGATTTCCAGCATCCGGCAGCGGATGCAGGCCCAGGGGTTTCTCGAGTTCCAGACGCCCATTCTGACTTCCAGCTCTCCGGAGGGCGCCCGCGACTACCTCGTGCCGAGCCGGATTCATCCGGGGAAGTTCTATGCATTGCCGCAGGCCCCTCAGCAGTTCAAACAGCTCCTCATGGTTGCCGGATTCGATCGCTATTTCCAGATTGCCCCCTGTTTCCGCGACGAGGACGCGCGCGCCGATCGGTCGCCAGGGGAGTTCTACCAGCTGGACGTCGAGCTGTCGTTTGTGACCGAGGACGACGTGTTCGCCGCGATCGAGCCGGTGCTCGCCGGGGTATTCAGCGAGTTTTCGGACTGGACGGTGTCCGAATCGCCCTTCCCGCGCATCACGTTCGACGATGCGATGACGATGTATGGGACGGACAAACCTGATCTCCGGAACCCGATCAAGGCCGCCGACGTGACGGAAATCTTCCGGGGATCGGAGTTCGCGGTCTTTGCCCGGGCTGTCGAAAGCGGTTCCGTGGTGCGCGCGATCCGGGCGCCGGGCGCGGCCGATCGATCGAGAAGCTTTTTCGACAAGACGGTCGGCCTGGCGGAATCGCTCGGCCTGGGCGGGCTCGCGTACATCGTCGCAAGCGAGACGCCGAAAGGACCGCTGGCGAAGTACCTGCCCGACGCGCGGCGCGAGCAGTTGTTCGAGGCGGCCGCCATCCAGCGGGGAGACGCGGTGTTTTTCGTGAGCGGAACGCCAAAGGGTCTCATGCGTCCGGTTGACGGGCTCAGGAATCACCTGGCGCGGGAGCTCGGTCTGCTGGAAGCCAACGCGTATCGCTTCTGCTGGGTGACCGATTTCCCGTTCTATGAACGCGACGCGGAAACCAATCAGATTACCTTCAGTCACAATCCGTTCTCGATGCCACAAGGCGGCCTCGAGGCGCTGAACAGCCAGGATCCGTTGTCGATCAAGGCGTTTCAATATGACATCGTCTGCAACGGTGTCGAGCTGTCGAGCGGCGCCATCCGGAATCATCGCCCCGACGTCATGCTCCGCGCCTTCGAAATCGCCGGGTATGGCTCCGACGAGGTCGAAAAGCGGTTCGGCGGCATGCTGAGGGCCTTCCGATTCGGCGCACCGCCCCACGGCGGGCTCGCGCCGGGCATCGATCGGATCGTCATGCTGCTGGCGCAGGAGCCCAACCTCCGCGAGGTGATCGCCTTCCCGATGACACAGAACGCCGAAGATCTCCTGATGGGCGCCCCGGCGCCGGTGTCGGAGAAGCAGCTTCGCGAGCTCCACATCCGGATTGTCGAACCTGGCAGGAAGTGACCCCAACGCAAACGACTGTGGATGCGGGACTTACTGGCCGCGCGACGGCGGCTGTATAATCGGATGCTAAGTAACTGCGTTAAAAGGAGATATCGCATGTTTTGGGAGCGCCCCGGAACATAGATGAAGCGAATCATCCTCCCCGGCGAGGGCATCGAGACGCTGTTCGGTTCCTACGACGAGAACCTCAAGCACCTCGAATCGCTCTTCAACGTCCGCATTCGCACGCAGGGACACGAGCTCGTCGTGGACGGCGAAACTCCCGGTCCGGACAACGTGGAACGCGTGATCACGCAGCTGGCGGGCCTGATGCGCGAGGGCTACAAACTGTCGAATGCTGACGTCAAGACGGCGGCCGACCTTGTCGCAGAGAGCCAGGTGGTCGATCTGCGCGAGCACTTCCTCAGAGGCAGCCTGACACCAGGGAAGCGGCGCGTTGCCCCGAAAACGATCAACCAGCGGCGGTACCTCGATGCCATCGACTCGAACGACATCGTCTTTGGCATCGGCCCCGCCGGAACAGGGAAGACCTACCTGGCGATGGCGCAGGCGGTCTCGTTTCTTCTGGCGAAGAAGGTGACGCGCATCATCCTCGCGCGGCCCGCGGTCGAAGCTGGCGAAAAGCTCGGTTTCCTGCCAGGGGATCTGCAGGAAAAGGTCAACCCGTATTTCAGGCCTCTGTACGACGCGCTGTACGACATGCTCGAAGTCGACCGCGTGTCGCGCTACATCGAGCGAGGGACGATCGAGATCGCGCCGATCGCGTTCATGCGCGGACGGACCCTCAACGATGCATTCGTGATTCTCGACGAAGCGCAGAACACCACGACCGAGCAGATGAAGATGTTTCTGACGCGTCTTGGCTTCGGTTCGAAGGCGGTCATCACGGGGGACATCACGCAGATCGATTTGCCCTCCGGCAAGGGGTCTGGGCTG
Organism: Acidobacteriota bacterium; assembly: GCA_023265155.1. Taxonomy (GTDB): domain Bacteria; phylum Acidobacteriota; class Vicinamibacteria; order Vicinamibacterales; family CAVVIG01; genus JBGOTP01. Next base: position 3,055 of record JAHFUL010000070.1, read on the forward strand.
ATGGAAGCGATGCGCGTGGTCAATGGCATCGAAGGGATCTCGTTCATCTACTTCGATGATCGCGACGTCGTCCGTCACAAGCTGGTTCAGCAGATCGTGAAGGCGTACGAGGCATTCTCGAGCAACGGAACCGGCCGTCCTCGTCCCGAGCCCCATTCTTCTTCGACAGTCTCAGGACGCGGTGAGCCTGTCGAGCCAGGTCACTAGTCCGCATGACACCTGGACGAATTCGTGTCGTCGTGTCGGATGCGCGCGGCAGGGGCGTGGCCGCCGCGGGGCTCTCGCGCTGGCTGACTCGAGTCGCACCGTCCAGTGCGCGGGGGCTCGTCAATATCGCGCTCGTCAGCGATGCACGCGTCCGCGCGCTCAACCGTCGATATCGGCGCCGCGACTCTCCAACCGATGTGTTGAGCTTTCCGTGCACGCCCGAGCTCAAGCTCGGGCCTACGGCTCGAACCCTAATCCCCAATCCCCAATCCGCGCCGCCCAATCCCCAATCCGCGCCGCCCAATCCCCAATCCCGGCCGCCCAATCCCCAATCCCCAATCCCTATCCCCTATCTCCGTCCCTGTCTTGGCGATATCGTCATCGCTAGAGGCCTGGCGCGGCGGCAGGCTCGTGCGGCCGGGCACGACGAGTGGACGGAGCTCAGGATTCTCGCTTTGCACGGATTGCTGCATCTGCTGGGATACGATCACCACCGGGACGACGGGCTGATGGCGAGGATGGAGCGACGGCTGCGCAAGAAGGGCGGCCTTCGCGAGGGGCTGATAGAACGATCACGACCGTGATACCTCTGTTCGTTTTTCTGCTGGCCTGCGCGGCGGTATATCTGGGCGCAATCGAAGCCGCGTTCAGCGCGCTGATGCGGCTCTCGCTCCGCCTGCTCGCCGAACGCAGCGGCAGACCAGACGGGCTGGGCGAATACCTTGACGACCCGGTCCTGCTGTTCCTGCCCGTACGGCTGCTGCTCGGGCTGCTGACCGCGCTCGCCACAGTTCTGCTGGCAGCCGCCATCGGCATCAACGCAACGTCGCTGACGATGGTGATCGCGAGCGTTGCGGCATTCGTGGTGCTCTGCGAGCTGCTGATCCCGCTCGCCATCGTCAGTCGCGACCCGGAACGCGTACTGGAGCTTCTGCTGCCGTCCTTCAGTCCGATCGCGAGGGCGATTGCGCCGCTCACCCGATGGATGACGCGGTCCGCGACGAAGCGAACGGCGCCGCCGGCGGTCGAGAACGCGGAAGAAAAGGGCGAGGTCGCCACGGCGTATCTGGACACCGGCGAACAGGAAGGGATCATTCAGGGCGAAGAGCGGAAGCTGCTCCAGAGCATCGTCGATTTCGGCGATACCATCGTCCGGGAGGTGATGACGCCCAGGCCCGACATCGTCGCGATCCGGGAGGACGCGACGATTGGCGAGTTGCGCGCACTGTTCAGGGAGCAGGAGTATTCGCGCTTCCCGGTCTTCAAGGGGAGCCTGGACAATATTTCCGGCTTCGCCTTCGTCAAGGACCTCGTGGCCCTCGCCCTGAACAGCGACAGCGCTCCGATCACGCCGCTCGTGCGGCCGGCCGTCGTGGTTCCCGAAAGCAAGCGGGTGTCGGCGCTGCTCAAGCAGTTTCAGCGGCAGCAGACGCAAATTGCCATCGTGGTGGATGAGTACGGCGGGACCGCTGGACTCGTGACGATCGAGGACATGCTCGAGGAGATCGTCGGCGAGATTCGCGACGAGTACGACGTGGAGTCCGAGCCGATCGTGGAGGAGGGGAGCGGTCGGTTCATCTTCAGCGGCAAGGTCGACATCGACGAAATGAGCCAGCGGCTTGGCGTCCAGATCGAGCGCGAGGGATTCGAAACGGTGGGCGGGTACCTGCTGACGCACCTGGGACGAGTGCCTGCGGTCGGCGAGCGGGTGGAGATCGACGATCTGGTCGTGGAAGTGCTCGAGGCGGAGCGCCGGCGTATTCACAAGGTCCGGGTGATGCGACGGCAACCGGCGAGTGCCGTCAACAGTTCGCGTTTTCAGGGCGATGGCGACGCATGAAGAGCGGCTTCGTGTCCTTCGTTGGACGTCCGAATGCCGGGAAATCCACGCTGCTGAACCGCATCATCGGATCGAAGCTCGCGATCGTGTCCGACAAGCCCCAGACCACGAGAACGCGCATCCTCGGCGTCAAGAACTACCCCGGCGCGCAGGTGGTGTTCCTGGACACGCCCGGCATTCACCGGCCGCTTCACCGCATGAACGTCCAGATGGTCGATACGGCGCTCGAGACCCTGCAAACCGTCGATGTGCTGGGGCTCGTCGTCGATGCGGCGGAGCCGACGGGCAAGGGCGATCGTTTCGTGCTCGATCTCGTGAAGGATGTGACAGCTCCGGTGTTCCTGATCCTGAACAAGATCGATCTGATGAAGAAGTCGAGGCTCCTGCCGGTGATGGAGCGCTACGGGCGGGAAGGCAACTTCGCGGAGATCATTCCCGTCTCTGCATCGACGGGCGACAATCTCGACCGTCTGGAGAAGGCGATTCTCGACCGGCTGCCGGAAGGCGATCGGCTCTATCCTGAGGATTTTCTGACCGATCAGCCCGAGCGCATCATGGCCGCAGAGATCGTTAGGGAGAAACTGCTGCAGTTCACCCATGCGGAGATCCCGTTTTCGAGCGCCGTGGTCATCGACCGGTTCGAAGAGCCGATTGGCCAGAGCACGCTCCTGAAGCTGTATTGCACGATCGTCGTCGACCGCGAATCGCAGAAGCCGATTGTCATCGGGAAGGGCGGCGAGATGATCAAGAAGATCGGCACCGCGGCGCGCGAGGAGCTCGAGCGGTTTTTCTCCACGAAGGTGTTCCTCGATCTGCACGTGCGGGTGAAATCGGAGTGGCGGGAGGACGCGCGCGTGCTGAGCGAGATCGGCCTCGGTCACGACAAATAGGCTCGATTGCGCGATCACGACGGACAACGCAGAGACCGCAGAGGCGCAGAGATCATTGGGTTCAATCAGACACTCAGAGGAGGCCTCGGTTACCTTTACGCAGTGCTCAACGCTGAACCCGGCCGTTACCGCCTTCTCTGTGCCAATCACACAATGATCGCTAATCAAGAAGCTGGGCCGAATCGGCGTCTGGTAGGCAGAACCAGCGGTCGTCGCTCACGCCGGTGAAACTGATGACCCCACTACGTTTTCTGAGAGGACTTGCAATGCGAATGCTCATTCTTCCAGCGCTGGCGGTCGCAACCGTCGCTTTCCAGGCCGCCGCTCAGGAGGCGATACCTGATAGGCGCG
>JAHFUL010000070.1:6442-16505 GCA_023265155.1 Acidobacteriota bacterium
CGGCGAGGCCGGGCGGCGGTGGGCGCCATGCGTCGATCAGCGAGCGGATGGGACGGCTCGGGGCCGCGCCGCGTGGAACACGCGCGATCGGGAATGGATAAAATGCGTTCAAGAGGCTACCGGCCGCGTCGATCGTGATTGACGCCCGAATGTTGCGAGTGGTCACGGGCGGTGAATGTTCATGGCGCCGGCGCTCGAAGCAGCTGAATCGACGCGGGGAATCGACAGCTCAGGCCGGTGAACGCATTTTTCCGCGCGAGTTCATCGCGGCGAGGTCGCGAGTCGTCCCGGCCGCTCGCCGCACGGTATGTCGTCGGAGCCGCCAGCCCGCGCAGTCGAGCCTCGCTCAAGCCTCACATATAGTAAAGTTATGTCCTGCCGCTGCACACCACCGACGCGCTGATTCTGAGGACGTACAAGCTCGGTGAATCCGATCGCATCGTCGTGTTCCTGACGCGCGATCGCGGCAAGAAGCGGGGGGTCGCGAAGAACGCGCGCCAGAGCCGGCGCCGCTTCGGCGGCGCGCTCGAGCCGATGACGTGCGGCCGCGTGTCGTACGTCGAGCGAGAGCGTCGAGAGCTCGTGTTCCTGAACTACGTCGAGCCCACGCGTTCGCCCCTGTCGGCGGCCGATGGCGACGCGCTCGGCTACATGGAGTACTTCGCCGAGCTGATCGACGAGTGGGCGCAAGAGGCCGATCCGAACGAAACGCTGTTCCGGCTCGGGGCGTCGATGGTCGAGGCGATCGCGGCGGGCGCGCCGGTGGATCCGCTCGCGCGCTACTTCGAGTACTGGCTGCTGCGGCTTCAGGGTGTCTATGCCCCCGATCCGCGGGCCTCGAGCGAGGCTCTCGCGTTTCTCGCCGCGGCGCGGCGCGTCAGTCCGCTCGCGCTCGCCGGCGTGCCGGCGCCTCGCGAGGTGATGCGCGAGCTCGAAGCGTCGCACCGCGAGCTGATTACGATGCACCTGGAAAAGGAACTGCGGTCGGTGAAAGTGCTGAGAGAAATGAGGAGATGACATTCCAAGGTCTCATCCTGAAACTGTCGGAATTCTGGGCGTCGCGAGGCTGTGTTCTCCAGCAGCCGCTCGACATCGAGGTCGGGGCCGGCACGATGCATCCCGAAACGTTCCTGCGCGTCCTCGGTCCGGCGCACTGGAACGTGGCGTACGTCCAGCCTTCACGCCGCCCGGCTGACGGCCGCTTCGGAGAAAACCCGAACCGTTCGTTCAAGCACCATCAGTTCCAGGTGATTCTCAAGCCGGCGCCAGACGAAGTTCAGCAGCTCTATCTCGAAAGCCTCGAGGCGGTCGGCATCAATCCCCGGCAACACGACGTCCGGTTCGAGGAGGACAACTGGGAAGCGCCCACGCTTGGTGCCTGGGGCACCGGCTGGCAGGTCATGTTCGACGGAATGGAGATCTCGCAGTTCACCTACTTCCAGCAGGCCGGCGGCATGGAGCTCTCGCCGATAGCGGCCGAGCTGACCTACGGTATCGAGCGCATTGCGATGGCGCTCCAGCGTGTCGACAACATGTTCGATCTGGAGTGGGGTGCGGGCGTCAAGTACCGCGACGTGCGGCTGCGCGACGAGGTCGAGCAGTCCACCTATGTCTTTGGCCGGTTAGCGATGGAGGGAGTGGAATTCGGCGTGTTTCATCGCGATCTGTTCGAGAAATACTACATTCTGTCGCAGTCCCTCCTGAAGTCGCAGCTCGTCTTCCCGGCGCTCGAGCATTGCCTCAAGTGCTCGCACCTGTTCAACATCCTCGACTCGAGCAACAGTATCGGGGTCACCGAGCGGGCGGCCTACATCCTCCGCATCCGCCAGCTCGCCCTCGGCATCGCCCGGCAGTACGTCGAGCCGGGCGCAGCCGCCGCTGTCGTCGCCGCAGGCGCTTGAATGGACCGCGAGCTCCTACTCGAGATCGGATGTGAAGAACTGCCGGCAAGCTGGCTGCCCGAGCTGACCCAGAAGATCGGCGAGGTGCTCGCTGATCAACTTCGCGCGCACCGGCTCATGCCCGAGGCGCCGTCGGAAACCCACAGCACACCGCGCCGTCTCACGGTCCGCATCGCCCGGCTGGCCGAACGTCAAACCGATCTCGAGGAGCTGGTGAATGGTCCCCCGGTGAGCGCGAGCTTTGCGCCTGACGGGACGCCCTCACCGGCCGCGGCGGGGTTTGCCGCGAAGCAGGGCGTCGACGTGGCCGCGCTCGAACGGATCGAGACACCGAAAGGTGTGTACCTGGCATTCCGCAGGAAGCAGCGCGGCAGGACGGCGGTGGATGTGCTGCCCGCCGTCCTGGGCGACTCGCTCCGGGCGCTGGCGTTCCCGAAATTGATGCACTGGGACGCGGAGCTCGACGACGGCAAAGGCGAGCTGCTCTTCGGCCGGCCGATCCGATGGCTGCTGTATCTCTATGGGGGCCGGGTGGTGCCCTTTTCGATCGCCAGATCCGCGGCGGCGCAGACCAGTCAAGTCCAGGAGGTGACCGCCGGCGCCTCCACCTATGGTCACCGCTTCCTCACGACGAGCGGGCGTGCCGGCCGCGCAATCAAGGTGCGCAGCTTCGACGAGTACCGCGCGCGGCTGCTCGAGAATTTCGTGATCCTCGAGCGTCAGGAGCGGCACAACAAGATCGCGCGGGAACTGGATGCCAAGGCGCAGCGTCTGCAGGGGCGTCTCAGCCGCGTCGTCCACGGCGACTCGAGGCTGCTGCAGGAGGTGCCCGACCTGGTCGAGTATCCGTCCGTGATTGCGGGCACCTTCGGCGTCGAGTTTCTCGAGTTGCCCGCCGAAGTGCTCACGACGACGCTCATTCACCACCAGCACTATTTTCCGGTCGAGGCCGAGGACGGCAAACTGAAGAACGCATTCCTGGCCGTCATCAATACGGAGCCGGACAACGAGCGCACGATCGCCCGCAACGCCGAGCGAGTCGTGACGGCGCGGCTGCGTGACGCTCGATTCTTCTGGGAGACGGATCGAAGAGCTCAGCTGGAATCCCGGATCGACCGGCTCGGCACGATCCTGTTCCACAGGAAGCTCGGCACCTACAAAGAGAAGTCAGCGCGGATCGAGCGGCTGGCGGAATCGATTGCCCGGCAGGCCTTCGGAGCGGGAGACGATGTGGCGCGGCAGGCGGGCCACGCGGCGCATCTGGCGAAAGCGGACCTGACGACCGACATGGTGCGCGAGTTCCCCGAACTTCAGGGCACCATGGGCGGCATCTATGCGCGCGAAGACGGTCTGCCCGAGGCAGTGTGGAAGGCAATCTACTTCCACTACCTGCCGATCGGCGTCGAGACAGATTCCCCTCCGTCGCGCGTCCAACTCGGAAAGGCGGCGCTCACCTGGGCGGCGGTCTCGCTCGCAGACAAGCTGGATACGATCGCCGGCCTCTTTGCGGCGGGTGAACGTTTCAGTGGTTCCCGCGATCCGTTTGGCATGCGGCGACAGGCGCACGGCGTCTTGAAAATCCTCATCGATCTGCCGGAGCTCGGAGGGCCGAAAGGCGCGATACCTTTGAAGCTATTGCTCGATGAAGCGACCGGGCCGTTCCGCGATTGTGATGGCCAGCCTGGCGCCGAGCTTCAGCCTCTTGCCTTCTGGCGTGATCGGCTGCGGTATGTCCTGGAACAGCGTGGATTTGCACCTGATCATGTGCGAGCCGTGTTGAGCGTGGACGATCTCGTGCCGCTGACCGCCAGACGAAAGCTGGAGGCGTTGCCGGAACTGGTAGAGTCGCCGGAATTCCGACAGCTGGCGGTGACGTTCAAGCGCGTCAAGAACATCGCGCGGGAGCTGAAGGGCGGGGCCCCGCTCTCACTCGACGCCCTCACGTCCATTCTGCTGGAGCCGTCGGAAGCGAAACTTCTTCGGGATGTTCAGGAACGCATGCCGCGGGTGCAGGCGGCCGTGCCCAGAGGGGACTATCGCGGCGCCCTCAGCGACCTTGCGACGCTCGGCCCGGCTGTTGACCGCTTCTTCAGTGATGTCTTGGTCATGGCCGACGACCCAGGAGTGAGACGGGCACGCTTGAGCCTGATGGCGCATCTGAGAGACGTCGTGCTCGGAATCGCAGACCTTTCAGAGCTATTCAGCGAGCAGGCCTAACAGCTCGTGGTGAAGTCATAACGGAGTTTTATTCGATGGCCAACAAGATGAAGCCTAAATCCGCGTCTCGCGCGTCCGGCTCAAAGCCTCCAGCCTCCGGGCTCAAACCGCGGAAATCTGTCTACTTCTTCGGCAACGGGAAGGCGGACGGCAACCGGCACATGAAGGATCTCCTGGGCGGCAAAGGGTCCGGCCTGGCCGAGATGACGAACGCCGGGTTGCCGGTCCCGCCCGGTTTCACGATCTCGACCGACGTCTGCACGATCTACTACAAGGAGAAGGCGAAGATCCCGGCGGCCATCGACCGCGAGATCGCCGAGCAGGTGAAGGCGCTCGAGAAGGCCGCGGGTGCGACGCTCGGGTCCACCGACAACCCGCTCCTCGTCTCTGTCCGGTCGGGCGCGAAATTCTCCATGCCCGGCATGATGGACACGATCCTCAACCTCGGTCTGAACGACGACGCGGTGGAAGGCTTGAAACGGCGCACGAACAACGGCCGCTTCGCGTTCGACAGCTATCGCCGGTTCATCCAGATGTTCGGCAACGTCGTGCTCGAGATTCCCAAGGACACGTTCGAGCACGAGTTCGAGGCCGTCAAGAAATCGCGCAAGGCAAAACTCGATACGGAGCTGGACGAGAGCGCGCTGCGGGGGATCGTCGAGCGGTACAAGAAAGTCGTCCAGCAGCGGACGGCCAAGCCATTCCCGCAGGATCCGCACGAGCAGCTCAGGATGGCGAGGAACGCCGTGTTCCGGTCGTGGATGAACCCGCGTGCGAAGGAGTACCGCCGCATCTACGACATTCCCGATCATATCGGCACGGCGGTAAACGTCCAGATGATGGTGTTCGGCAATACGGGCGATCGCTCGGGCACCGGCGTCGGCTTCACGCGAAATCCGGCGACCGGGAAAAAAGAGTTTTACGGCGAGTTCCTCATCAACGCGCAAGGCGAGGACGTCGTCGCGGGCGTGCGCACGCCGCAGCCGATTGCCGAGCTCGAGCGCGTGATGCCCAAGGCGTACAGGCAGCTCCGCGACATCACCACACGGCTGGAGCGGCACTACAAGGACGTCCAGGATTTCGAGTTCACGATTCAGGACGAGCGGCTGTTCATGCTGCAGACCAGGAGTGGCAAGCGCACGGGGTACGCGGCGGTCGTCATCGCCACCGACCTGGCAGCCGAGAAACTGGTCACGCCGAGGGAAGCGATCCTCCTTGTTGATCCGGAATCGCTCAGCCAGCTGCTCGCGCCAGGCTTCGACCCTGGGGAATGGAAGAAGATTCCGGTCGCGACGACCGGCCTTCCGGCGTCGCCGGGGGCCGCGAGCGGACAGGTGGTGTTCTCGGCCGATCAGGCCGTGAAGTGGACCGAGCAGGGCAAGCAGGTGATCCTGGTCCGCCGGGAGACGGTGCCCGACGACATCCACGGCATGTTCGTGGCGCAGGGCATTCTGACGGCAACCGGAGGAATGACGTCGCATGCCGCCGTCGTGGGACGCCAGATGGGGAAGCCCTCGATTGTCGGCGCCGGCGCGCTGGAGATCGACGAGCACGCCAGGCAGTTCAAGGTCAGCGGGAACACGGTGAAGGAAGGCGACTTCCTCTCGTTCGACGGTCTTTCCGGCGAGGTCAAGATTGCGCAGGTTGCGTCCAAGCCGAGCGAGATTCTCCAGGTCATCGCCGGCACGCTGGATCGGAAAAAGTCCGACATCTACCGGCGGTTCGACCAGATCCTCACCTGGGCCGACACGTTCCGACGGCTGGGCGTGCGCGCGAATGCGGACCTGCCCGATCAGGCGGAGATTGCCTATGCGTTCGGCGCGCGGGGTATCGGCCTCTGCCGCACCGAGCACATGTTCTTCGGAGAGGGGCGGATCCCGATTGTCCAGCGCATGATCCTCGCGGACAACGAGGCCGACCGACGCAAGGCGCTCGATGAGCTGCTGCCGCTTCAGCGGGCCGATTTCTACGGGGTCTTCAAGGCGATGAAGGGATCGCCCGTGACGATCCGGACGATCGATCCTCCGCTGCACGAGTTCCTCCCGAAACGAGAAGACCTGATGGTCGACGTGGCGAGGCTCGAGATTACCGGCAGCAATGCCAAGGAGCTCGCGGAGAAACGCCTGCTGTTGCTGCGAGTCGAGCAGCTGCACGAGTTCAACCCGATGCTCGGCCACCGCGGCGTGCGTCTCGGGATCACCTATCCCGAGATCACCGAAATGCAGACGCGGGCGATCATCGAGGCCGCCTGTCAGTTGCACAAGGAAGGCCTGAGGGTGGTTCCGGAAATCATGATTCCGCTCGTCGGATTCGTTCGCGAGCTGCGCGACCAGAAGGCCATCGTCGATCGCGTGGCCGCCGAGACCATGAAGGACAAAGGCGTGACGATCAAGTACCTCGTCGGCACGATGATCGAGGTGCCGAGGGGAGCGATGACCGCCGACGAAGTGGCCGAGGTGGCCGAGTTCTTTTCGTTCGGCACCAACGACCTCACGCAGTTCACCTGTGGATTCTCGCGCGACGATGTGGGCAAATTCCTGCGGATTTACCAGGAGAAGAAGATTCTCGACAAGGATCCGTTTGCATCGATCGATACCGTTGGCGTGGGCGCCGTGCTCCGGCGCGGCGTGGAGCTCGGGCGCAAGACGCGGCCGGATCTGAAGCTGGGGATCTGCGGCGAACATGGCGGCGATCCCGCGTCGATTCATTTCTTCGAAGAAGCCGGCCTCGACTACGTCAGTGCGTCGCCGTACCGCATCCCGGTCGCCCGCCTGGCAGCTGCGCAGGCGGCGTTGTCGGTGAAGGTCGGTGACTGAGTGAGGGACGGTGTAGGGATCAGGGAATGGGGATCAGGGAATGGGGATCAGGGATTGGCCATCAGGAGCCTTTCTAAACTAAGCCCTGCTCCCTACTCTAACCCCCAATCCCTAATCCCCAATCCCCAATCCCTGAAATGGTGACCATCTTCGTGCACCGCGACGGGACGACCGAAGAGGTCAGAAGCCTCGACCGCGCCTGGCTCAATTCGGCGTCCGGCACGTTGCTATGGGTCGATCTGGCCGCGCCGTCGATTCCCGAATCCCTGATCCTGAGCGATACGTTCCGGTTTCATCCGCTCTCGGTCGAGGATTCGATGCAGGCGATCCACTATCCGAAGATTGAGCCCTACGACGGGTACCTGTACGTCATCCTCCACGGAATCGATTTCCACTCGGGCGGCAAGGGTTTCGCGACCCACGACGTGGACTTCTTTCTGGGTCCGACGTATCTGGTGACCGTGCACGATGGACACTCCCAGTCGATCGCCGAGCTCAAGGAAACCATCTGTCGCAACCCGAAGATGATGAGCGAAGGACCCGTCTCGCTCTTCCATCGCATTATCGACGCCATGGTGGATCGGTATCGGCCGGAAGTGGACAGGCTCGAGGACCGGCTCGACCAGTTGGAGAAGGCCGTGTTCGAGGCTCCCGATCCGGCGCTGATCCGGAGCATTCTGGCCGAGAAACGGGAGGTTTCCGGGCTGAGGCGCATCATCACGCCGCAGCGTGACGTCATCGCGCGGCTTGCCCGCCGGGAGTTCGTCGACATCAGTACCGAGATGGCATTCAAGTTCCGCGATGTGTACGACCATCTCGTCCGGATTGCCGACGACTCGACAATCTTCCAGGACCGTATCACCGGCATCCTCGACGCGCACCTGACGAATGTCAGCAACCGCCTCAACGAGGTCATGAAAGTGCTGACGGTCGTCTCGACGATCTTCATGCCGCTCACACTGCTCTCCGGGCTCTGGGGCATGAATGTCGCGTTGCCCATCCTGCCCGGCGGGCCCGTGGCTCAGTTCTGGTGGCTCTTCGGAGTCATGGTCGTCATTGTCGCCGGCATGCTCGCCATGTTCCGAGCCAGACGCTGGATCTGACATGGGGAAGATCACCAGGCTGTCTTCAGAATTGGCGAATCAGATCGCCGCAGGAGAGGTGGTCGAGCGGCCGGCCTCCGTCGTGAAGGAGCTCGTCGAGAACGCCATCGATGCCGGCGCGCGCCGGCTCTCGATCCACGTCGAGCTTGGCGGCAAGAAGCAGGTGCGCGTGGACGATGATGGCGAAGGCATGGAGCCCGAGGATGCGAGGCTCGCGATCGAACGCCATGCCACCAGCAAAATCCGGCGCTCCGACGACCTTGCCGCGATCCTGACGCTCGGCTTTCGCGGTGAAGCCCTGCCGTCCATTGCTTCGGTGTCGCACTTTGTCCTGCGGTCCCGCGCGCGAGGACGATCGAGCGGGACCGAGATTCGGGTGAACGGCGGCGCCGTAGCGGCGGAGCAGGAGGTTGCCGCCGCCGAGGGCACCGTGGTGGAGGTCAACGACCTCTTCTACAATCTGCCGGCGCGGCGAAAGTTTCTCAAGTCCGACGGCGCGGAGTCCGCGCAAGTGTCGCGTGTCGTCACTCAGCTGGCTCTCGCGTATCCGGAGGTTGGGTTCACGCTGACCAGCGCCGCGCGGACGGTGCTGCAGTGCCCGCCCGCCGGCTCGCTGCGCGACAGGCTCTTCCAGCTGTACGGCGAGCGGAACGATCTGATCGACGTCCGGAAGGAAGCTGGTGGACTGCGGATCACCGGCTTCATTGCTGCCCTGGCCGATCAGGGTCCGACGCGCGGCCCGCAGCACGTGTTCGTCAACCGCAGAATCGTCAAGGACAAGACGATCGCGCACGCGATTATCGATTCCTACAGCACCGCCTCGATCAAGGAGCGAAGTCCGGAGGTGCACCTCTTCATCGAGATGCCTCCAGAAGCCGTGGACGTGAACGTTCATCCGACGAAGGCGGAAGTGCGGTTTCGGGAGCAGTCGCTCGTGCACGAGGTCGTGCGCCGCGCCCTCATGGACGCGCTCGGTCAGGGAGGCGTTCCGCAGCTGCAGCTCCGGCCGGAGACGGCGATGCACATGCCGATCGCGGCGACCATTCCCGGCGTGTTGTCGGGCGGTGTGTTCCCAAGCCGCTGGATGCCGGATTCGACCGGCGGGGCCTCAGACGCAGTGTCCGGCTTTGGCCGGACCGGAGGCTCGCCCGCGGGATCGGGCTCCAGCCGGACTGGTCCGGACTTCGGGGGTCAGGTAGTGCCGCTGAAGTCGGATTCCACCAGCGACATCCGGCCGATGATTCCGCTCGGGCAGTTTCGCGACACTTTTATCATCGCCGTCGACGATCAGGGGATTGCGATCATCGATCAGCACGTCGCGCACGAGCGTGTGCTCTTCGAGCGGGTCATGCAGAAGCTGACGGCCGGGCGGTTGGAGTCGCAGCGTCTGCTCGTGCCGCTCCTCCTCGAGCTCTTGCCCGGGGCCCATCAGGCGCTGACCGGACGGAAGGTCGAACTGGATCGGCTCGGCTTCGAGATCGAGAGCTTCGGCGAGGCGACCGTGAAGGTCACCGCGGTGCCGGCGCTGCTCGACACGGAAGACAGTTCGACGGCCTTGCGTGCGCTCGCCGACGATCTCGAGGGTCTCGATCGTGGCGCGCATGTTCAGGACGCGCTGCAGCGAATTGCGGCGACGATGGCCTGTCACGCGGCGGTGAAGGCGAATTACCCCCTGCCGTACGAGAAGATGACGCATATTCTCGACGAGTTGCGGGCGACGGCGTATTCAACGATCTGTCCGCATGGCCGCCCGGTCATGCTGCGCCTGACGCGCCGGGAAATCGAGAAGAACTTCGAACGGATTTGAAACCAACTTCTTCTTGTCCTTCGTGGTTTACTGTTGTGCCGCACCATCCAACGCGAGTGTGGCGATAACGATGTTGGTATCGGCGATTTACTACTTCGGCCGGTTCGGACAGCTCCTCGGCATGTGGCTGCTGGTGGTCGACATTTTCACCGCTGGTCCGCTCGGACCGAGTCCGCGACTGTTTGCTGCCGGCGTGGCTGTCTTCCTGGTGGGATGGGG
>JAHFUL010000071.1:0-11674 GCA_023265155.1 Acidobacteriota bacterium
CGGGCAATCCACTCCGTTCCCGCAGGGTTCCTTCGCAAGTGCAATGGATCCTTGCCGCTCAGCTTCAGAAGGAATGCGATCGGCGTGAACAGGAGAAAGAAGACAACCGTCAGAACGATCCGACTCACGACGAACCCGACGATTCCCGTGACCACATAAATGGTCAGGTAGGCGAGCTTCCCCAGACCCGGAACCGGGGCTGCCACCGCCAACGCGGCGCCGATACTCCACAAGGTCAGCGTCGGAGCTCCTATGTCATGCCTTCGCCAGGCGACGAGCAGCCCGATCAACGCGAATCCCACGAGCATGGCTCTGCCGAACTTGCGAAGCTCTTTCTGGCTGGGATCCCACTGCACGTGTTGAAAGCACGACAGCTCTTTCAGGCCCATTCTCTCAACCTCACTGCTCAATCCAGCTTGAACTTGCCGAGGTGATCCGCGGCGCCGGCCATCGCTGGCTGGTTCTCTTTGAGCAGCAGCCGGTTGCCCAGCACGAGCGCGTCGATATGGGTGAACATGAAGCACCGGTAGGCATCCTCGGGCGTGCACACAATCGGCTCCCCGCGAACATTGAAGCTGGTGTTGACGATGACCGGACAGCCGGTCAGCTCATAGAAGCGCTGCATCATGCGATGAAACATCCCGTGGCGCTCGGGGTCCACCGTCTGAATCCTGGCGCTGTAGTCCACGTGCGTGACGGCGGGTATCGTGCTTCGGGCCACATTGAGCTTGTCGATTCCCCAAAGCTTCTCTTGCGCTGCCGTCACAGGCTTCTGCTTGTCCTTCGCCACCGGAGCGACCAGCAGCATGTACGGGCTTTCGCCATCCATCTCGAAGTACTCACGCACGTGGTCGTACAGCACGCATGGCGCGAAGGGGCGGAAGCTCTCCCGGAACTTGATCTTGAGGTTCATCTGCGCCTGCATGTCAGGGCTGCGGGCATCGCCGATGATGCTTCGGGCACCGAGCGCACGCGGTCCAAATTCCATGCGTCCCCGGAACCACCCGAGGATTCTTTCATCAGCCATCAGCCGGGCGACACGGTCCGCCAAATCAGAGTCTGAGAGTCCTTCGCTGACGGCGCACACGCTGTCCAGATAGCTTGCGATCTCTGCATCGCTGTACTCCGGGCCCAGCCAGGAGCCCTTCATGCTGTCCTTGCCGTTGGTCGTACGGGGGTTGTCCAGCATCTGGTGCCAGACCATGAGCGCCGCTCCGAGCGCTCCGCCGGCATCGCCAGCCGCGGGTTGAATCCAGAGATTCTTGAACGGACCGTTACGCAGAATCTTGCCGTTCGCCACGCAATTGAGAGCGACTCCGCCCGCCAGGCACAGATTGTTCGATCCGCTGATCTCGTGAGCACGCCGCGCCAGGCCCATCATGGCGTCTTCCACGACGAGCTGCACGCTGGCGGCCAGGTCCATCTCCTTTTGAGTGAGCCTGGCTTCCGGTGCGCGAGGCGGGCCGCCGAACAGCGAGCTGAACCTGTCGTTGGTCATGGTGAGGCCGGCACAGTAATCGAAATACTCCTGGTTCAGCCAGAACGAGCCGTCCTTGCGCAGCTCGATGAGGTGCTCGTAGATCAACGCCGCGTATCTGGGCTCACCGTACGGGGCGAGTCCCATGACCTTGTACTCGCCCGAGTTGACCTTGAAACCCGTGTAATACGTGAAGGCGCTGTAGAGCAGCCCGAGCGAGTGCGGAAAGTGGATCTCTTCGTTGATCCGAATCGTGTGTCCCTTGCCGGCCCCGATCGTCGTGGTCGCCCACTCGCCGACGCCGTCCACTGTGAGAATCGCCGCCTCATCGAACGGGGATGGGAAGAAGGCACTGGCGGCGTGCGATTCGTGGTGCTCGGTGAACAAGACAGGCGCTTTGAATTCCCGGCCCATTTCCTTGCGGATAACCCGCGCGATGTTCGCTTTCTCGCTGAGCCACGTGGGAATCGCGGCAATGAAGGACTGGAGCCCGCTCGGTGCAGTGCCCAGATAGGTCTCGAGGAGGCGCTCGGCCTTGATGAGCGGCTTCTCGTAAAAGACGACGGCATCCAGGTCGCCGGGCGTCAACCTACCCGCACGCAGGCAGTACGACACGGCTTTGGCGGGAAATGACGAATCATGGCGCTTTCGCGTGAACCTCTCCTCTTGAGCCGCTGCGGCGATATCCCCCCGCTGCACCAGCGCCGCGGCGCTGTCGTGATAGAACGCGGATAGCCCTAGAATATTCACCTTCAGTGGGGTGTTTCGGTACTGGCTTCGTGGAAGAGTCGGCTCGATTCAGGCTGCCTGAGACGCACAAGCTAGCAACGTCTCACGACGACACGCGCCATGATGCCGCACTGATCTCTAGAGTACCCCAAAATCTCGAACGTCGCCGGGTGACCCTCGCCCGAGCGACACAAGCGGCCGGCACGGCCCGGGGACGCGCTCGGTCGATCTCGCGCGATGTTCGTCGCGTGCCTGGCCCCGCCGTCTCGGCCGCATTGCCTGAGTGGAGGTTGAACAACTACGGGCTCAAGACCGATTTTGATTGACGTCGTGACACGGCATCAAGAGAATCTCCCGAACGGGTGCGGAGTGTGCCGGCTCGCGCCCACGTCCCCTGACGTTGCACAACTCAACCCGCCTTACGATGCATCGTTTCTTGCTACATGGAGGACACCGTGGCGTTCGAGCCGATCTTTCAACCTCTGACATTCCGCAATCTCAAAACGAAGAACCGGATCTTCCGCTCCAACATATCCGGACGCTTCGATAACTACGATGGATCGGGCAACCAGGCCCGGATCAACTGGGAGGTCAAGTTCGCAAAGGGCGGCGTGGGCGCGATTATCTCGTCGTTCGTACCGGTCCTCTTGCGGGGCCGGATCGTGCCCAACTACGCCATGATCGACCACGACCGGCACATCCCCTTCTGGCGGGCTGTCGGGCGCGCCGTCCATGAGCACGATTGCCGGTTCATCCTGCAGCTCAGTCATGGCGGACGTCAGCGCGACGTCAACGGCATTGAGTTCCCCACTGGCCTCAGCTCGACGGACAAGCGTGATCCTTCGCACGGCTTCAAGTGCGAGCGGATGACGATTGCCGATATCCATGAAGTGGTGAACGCATTCGCTGAAGGCGCGCGACGGGCCCGCGACGCGAACCTCGATGGCGTGGAGCTCCACGGGGCCAACGGTTACCTCATCACGCAATTCCTGAGCTCGGCCATCAACGACCGCAAGGACGAGTATGGCGGCCCGCTCGAGAACCGCGCCCGCTTCGTCCTCGACATCGTGCGTGCGATTCGGGCGCGCGTGGGCCGCGACTTCCACCTGCAGATGAAGATCAGCGTCGAAGAACACTGCGACGCCGTGGCGTTCTTCAACGCCGGCCCCTCGGGCAACACGGCGGCCGAGTCGGTGCAGGTGTGCCAGTGGCTCGTGGAGGCAGGCGTCGACGCGATTCACGCGTCAACCGGAGGCTTTTTCCCGCATCCGCGCAATCCCGCCGGCAGCGACCTGCCGGTCGAAGATCTCGTCAAGACGTACGACACGATGATCTCGAGCGGCGATCTCGCATTCCGCAACTACCTGCTGTTCCGGACGACGCCGGATCTCGCACGGCACAACTGGCAGCAGACGGTGCCCAAGTCGGAGGAGATCGAAGGGCTCAACCTGCCGGACGCGCGACGGGTCAAAACGGCGGTCACCGTCCCTGTCATCTGCACCGGCGGCTTCCAGACCGCATCTGTGATCGCGGCCGCGATCGAGCGCGGCGACTGCGACGCTGTCAGCATCGCCCGGCCTCTCATTGCCAACAACGATCTCGTGGAGGTGTTTCGCCGGGGCCAGGACCGCGCCGACCGCCCCTGCACCTATTGCAACAAATGTCTCGTGAACGTGGTGGAGAACCCGCTCGGCTGCTATGACGAGTCGCGGTTTCCTTCACACGAGGCGATGATTGCCGAGATCATGTCCGTCTTCAATCCGCCGCCGTTCGTATGATTTCACCCTGACCGAGGAGACCACGATATGGCCGATGATCTGATCGGAAAGCTTGACAGGTTGCTCAAGGATCGACCCTGGTACGAGCTCCCCCGCCTCCTTGCGGGGCAGAGGCTCATCGAGATGCGGAACGAGCTGCGCGCGAAGAACCTCCACGACACCGAGGAACCGGCAGAACCGCGCCAGGAAATTCCCCCGAGCCTGGATCCGACGCTTGTTGAAGGCCGGACGACCGATGGAACCTTCAACGACCTCCACTTTCCAAAGATGGGATCGGTCGGATGCCGCTTCGGACGCAATTTCCCGCTGGAGACGGTTTTTCCGGACACGCCGAACATCCTCGTCCCCAACCCGCGCGTCGTCAGCCGGGAGCTGATGACGCGGGAACAGTTCCAGCCGGCGACGATCCTCAATCTACTGGCGGCGGCGTGGATTCAGTTCATGGTGCACGATTGGTTCGTGCACCGGCGCTCCACAACCGAAGTGGTCGAAATCCCGAAGGCGCCAGGGGACGACTGGAGCGATCCGAGCATCCGCGTGCGGCGTGTCGTGCCCGAAGCCGCGCCGGCCGGCTCGACGCGTCCGCCGGCGTACGCGAACTTGAACAGCCACTGGTGGGACGCGTCGGAGATTTACGGGTGCGATCCCGCGATCGCCGCAAAACTGCGAACGAAGATCGGGGGCAAGCTGCGGATTGAACCCACCGGGCAGCTGCCCGTGGACCCCGACACCGGCGTGAGCGTCACCGGGTTCTCCGACAACTGGTGGATCGGCCTCGCGATGCTCCATACCCTGTTCACCCTGGAGCACAACGCAATCTGCGACCTGCTGGCGCACCAGCACAACACCTGGGACGACGATCAGATCTTCAGGAAGGCGAGGCTGATCAACACGGCGCTCATGGCGAAGATTCACACGATCGAGTGGACGCCTGCGATCGTGCCTCATCCGGTCATCCAGCAGGCCATGAACGTGAACTGGTCTGGCCTGGCCGGAGAAGACCTCCAGGATGCGCTGAAGTTCCTCGATGACAAGGAGCTGCTGGGCGGCATCGTGGGGTCGCACGCCGATCACCACAGCGCGCCCTATTCCCTGACCGAGGAATTCGTCTCCGTGTACCGGATGCATCCGCTGATTCCCGACGACCTGGCGTTCCACTCGCTGACCACGGGAGGGCTGCTCGAAACCCTTCAACTGCCCGAGGTCTCGGGACGGCGCACGCAGGCGATCACCGCGCGCATCACGATGCCCGACCTGTTCTACTCGTTCGGCACCTCCCATCCCGGAGCGGTGACGTTACACAACTACCCGCGGCACCTGCAGAATCTCACGCTCGACGATGGTGAACACCTCGATCTGGCGGCGGTTGACATCCTGCGCGATCGTGAGCGCGGCGTGCCGCGATACAACCAGTTCCGCCGCCTCCTGCACAAGGCGCCAGTGAAGTCGTTCGACGAGCTCACCGACAATCCGGGCTGGCGCAAGCAGATCAAAGAGGTCTACAACGGCGACCTCGAGAAGGTGGACCTGATGACGGGTCTCTTCGCGGAGCCCCTCCCTCCAGGCTTCGGGTTCAGTGAGACGGCCTTCCGCGTGTTCCTGCTCATGGCGTCGCGGCGGCTGAAGAGCGACCGCTTCTTCACCGACGACTATCGTCCGGAAATCTACACCGACTTCGGATTGGACTACATCAAGAAGAACTCGATGTTGACCGTGCTGAGTCGTCACTTTCCGCACCTCGCACCCGCCTTGTCCGGCGTGAAGAACGCCTTCCATCCGTGGAAGGTCACGAGCGGACCAGGCACGCCTCCATGATCGAGGCTCAGGGTGAAGGGGCCGAGGGCTTGGCTCTCGGCCTACCGCGTTTTCATTGCGATTTCGTGCTTTCGTGTTTTCGTGGCTTGCTTCCTACTTTGCCGGAATACGAATCGTCCCCGGGTCCTCCGGCCGAAGCGGGCTCGTGAACTTGCGCCCGGCATCCGTGAGATCGCCCATGATGTCGTCGCCCTCTGGCTTGACCCCCTGCCGCACCCATTTCACGAGATCGTCAAACGACCGCGCCTGCTCCTCCGCGTTGAAGCCGCAGTGTCCGGGGATGCGGTAGGCGCGCTGCACGAGCAGGCGCTGATTGCCTGCCGCCGTCACCGCCCGATTCAACGCCTGCTGAAGATGAATCGGCACGAAGAGGTCGCCGGTTCCATGCATCGTGACGAGCGGCCGCTCGATCTTGCCGTCGAAGGGCACCAGCTCATCGAACGGCCCCATCGGGTTGCGGTACTCCATGTCGGCGGGCTTGCGCCGCACGGCGGCGTCGAGCCGCGCGGAGGTGAGACCGAGGTCCTCGTCGATCCGGTACTTGTAGTGTGCGTTGGTCACGACGCGACTGGACGGCGCCGTGCTGCCCGACAGCGCCCCACCGCTGATGTTCGAGAGAAAACGCGACGCGAGCCCTTCAACCGCGAACGGCCGCGGACCTCCGCTGATCTGAATCTCGACGCTGGCGAGCTGGCGGCCCTTCTCGGTGTAGTTGGGCGGCGTGCCCAGCATCTCGGTCATCTTCGCGAGATCCTCGCGTGTGCTCCCCTGCTTGAACTGCACACCCGTGATCACTTCAGCGGCCGCGCCCACTGCCGTCGTGTAGTCGAAGAGCTCAGGACCGGACGGGCACATCGCCATCCCGCCCGCGAACGCGGTCGGAAATTCGTGCATGCCGAGGAGCGTGATGTGTCCGCCCATCGACGTACCGGTCAGGTACACGCGCTGCGGCGCGCGCCCGCCGTTGAACTTGGTGAAAAGATCCGTCAGCGCCATCGTGTCGGTGAGGCCGATGCCCGGGATGTATCCGTTGCAGCGGTAGCTTGACGAGGCCCACGCAAACCCTCCGTCGATGAGGTGCTGTCTGAACGCGGGATTGCCCGCGCGAAGCTGCTGCCCGCGGCCGGCGCCTGCCGCGACATAGCCATGCGAGCTCAACATCAGTTCGCCGTTCCATTTCTCGGGAATCTCGATTCGATAGACGCCGCCGTCGTACTTGCCGGAAAACGCCTTGGCTCCTGGCAGCGGCTCGAAGGCCGGGTCGGTTGTCTCCCAGGTCATGACCGGGCACGCCACCGGCGTGATGCCGGGCCGACCGACGCCTGCTGTCGGAACGATTGACGCAGTGACGAGCACCACCGCGAAACCAACGGCCGCCACGTCGCGCATGCCCATGAAAAACCCCCGCGCGCATTGTAGCCAATAGCTGGGCTGTTTCACAGCGGATCTTCGCCGCTTGTTCGCTCAGCCATACTTTCCGATTGGCAGTTCGTTCCCGTGTGATACAGTTTCCAACTTCGGGTGCCGCTCTATGGCGCCTTACCCCCTTTTCTCGAGCTCGGAGAAGACTGCTTCAGAGCATGGTTATGCGCTCGCGCCGGTACACCGTCCTCATCGCAGACCGTTCGAGCGGTGTGGTGCGTCGCGTCACCATCGGTCTGCGCACGGCAACGACCGTGGTGGCCGCCGTCCTAGTGATGCCGGTGCTCATCGGTCTCGGCGCGCGATGGGAGGCACACTCGGAACTTGGTCAGCTGCGCGTCCAGAACTCCGCGCTCAAGATCGAGAACGGGAACTACCGCGCGACGACCGGTGAGCTCACGACTCAGATTCAGTCCCTTGAAAACGTGATCGACGACCTGGGGGCGCGGGCAGCGCTCGTGCAGCATCTGCCGGCCGTGGTCAAGGCGAAAGCCGCCGGCGGAAGCGCACAGCCCAATGCGACCATTTCCAGTCTCTTCTCGTCGTTGACCAATCCTGAGGACACGTTCGGCGTGCTGCGGGATCTCCTGCGCAGCATCGAGAGCCGTTTGAGTTACGTGCGACGCGACGTGGAGCGCCAGGAGAAGCTGGCGGCGGCGACCCCCTCGATTTGGCCGGCGATTGGCTGGCAGACGGGAAGGTTTGGCGAGCGCGCCGATCCGTTCACGGGCGAGTCCAGCTTCCACCAGGGCCTCGACATCTCAACCTCCAAGGGACAACCGGTCATCGCCACGGCCGACGGCACCGTTGACTCCGCGTCGTATACCGGCGATTATGGCAACCTCGTCGTCCTTAGGCACGATTTCGGATTGGCAACCCGCTACGGCCACCTCAGCTCCTACAACGTCACGCCGGGTACTCCGGTGAAACGCGGCGATATCATCGGATACGTCGGATCGACGGGCCGTTCGACCGGGGCGCATCTGCACTACGAGATCCTCCTCAACGGCCAGCTCATTAATCCTCTCCAGCTGTTGACGCAGCCCGACAATCGATAGTCAGCAGCCCGCCATCGACAGTCCTTCGTTCTTGGTCCCTGGTCCCTGGTCCCCTGGTCCATCCTTGTGGTCCCTGGTCCGTCCTTCGTCCTTGGTCCTCCGTAAACGACCAATTGCTCGAGCTACAGGCCGACCAGGGGCGAGGGGACCACAGGACGGACGAAGGACCATGGACAGACCAAGGACCATGGACAGACCAAGGACCATGGACAGACCAAGGACCATGGACAGACCAAGGACCATGGACAGACCAAGGACCCATGGACAGACCAAGGACCATGGACAGACCAAGGACCATGGACAGACCAAGGACCCATGGACAGACCAAGGACCATGGACAGACCAAGGACCAAGACCGAAGGACCAAGGACCAGATTGCTCACATCCATCAGCTCCAGTACAATTGCCGGATACCCACGGGGCCGCCCACGCCGTAGATGATCCAAACGCTCCTCGCCAAGGTCATCGGTACCCAAAACGAACGCGATTTGAAGCGTTTGCGCCCGCTCGTCGACGAGGTCGGCGTGCTGGAGCCCGCAATCAAGGCGCTGTCTGACGAGAAGCTGCGTGCCAAGACCGCTGAATTCCGCCAGCGGCTCAGCCAGGGGGAGGCGCTCGACGATCTCGTTCCCGATGCCTTCGCCGTCGTGCGCGAGGCCGGCCGCCGCGTGCTGAGCATGCGGCACTTCGACGTCCAGCTGATTGGCGGCGCGGCTCTTCACAAAGGCAAGATCGCGGAGATGAAGACCGGCGAGGGGAAGACCCTCGTCGCGACGCTTCCCGCCTATCTGAATGCGCTCGAAGGCAAAGGCGTCCACGTCGTCACGGTCAACGACTACCTGGCGCGCCGCGATTCGGAGTGGATGGGACGGATTTACCGCTTCCTCGGCATGACGGTCGGCGTGATCCAGCACGATTTGACCGACGCGGAGCGGCAGGTCGCCTACGGGGCCGATATCACCTACGGGACGAACAACGAATTCGGGTTCGACTACCTGCGCGACAACATGAAGTTCGAGCTGGCGCACTACGTGCAGCGCGGGCATCACTTCGCGATCGTCGACGAAGTGGACAGCATCCTCATCGACGAAGCCCGTACGCCCCTCATCATTTCCGGACCCGCCGAGGAGTCGACGGATCTCTACTACGAAGTCGATCGCCTGATTCCGCGGCTCAAGCCGGGCGCCGTGACACGCGGCGATGCCAAGGCCGAGGAGCGTGAGGCGCTCGAAACTACCGGCGACTACCTGGTCGACGAGAAGCACAAGACCGTGACGCTCACCGAAAGCGGGACGCAGAAGATCGAGCAGATGCTCCTCCACCGCCTGAACGGCGGCCACATCTACGACCTCGAGAACGCCCACATCAAGCATCACGCCGACCAGGCGCTGCGCGCGCACGCGCTGTTCAAGCTCGACGTCGATTACATGGTGAAGGACGGCGAGGTCGTCATTGTCGACGAGTTCACCGGCCGCCTGATGCCGGGGCGACGCTGGAGTGACGGCCTGCACCAGGCGGTCGAGGCGAAGGAGAAGGTCAAGATCGAGCGCGAGAACCAGACGCTCGCCACCGTCACCTTCCAGAACTACTTCCGCAAGTACAAGAAACTGGCCGGCATGACCGGTACGGCCGACACCGAGGCCGAAGAATTTGCCAAGATCTACAACCTCGACGTCATCGTCATCCCGCCGAACCGCCCTCTGAGCCGCGTCGAAAACCCCGATCTCGTCTACCGCACGGAGGGCGAGAAATGGGACGCGATCGTCACCGAGATTCTCGAGGAGCACAAGAAGGGGCGGCCGGTCCTCGTGGGAACGGTATCGATCGAGAAGTCCGAGCGCCTCTCGAGCATGCTCGATCGGAGCGGACTCAAGCGCGGCAACATCACCGGCGGAGACATCGACAAGCACGTCGTCCTCAACGCGAAGTACCACGCGCAGGAAGCGGAGATCGTCGCGCAGGCCGGGCGGAAGGGCGCCGTCACGATTGCCACCAACATGGCGGGCCGCGGAACTGATATTTTACTTGGCGGCAACGCCGAGTTCATGGCGCGGCAGCAGAGTCTCGCCGATCAGATTGCCGAGCGGCTGCCCAAGGGCGAGGAACGCTTCGTCGAGGACGAGCAGTACGCGTACTTCTTCCATCTCGACGCGTTCTACCGCGTGCCGAAGACCGCGTACGATCGCCTGTTCGAGCATTTCCAGCGACTCACGGCCACCGAGCACGAAACCGTCGTCGACGCGATGGGCCTCCACATCGTGGGCACCGAGCGCCACGAGTCGCGCCGTATCGACAATCAGCTGCGTGGCCGGGCAGGCCGTCAGGGCGATCCGGGCTCGTCCCGCTTCTATCTGTCTCTCCAGGACGACCTGATGCGCATTTTCGGCTCCGATCGGATCTCGGGTCTCATGCAGAAGCTCGGCATGGAAGAGGGCGTGCCGATCGAGCACGGCATGGTCTCGCGGGCCATCGAACGGGCGCAGAAGCAGGTCGAAGCGCAGAACTTCTCGGTGCGCAAACATCTGCTCGAGTACGACGACGTGATGAACAAGCAGCGCGAGAGTATTTACGCGCTGCGACGAGAGATCCTCGAGGGCAAGATTCGGCTGACTGAAGAAGAGGTCGTCGACACCCGCGAGTACCTGATGTCGCTCGCCGAGGACATCCTCGATTCGATGATCGACACCTACGCGGCGCGCGATGCGAACTTCGAGCAATGGGATCTCGACGCGCTCAAGGTGGAAGTCGGGCGCGTGTTCGCGGTCGATGTCGCCGCCCTGAATTTCAGCGATCAGTCGTCTGACGAGATTCGCGACTCGATGTGGGGCGGGATCCTCGCTTCGTACACGCAGAAAGAGCAGCTGATCGGCCGCGAAATCCTGCAGAGGGTCGAGCGCGACATCATGCTCCAGGTTGTCGACGCGCAGTGGAAAGACCACCTCTACAGCCTCGATCATCTCAAGGAAGGCATCGGTCTGCGCGGCTACGGGCAGCGCGATCCGCTCGTCGAATACAAGAAAGAGAGCTTCGGTCTCTTTCAGGCGATGAAGGATCGCGTCTACGAAGAGATCGTGCACCATCTCTGGTGGCTGCGACCGGTCCTGAACGACGACGGTGGCGGCGGTGCGCCGGTCCGTCAGCCTGTTCGCCGTCCATCACGATCACCGCTGATCCTCGGTCGAGGCGCGGAAGAAGTTCAGCCGGCTTTTGCGGCTCCTCGAGGCGACGGCGGCGCCGGCACCGCAGCGCGGGCGCAGCAGGCCCCGCGCGTAGGCGGCGACGACGCGCCCGTGAAGACGGTGCGGCGCGAGGAGCCGAAAGTCGGAAGAAACGAGCCGTGCCCCTGCGGCAGCGGGAAGAAGTACAAGAAATGTCACGGAGCTGCAGCCTGAAGG
>JAHFUL010000071.1:11774-16416 GCA_023265155.1 Acidobacteriota bacterium
GCGATAGGCGCCGACTTCACCACCGCGCTGACCTTCGACGACGTGCTGCTGGTGCCGCAGCATTCGACGGTGCTCCCCTATCAGGTCGACGTCAGCACGAGGCTGACCCGGCGCATCCGACTCAATGTGCCGCTGGTGAGCGCGGCCATGGACACGGTCACCGAATCGCGGCTGGCGATCGCCATGGCCCAGCACGGCGGGCTCGGTGTGATTCACAAGAACCTGTCGATTGAGGAGCAGGCGTCCGAGGTCGACCGCGTGAAGCGGTCGGAGAGCGGAATGATCGTCGATCCTATTACGCTCTCGCCCACGCACCGCATCTACGAAGCGCTCGAATTGATGAAGAAGTACCGCATCTCGGGCGTGCCCATCACCGAGGACGGCAGCAAGGAAGGCAAGCTCGTCGGCATACTGACGAACCGCGACCTGCGGTTCGAAACGAACGTCAGCCGGCCGATCGCCGACGTGATGACGCGCGATCCGCTGTTCACCGTGCCGATCAACACGACGCTGGACGCCGCCCGCGAAATCCTCCACAAGCACAAAGTCGAGAAGCTGCTGGTCGTCGATCGCGAGTTCAGACTGAAAGGACTCATCACGGTCAAGGACATTCAGAAGGCCGTGAAGTATCCGGAGGCGTCCAAGGACCCGCTCGGACGCCTGCGGTGCGGCGCAGCGATCGGCGTGGCCCGAGACACGATGGAGCGCGCTGAAGCGCTCGTCGGCGCCGCCGTAGACGTCCTGGTCATCGACACGGCGCACGGTCATGCACAGGGTGTCCTCGACATTGTCGGAAGGGTGCGTCAGCGCTTCCCAGAGCTCGATCTCGTCGCCGGCAACGTCGCGACTTCCGAAGGAGCGCGGGCGCTGATCGATCAGGGCGTCGATGCGATCAAGGTGGGCATCGGCGCCGGCTCCATCTGCACCACCCGGATCGTGGCCGGCATCGGCGTTCCGATGGTCACCGCCATCATCGACTGCGCGCGCGCGGCCGAAGAGCGCGACGTACCGGTCATCGCGGACGGCGGCATCCGCTTCTCCGGGGACATCACGAAGGCACTGGCAGTTGGCGCGACCACGGCGATGATTGGCAATCTCTTCGCGGGCACCGATGAGAGCCCCGGCGAGCTGATCCTGTATCAGGGGCGCAGCTTCAAGGAGTATCGCGGCATGGGCTCGATCGGCGCCATGCGCCGCGGCAGCCGCGATCGCTACTTCCAGGACGAGTTCGACCTGGACGGGATGGCGTCAGGCGGCGACGGGAGCAGTGAAAAGCTGGTGCCGGAAGGCATCGAAGGGCGCGTGGCCCACAAAGGCAGCGTGGCCGCAATGGTGCACCAGCTGGTCGGAGGCTTGCGCGCCGGCATGGGCTACTGTGGTGCCGCCACGATCGGCGATCTTCAGCGCCACGCGAAGCTGATCCGCATCACCCCCGCGGGTTTCCGGGAAAGCCACGTGCACGACGTGGCGATCACCAAGGAAGCGCCGAATTACCGTTCGGAATAGAAGGCGTCTCATGAATGCGATTCGCCACGAAAAACACGAAAAAGGGTACTCGTCGCGCGGGACCTTGGTCCTGCCGTGACCGCGGTCAATTCTGAATCGAGATCGTCCGCGTCGACTCGTCGATGTGGGCGATGTGAACGCTGATCGCCTCAGCGAAGGGACGCGGGAGCCGGTCAGGCCATTCAATCGCAGTCACCCCTCCGCCGAGGGTGATCTCGTCCAGCCCCAGGCCGTCCACCTCAATCACCTTCAGCCGATAAAGATCGACGTGAAACAGCGGTAATCGTCCGCCGCGATACTCCTGGATGAGCGTGAACGTGGGACTGGTGACTTCGGCGGGATCGATGCCCAGCCCTTCGGCCAGGCCGCGAACGAATGCCGTTTTCCCCGCGCCAAGATCTCCCGAGAGCAGGACGACGGCACCGGTCGCGAGCGCCTTCGCGAGCTCTCGCCCCGCAGCCACCGTTTCTGACTCTGATCGTGTGGTCAGAGTGCGCACAATCGCAGCACGACGATCAACGCAGAGGCCGCAGAGATCGCAGAGAACATTTCACCAAGACACCCAGTGTGATGTGCGCACTCGCGTCGATGGTCGTTCTCAGGATCCATTCCGATCGGCGGCCTTGCGCCGGGCCGTGATCTCCATGATCGCGTCGCCGAGATGCCCTGCAAGATCCCCGGCCGTCATTGCCACTTCCCCCTCGTCGGCCTCAGCCAGATCCCCCGCCAGCCCGTGAAGGTACACTGCGAGCTTGCAGGCGGCCTCCGCATCGAGCAGCTGCGCGAGCCACGCGGCAATCATGCCGGTCAGAACGTCGCCGGTCCCACCGGTCGCCATGCCCGCGTTTCCCGTGGGGTTGATGAAGACTTTCGCGTCCGGGGTCGCGATGAGCGTGCGATGCCCTTTCAAAACGACGTACACATGGTGCGCGGACGCGAAGTTCCTCGCAATCTCGAGCCGGCTGGCCTGGACCTCGTCGGTGGACATCCCGACCAGTCGCGCCATCTCTCCCGGATGCGGCGTGATGAGGATGTCGCGCCCTTCACGTCCCGCGAGCCGATCAGGGTCGTCCGTGAATGCGTTCAATCCGTCAGCATCGATGACCACCGGGCATGTCGCGCGATCGACGAGCGCCCTGATGAACTCCTTCGTCGACCGGGCTTGCCCGAGCCCGGGGCCAATAGCCATGACATCCCGCGCCAGGTCGACGATGCGATCGACGTCGTTGAGATCGAGCCCGCCGTCTGCTTCGTCAATCGGCTCGGTCATGTATTCCGAGCCGAGCGACGCTACGACGGCCTGACAGCTCCCGGGCGTCGCAATCGTGACCAGTCCGGCGCCGGATCGCAGGGCGCCGACCCCGGCAAGATGCGCCGCTCCGGTTTTTCCGCGCGAGCCCGCCACAATGAGCACGCGGCCGTAGTCGCCTTTGTGGGTGTCTGGAGAACGGGGCGTGATGAGCTCCCGCATCGATCCCCGCGTGAGGAGATCGACACGCGGGCTGTCAATCGACTCGAAGACCTCCGATGGAATGCCGATGTCGGCGATCACGATGTCGCCGGCGCTGGTTTCGGCGGGCGGCAGCACCAGGCAGAGCTTCGGCGCACCGAGCGTGACCGTCATGCCCGCCTCAATCGACGGCCCGATGGTGTCGTGCGAGTCGGCGGACAGCCCGGAAGGCAGATCGACAGCGACCACGGGGATGCCCGATCCGTTGACGTCGGCCACGACTGTTTCCATCAGTCCGGACAGCGGAGCGTTGAGTCCCGTACCAAAGATGGCGTCCACGATCAGCGTGCAGTCGCTGATCTCGGAGAAGTGCAGCTCCCAGGCCTGGCTGTCGGCAACCTCGACGACCGTGAGACCGAGGCGCCCGAGAATCTCGAGATTGGTCCGTGCATCTCCGCGAATCTCAGAGACCCTGCCGATGACGAACACCGAGACATCGACGTTGCGCTGCGCCAGCGTCCGCGCGACGACGAAGCCATCCCCGCCGTTGTTGCCACGGCCACAGAGAACGGCGACCTGGCGCTCGAGCAGGTCGCTGTGAACCGCCTCGATGGCCGCGACCACCTGCCTGCCGGCGTTCTCCATCAGGACGACGGACGGAATACCGATCTCTTCGATCGCCCGGCGATCGGCTTCACGCATCTGAGCGGCGTTCAGTACGCGCATGAGAGTTGCGCGCAGAATAGCACAGGCGGTACGCTGGACTCATGAGCGCCACCGTCAATGTCAACGGGCGCGTCTTCGACGAGAAGAGCGCGGTCGTGTCGGTGTTCGATCACGGCTTTCTCTATGGCGAGGGCGTGTACGAAACGCTGCGCACGTACAACGGCCAGCCGTTTCTGTTCGATCGTCACACCTGGCGCCTGCGCAAGTCCGCCGAGATGCTGTCGTTATCAGTGCCGATCCCCGACGCCGAAATCGACAGGCGCATCCGGGAGACGTTGCGCGCTGCCGGCCTCGGCGCCGGCGACGGCTCGAGCGAGGCGTACATTCGCGTTCTGGTGACCCGCGGCGTCGGCGAGATCTCATACGATCCAGCCTCCTGCCCGGAGCCTTCCATCGTCATCATCGTCAAACCGCAGGTCGACCCGCCGCCAGAGGCATTCGAGCTGGGCGTCACGGTCGCGCTGGTGCCGATTGTGAGGAACCATCCCGGATCGGTGAACCCGCTGATCAAGTCGAACAATCTGCTGAACAACGCCCTGGCGATGCAGGAGGCGTTCAGACGCGGCGCCTTCGAGGGCGTGATGCGCAATTACAAGGGCGAGCTGGCCGAGTGCACCACCGCAAACCTGTTCGTCGTGAAGCACGGCGCGGCGCTGACCCCGCCCGTCGATGCGGGGCTGCTTGCGGGCCTCACACGGGAGTTTCTTTTTGAGGTGGGCGCCGACGCGGGCATCCCTGTGCGCGAGCAGACGCTGAAAGACGACGACCTGTTCGGCGCAGACGAGGCGTTTCTCACCAGCACGACGCGCGAGGTGGTGCCGATTGTAGGGGTTGATGAGCGAACGATCGGGTCAGGCTTGCCGGGCCCGATCACGAGAGCGCTCCTGGCCGGCTACCGCAAGCGCGCGCGTGCGACGCGACCGCTGACCGCCGCTGGGACTCGTCGGCCCGAGCTGTAGG
>JAHFUL010000072.1:0-11222 GCA_023265155.1 Acidobacteriota bacterium
TGTGACGGACGACAAGAGCAACCTCGCGCACCTGGGACCACCCGACACCTGGCACCGGATCCAAGTCCACACGCAGCTCGTCGGGATGATCGAGATCGTCGGCGCGGACCGGATGCGGGTGCAGCTCCAGACAACCCAGGTTGGCCATCCAGGCGAGCGCCGCCGCGTCGCGGGGCACGACCTCCTCCGCACTCCGGCCGGACGGGAACCGGAGCGTCACCACGTCGATCCACTCGGGCCGGGATTGCGGTGCGCGCTTCTGGTAGAAGAACTCGCCGTCGACGCCATTCGGGTAGCGCACCAGCATGTTCGGCCGATCGCCGGCTGCTCTCAGCGCACCCTCCGATACGGAGAGGTAGTAACGGACGAGGTCGAGCTTCGTAAAGCCCGGCTGAGGGAACAGGACCTTCTGGGGGTTCGAGACCGCAACCTCGCGGCCGTTGACGGTCAGCAGCTCCGCGCCTGTACGCTTTTTTTCAGGAACCATCGGTCGAGCACGACGTGCCGCACGAACCACGGCAATTGCAGGAGCAAGCCACCCAGCTTCGCCGACACCTGGTCGGGCAGGATCGTCGAGCCACTGGACGATTCGATGACGCCGCACTGCCGCAAGCGGGTCTCGTAATCGAGGAGTCGCTCCCTGCCGGCAATCATGGAGGCTGCGAGGAGACCCGACTCGATCCCCGCCCGAATCCCCTCTCCGCTTCGGGAGTCCGCGAGACCAGCTGCATCACCGACCAGCAGCACGTCTTCGTCAACGGCGCGCCTGGTGCGCGGCGCCTCCACGAGGTAGGCGTGGCCGCGCCACTGGCAATGGGTGTCCGCGGGCATCCTGCCATCGGCCTTGAGATACGACAGAAACTCCGCCGCGGCTTTCGAGGGGCCGTGACGGTCAATCCTTCCCAGCCCCACGTTGAGATACTGCTGTTTCCGAAAGCACCACCCGTACCCTTTGAAGTCGCGGCAGAAGTAAAACTCCGGAGTGCCGGCCTCTGTCGTGAACGTGGCAGACCGGTGCGATTCGATCGGAAACTCCGCTTCCTGCGCGGCAACCAGTGGACCGCGGACCCTGGCTCCGTTCAGCATGCGGGCCACGGGGCACCAGTGACCGCCCGCCCCGACCAATGTCGAAGCCCGAATCGCCTCGTTGACGATCCACCGGCCGCGATCTCTGCGGATCGTCTCAACCGGACTGCCCAGGCGGAGCGTGGCCTGCGAACGCTGCAGGAGATAGTGGTCGAACTCGCAGCGCCGGATGCCGAAGCTCACGGGACGGTCGTACTTGACTTCGACGCTTCGGGGACTGCCCATGACGCGGACGCGAAAGCCTGTAATCACCTGCAGCGTACGGCCGCGCGTGTACTCCCCGAGATCGAGGCGCAGGGCCTGGACGGCTTGCGGCGTAATCCAGCCGGCGCACGGCTTGTCACGGGGGAACGCGGCCTTGTCCATGACGATGACATGGAAGCCCGCGCGATGGAGCTTCCAGGCGCACGTCGAGCCGGCCGGCCCGCCCCCAACAATCAGGACGTCGCAGTCGTCCATCGATCATCGCTCACAATCCGCTGACGCGAACCCAGGGAATCGCGTTGTTTCCGCTGCGCGCAAAGAGCACTTGAAACAACTGCATCGAGCCCGTGGTGAACGCGACCCGTGCTCCTGCGAGATACAGCCGCCAGGCTCGGACAAAGGCCGCGTCGAACTGGCCGGCGACGTGTGTGGAGGCGTCTTCGAACCGCTGCAGCCAATGCTCCAGGGTCGCTGCGTAATGCAGTCGAAGGTTTTCGACGTCGAGTACCGACAGGTCCGCCGGTTCGAGAACGCGCTCGAACACTTCACGGAGCACAGGAGGATACGCCCCTGGGAAAATCCGCCTTGTGATCCAGGGATTGAGCGGGGCCGGCCGATCCCGGCCGATGAAGTGGAGCAGGCCTCGCCCGGTCGCGGTGAGCGTGCGGTTGATCACCCGCCCGAGCGTTGGGTAGTCCTGCAGGCCCACATGCTCCAGCATCCCGAGCGATACGAACGCGTCGCAGGCCCCGACGGCATTCCGGTAGTCATCTTCGACAAACGCCACGCGGCTCGACAGGCCCAGCCGGCATGCACGGGCGCGCGCGTACGCGATCTGTTCGGTTGAAACATTGAACGCAGTCACGGTGACGCCGTAGTGCCTGGCCATGAAAAGCGCCAGCGCGCCCCAGCCGCACCCCGCCTCGATGACTCGCTCACCTGGCGCAAGATGGAGCTTGCGGCAGACGAGATCCATCTTGGCCACTTGCGCCTCGTCGAGCGTGGACTGAGGGGTCGGGAAATAAGCGCATGTATAGACCATCTCGCGATCGAGCCACAGGCGATAGAACTCATTGCCGAGGTCATAGTGATGGTGAACGTTGTCCCTCGCCGCGCGCGCGTCATTGGCGCGACCAAACGCCGGCCATCGCCGCGGCTTCGGGGGCAATGCCCGGTAAATCGCGTCGAGCAAGGCGCCGAAGTCTCCCGAGATCTCAACGGCGCCAGACATGTACGTTTCGCCGAAGTTGAGGTCTGGATTCCAGGCCCAGCTGAGCAGCGCGAGGCGATTCTTGAAGTGAATGGTGGCGATGGCGCGTTGGGATGCGGGCTCGATCTCGAATCCATCCCACAACACGAACCGAACCGGCGCCGAGTCGACACTGCGCCTGATGCGCCCCAGGATCCGACGGTCGAGCCACGTCGAACCGGCGGCTGTCGCGTGCGCAGAAATGGTCCCGGTCAGCGGGTGCCCGCGCATGTCTTGACCTTCCGTGCATTGTCGGACCGAACGGCCGCGCGTCTGTCACGCACCGGACGAAGCAGGCGGCGGGAGGCCGGGCCACAGGTCGTTGACGTCTTCCTGCGACCGGCCGGCCGCGCCCTTACCGCTTTTCCGGATGAAGATCGTGACAGGCGTTGCAGTTGGCGCTCAACTTCTCGAGGGCCGCCTGCGCCACGAGGATCTTGTTCGCGGCGCCAGCCGCGGCCACATCCTTCGAGAGCGCGCGTGAGGTTTGCGCGAGCTTGACGATGTCGGCGGCTCGCTTGGCGGCCCAGTACGACTCGGTCTTGGCCATGAACCCTTCGATCTTCAGGGCCGCCACAGACACCGCCTCGCCGTCCTTCGTCGCCAGCGCGTCGCGCAAATCCTCCTGAGCGTCGGCCATGTCATCCATCACCGCCTTTTGGGCCTCGGCCCTGGGATCCTTCCCGCGCCCCCCGCTTTGCGCGGTAACAGAGCCGACCAGCACACACACAGCCGCACCAGTGGCGACCATGATGATTGGAAGCTTTTGCATGGCTCCATGTTAGCGAGAAAATGGGTCGATGGCCAAGGAGGCTGGCGCAAAAAAGAGGGGGCACCATTCGGTGTACGTGGTTTATCTTCGCGACCCCAAGGGCGACGGCCGCGCCGGCTATTACGTGGGCATGACCGGCCTCACCCCGGAGCAACGGTTCGAAAACCACAAGGCCGGCATCAAATCGGCTCGGGTCGTCAGGAAGTACGGTGAACGGCTCGTGCCGAGGCTCTACGCCCATCTGAACCCGATGGCTTACGCGAAGGCGCTGCAGATGGAGATGGATCTCGCCGAGAGTCTACGGAAGCGTGGGTATCTGGTCTTTGGCGGCCATTGACCGGGGCCACGTACACCGCCCGCCTCGGCGCGACAGGGACGAACGCGCGACGGCGAGGCCTCGCCGTCGCGAAGCGAAGGCGGGCAGAAATCGCGGAATTCGCAGAGACAACGATCCGGCCGTCTCACGAAGACACGAAGCTCACGAAGATCAACAACCAAAAATAGTTGCCGGAGTGAGGGACACGTTGAGCGTCGAGGTGTAACATTCGGGCGTGAGGTTGGGGATCATGGAGAGAACGACGATGCGAGCGATCACGGCTGTCCAGGCAGGACTAAAGTCCTGCGCTACGAGTACAAGGGCCACGACCGCGACGGCTACGACAGTACTCGTTCTCCTCCTCGCCTACGTTGGGGTCGCGCAGAACCGGGCGCCGGCGGCGCTCACGAGCCCGAAGCAGCAGTTCGGGCACGACATCGGCGACGACTACTTTCTCGCCAACTACACTCAGTACGCCGAGTACCTGCTGAAGCTCGATAAAGAGTCCGACCGGATGACGGTCCTGCAGATCGGGAAGACGGCCGAAGGCCGCCCCGAATACACCGCCATCATCACGTCGCCGGAGAATCATCGCCGCCTCGCCGCCTTCAAGGAGACCAACCGCCGGCTGGCTCTCGCCGACAACCTCACCGACGACCAGGCGCGGCAGCTCGCGAAGGAGGGCAAGGCCGTCGTCTGGATCGACGGCGGGCTTCACGCGTCGGAAGTTCTCGGCGCGCAGCAGCTCACCGATCTGATCTACCGGCTCAACACCCGCACCGACAGCGAGACGATGAGAATCCTGAACGACGACATCGTGCTGTGCACGCTGGTGAACCCCGACGGGATGGAGCTCGTGTCGAACTGGTACATGCGCGAACCCGACGAGCGGCGCCGCTCCACATCGGGACTCCCGCGCCTCTATCAAAAGTACATCGGCCACGACAACAACCGCGACTTCTACATGATGAACCAGCCGGAAAGCGAGAACGCGAACCGGATCATGTACCGCGATTGGTTCCCGGCCATCATGTACAACCATCACCAGACGGGCCCGGCCGGCGCCGTCCTCTTCGCTCCGCCCTTCCGCGACCCGTTCAACTACAACTTCGATCCGCTCGTGGTGCTCGGCATCGACATGGTGGGGTCCGCCATCCACACCCGGCTCGCCGCGGAAGGCAAACCCGGCGCGGTGATGCGGACCGGAGCGCCCTATTCCACCTGGTTCAACGGCGGGATCCGGACGACGGCGTATTTCCACAATCAGATCGGGATCCTGACGGAAATGATCGGGAACCCGACGCCGGTGGAGATCCCGTTCGTCCCCGACATGCAGCTGCCCCGCGCGGACGTGCCCAATCCGATCGCACCGCAGACATGGCACTTCCGACAGTCGATCGAGTATTCGCTGACGACCAACTACGCCGTCCTCGACCTCGCGTCGAAGCGCAAGGAAGATTTTCTCTTCAACATGTACAAGATGGCGAGAAACGCCATCGAGAAAGGCAGCCGCGACAACTGGACGATTCACCCGAAGCGGATCGACGCCGTGAAGGCTGAAATCGCGAAGCAGCCAGCCGGCGGCCGCGGCCGGGGCTCGACATCCGCGCTGTACGACAGCGTGCTTCACGATCCCGCGCTGCGCGATCCGCGCGGCTACATCCTGCCATCCGACCAGCCCGACTTTCTCACCGCGACGAAGTTCGTCAACATCCTCATCAAGGCCGGCGTGGTCGTGCGCCGTGCCACCGCTCCCTTCACGGTGAACGCGAAGGCGTATCCGGCCGGCTCGTACATCGTGAAGTCGGCGCAGCCCTTCCGCGCCCACGTGATGGACATGTTCGAGCCGCAGGATCACCCCGATGACATCCCCTATCCGGGAGCGGCGCCCCGGCCACCGTACGACGTCACGGGATACAACCTCTCGTATTCGATGGGCATCAAATACGACCGGATCCTCACGGGGTTCGACGGTCCATTCGCCGCCCTGACCGATGTGGTGACACCGCCTCCGGCGCGTATCACCCAGGCGCCAGCCGGCGGCGGGTATCTCATCAGCCACCAGGTGAACGATGCGTTCGTTGCGGTCAACCGCCTCCTGAAGGCGAACGAAGAGGTGTACTGGACGACGAAGGCTTCGCTGAACGCCAATGGCAAGACGTACCCGGCTGGCACGATGTTCGTACCGGCGAAGGCGTCGACTCTGCCCGTCCTACAGAAGCTCGCGATGGACAAGGGCCTCGGCGCCGAGGCCGTCACGTCTCCCCCTTCCACAGGCTTGGGGCAGGCCGGCGCGATGAAGCTGAAACCAGTTCGGATCGGGCTGTGGGACACGTACGGTGGCTCGATGCCCTCAGGCTGGACCCGCTGGCTGCTCGAACAGTACGAGTTCCCCTTCGAGGTCGTGTTCCCGAAGACGCTCGACGCCGGCAATCTCGCCGCCAAGTACGACGTGCTGATCTTTGTGGACGGCGGCATTCCCGCGCGCGACGCGGGAGGCGGCGGGAATCAGGTGCAGCCGGCCGCGATTCCACCGGAGTACAGGGACTCGCTCGGGAGCGTTACCGTCGCACGCACGGTGCCGCAGCTCAAAGCGTTCCTCGAGGCAGGGGGGACACTGCTGGCGATTGGCTCGTCAACGTCGATCGCCACGCACCTCGGTTTGCCGATCCGCAGCGCGCTGACCGAAACCGTCAACGGCGCCGACGTGGCGCTGCCAAACGCCAAGTTCTATGTGCCGGGATCGATTCTCGAGGCTCGGGTCGACAACACGCATCCGCTCGCCTACGGGCTGGATGACCGGGTCAACATCTTCTTCGACCAGAGCGAGGCGTTCCGCCTGCTGCCCGACGCGGCGGCGAAAGGCGTGAAGTCGGTGGCCTGGATTGACAACGCCGCGCCGCTCAGAAGCGGCTGGGCGTGGGGACAGAAGTACCTGGATCAGGCCGTCGAAATCATCGAGGCCCCGATCGGCAAGGGGCGCGTCGTGCTGTTCGGACCGGAAATCGCCTGGCGTGCCCAGCCGCACGGCACGTTCAAGCTGCTGTTCAACGGGATCTATTACGGCAGCGCGTCGGGAGGATAAACGGGCATGGCACTGCTGAGGCAACTGCGCGATTTTGTTCGCGGCGTCACACGGGTGTCGTACGGATCGTGCGGGGGCGACCCCATCGCCTGGGAAAAGGACCTGATGTTGAGGCGAATCCGGGCGAGGGAGGAATCCTCGGACCCGGATAGGCGACGTCAAGCAACGTCAAGCGACATCGAGCAGCGTCAAGCGACGTCGAACAGCGTCGAACAACTTCAAGAGCGGGGCGTCAAGCGCCGCGTCGCAACCGTCCTGGCTAAGAAACCCTGACGTTCTCCGCCCGTGGTCCCTTGGGGCCCTGTCCCTTCTCGAACGTCACCGCCTGGCCTTCGCGAAGGTCGTCGAAGCGCGTACCGGCGCACGCGGAGTTGTGGAAGAAGTACTCGTTACCGTCGCTCGCGAGAATGAAACCAAATCCCTTGTCGCTGACGAGCCGCTTGATCGTGCCGTTTGTCGAAGACATGTGCTCTCCTTGAACCCGATTTGAACCCGAATGAAAACGTCGAAAACACCGAAACGCCGAGAACGCCGAGAACGCCGAAAAACGCGAAACTACTCAGCCGTATTGCATGACTGCTCTGGTGTAATGGCCTGACTGCTCTGGCAAGGGGCAGGACTGCGCCACGGCCGCGCTCACGCGGGCGCGACCGACATCTGGTGACAGTCGTCGCACCGCAAGTACAGCACGGGAACTGATTCGGACCGGCCGACAACCCGCGCCGTCGCCCGGCCACACCTCGGGCACACCTCACCGGGCGGCGCTTTTGCCATGGGCTTGCGGCGGGGCGGCGGCGGCGTGCGAGGTTCGCGACTCATCGGTCTATCCTAACGTAGTCAGTTATGAGAGTCGGGCTTTTCAAAAGGGTCAAAGGTGGGACGCTCTCGAACGCTGGCAGACTCAGATTGACTGCGAACAGTATACACGCGATCGGGTCGGAGGAGGCTCATAATGTTCTCCTATGCCGTTTACAGCGCTGAGGTTACACCCAACACTCCTCCAGGGTCTCAAGGACCTGGGATTCCGCCGTCCTACCCCGATCCAGGCTGCAGCTATTCCGCCGGCGGTTGACGGCCGAGACCTCCTCGCCTCCGCGATGACCGGTAGTGGGAAAACCGCCGCTTTTCTGCTGCCCATTCTCCATCGACTGATGAGCCGGCCCCGTGGCACCACACGGGCCCTTGTCCTGACCCCCACACGCGAGCTTGCCGCGCAAATTCTCGGCGACCTGAACGACCTCGCGGTTCACACGCCCTTGACCGCCGCAGCCGTCTACGGAGGCGTGGGCATGGGTCCGCAGGAGCACGCGTTCCGCAGCGGCGTGGACGTGATTATCGGGACGCCAGGCCGGCTGCTCGACCACTTCCGGGCGCCCTACGCGAGGCTGAGCTCACTCGAATACCTGGTACTCGACGAGGCCGACCGGATGCTCGACATGGGGTTTCTGCCTGACATCCGGCGGATCCTCCGGCACATCCCCGCCAAACGGCAGACGCTGTTCTTCAGCGCGACGATGCCCCCACCGATTGCGGTGCTGACGCGGGAGATGCTGAAGAATCCGGTGACGATCGACGTGGAGCGACCCGTGACTCCGGCAACCGGCATCACGCAGGCGGTCTATCCGGTTCCGCAGCAGCTCAAGGGCGCGCTGCTCGTGCGGCTGCTGGCTGAGGACGGCATGCGCGACGCGCTGGTGTTCACGCGGACCAAACATCGCGCCGATCGGCTTGCGAAGTACCTGGCGCAGCACAACATCAGCGTGGAACGCATCCACGGCAATCGCTCGCAGCCGCAGCGGACCGAGGCACTGGCCGGGTTCAAGAGCGGGAAATACCGGGTCCTCGTCGCTACTGACATTGCCGCCAGGGGCATCGACGTCACCGGCCTGGGACACGTGGTGAATTTCGACACGCCGCCGGCGGCAGAAGACTATGTGCACCGCGTGGGCCGGACGGCGCGCGCGGAAGCCACCGGCACGGCCTTCACGCTCGTCTCGCCGGAGGAAGAAGAGAGCGTCCGTCTGATCGAACAGACGATCGGGCGGCGACTGTCGCGGGTGATCGTGCCCGACTTCGACTACTCGGGGCGCCACGCTCCCCCCCTTGAGGTGCCGCATGCCGAACGGATCGCGGCGATCCGGAAGCGGAAGGCGGAAGATCGCGAACGAGCGCGGGTGAACGCCGCACGGCGCGCATCGGCCGAGCGCGGGCGCGGGAGGGCCGGGCACGGGCCAGGGGGCAGGCCGGACCTCATAAGGTCCGGCCCTCTTGACCAGCCGCCGCCGGGCAACCCGCGGAGCGATGGTGCAGCGCCGAAACACGGTGCGGGTGCTCCGACGCGATTTGGCCGTTCCCCTCAACAGCGAGGCTCCTGGGGCCGTCGACGCAGGGGGTGACGACGGTCGTCGCTGCCACGCAGCCGGCGTGAAGAAATCACGACGGTACGGGCATCCGGGTTTAGCCGGACGTCACCGGGGCCCGTTCCGATCCAGCGCCGTGCGCAACTCCCGGAACGACTGAAGCAACAACGTTTGAACCGTTTCCCAATCCGGCTGCGCCGCCGTGTCGTCGCGCAGTTTTCCCGCCTGCGCCCGCAGCAGTGCAGAGCGCGCGATGAGCGGCTTGGGGACCTCGTACAACAGCGCGTACTCCTGCGCCATCAGCTCCCCTACCCGCTCAGCGCTGTTCTGGCCAGGCACGCGCCGTGCGACCCACCACGCCAGTTCAGCGCGCGCAACGGCGGCCGGGTCGAACCCGGCATTCAAGCGCATCCTGGCCGTGGTGTATGCGGTTTCAAGATCGGGCAGCACCGATTCGTAATTCGAGGTCGCATCCCCAAACGTGGCGGCGGCTCTCGCCAGGTGGAAGGCCTCGCTGACGGCCGTTGCCCAGGAGTAGTGATACTGCTCGCGCAGCATGATCACGAGCAGGCGGAACAGATTCACCCGCTCCTTGGCGTAGTAGGACCGCCACATGCGCAGCTCGAGATCCGCGAGCCTGTCGGGATTGAAGTTGCGCAGGGATGCCGGGCCGGCCGGAGTTCGGAACGCCCGCCAGGTGCCAGCGCTAAGGGCAATCATCCCAACCACCATGACGACACGAAGTCTTCGCATCAGGGGGAAGAATAGCCCGGTGAGGAGACGGAGTGAAGGGGTGATGAATGTCGGGGTGAGGGAATGACGGGTGATGGAGGTGCGCGCCGCACGGCGCGCTGGTGAGTAACTCGCCAGCAGAGTGGCGGTCAGCACGGCGGCGATGGCCGAGGCAATGGTCGTTGCCATCAACAGATCGCGAAGGTGCTATTTCCCGCGTCGTCGAACCGGCTCGCGGGAGCAATGGCACCGGCGCCGGGTCGATCAGTACCGGACACCAGGGCAAGCCGAAACAGTGTACATTTCAGTCAGGGCCTCATGACCACACAACGTCTTTTCGCTTCAACGCTCTTCGTCGTCGGCGTGGCGGCTGCGTCCGCGGCCTTCGCCCGGCAGGGCGCTACCCCTCGTGCGCCGGCGACGGATCTCGACGCGCTCATGGAGCGCGCCGTCGCGCACCGCGATCAGAACTGGAAGAAGCTCAGTCAGTACGTGCTGGACGAGCGCGAGGACGTCGAGGTTCGCGGTCCAGGAGACGCGCTGATGCTGGGCGACCACCGCGAGTACACATGGTTCATTCGCGACAGGTTCTTTGTCCGCAGCCCCGTGCGAGCGAACGGCGTCGCGATCGGCGAGCCCGACCGCCTGGCCTACGAGCAGCGGTGGCTGAAACAGGAACAGGGGCGGCAGGCGGCCCGCGATCGCCAGGCCGCGCGCAACGGCACAAGTCCTGCCCCGGCGCCGGCCGACCCAGCCGGCTCTGCAGGCGATATGAGCGCCTTTCTGCAACAGACGCGCGAACCGCGCTTCATTTCCGCTGGATACTTTCTGGAATTCGACTTCGAACCAGGCAACTACTACCTGGCCGGACGCGAGACGCTGAACGGCAAGCCAGTGCTGCGCGTCGAGTACTACCCGACGAATCTCTTCGACGACCGCCGCAATCGCCGCGTGCAGAATCGCGACCAGGATCGCAATCCAAAGCAGGATGAGATTCAGCGGCAGATGAACAAGACCGCCCTCGTAACGCTCTGGGTGGACCCCTCGTCGGCCGAGATCCTGAAGAGCGCCTTCGACAACCTGGGGCTAGACTTCATTCCCGGCGGCTGGCTCCTCCGCTTCACCGACTTTCGCGCGACGATCGAGATGATCGAGCCGTTTCCGGACGTCTGGCTGCCCAGCACCCTGGACATGCGGCTCGCCGTCACGCTCGCCACGGGGGTTTACAACATGAAGTACAACCTGACCTACCACGACTACAAGCAGGCGGACGTCAAGAGCACGCTTCGCCCCAGATAGTAGCCGGTGCTCGAGCTCGTCGTCACCTTGCTGCTGGCCGGGGTCCCGGGTAGAGCGCCCGAGCCAAGGCTCGGGCCTACGGCCGGCGGCGTGGCGATTCCGCCGCGACTTGCAGGCCC
>JAHFUL010000072.1:11322-16348 GCA_023265155.1 Acidobacteriota bacterium
GAAGACATCGTGCTCGTCATCGTGGTCCGCGAAGCACCCGGAGGCTCGTCGAGCCCGATTGGCCGCCTCGTGCGCGCGCTCGCACATCCGCTCGTGCTCCCGATTCTCAACTACACAGACGGGTACGGACTCACCTATGGCGGACGCTTCAGTCCCGTGAACCTGCTCGGATCCGCGACACACGTGTCGATCCCGCTGACGTGGGGCGCAACCAAGCAGGCGGCGCTGGAGCTCGACCGGCCCTTCGTCGCGGGGCCGCTGACCCGGGTGACCGCGGGTGTCGCCATTCGAGAGCGCCGCAATCCGTTCTACGAGGCGGACGACCGGCGGCTGACGCTCGGCGCTCGAGCAGAGCGAACGCTCGCTCAATCCGTTCGCGTCGGACTCTCGGGGACGCTGAGTGACGTGACGTTCGAGATCGACGAAGCACGGCAATCTGTCGGAAACCTGGGCGGAGCCGGCCGATTGGTGTCATGGGGGGCCGACGCCGCCTTCGATACGCGGCGCAACACCGAGTTGCCGCGCAACGCCGTGTTCCTGCAAGCCGGATGGGATCGCTTGCAGCTCGACGGCGGTGCGATCGACCGCTACCGGGCCGACGCCCGCGGCTACATCGGGCTCGTCGGCGCATCGGTACTGGCGCTGCGGGCCGTGCGCGCCGTCGCGTCGGATGCGCTCCCGCCGTACGAGCAGTTTCTGCTCGGCGGTTCCTCGTCGCTGCGAGGATTCCGCGCCGGGTACGATGTGGGAGACAGCCTGGCGCTCGGGTCAGTCGAGTTGCGAATGCCGTTCACCTCGCCGGTGTCGTTCGGCCGGGCGGGCGCCAGCCTCTTCGTGGACACCGGCACGGTTTACGGTGCCGACGAGCGACTGCGGAACGTCCGCCTCCGGACCGGCGTCGGCGCGGGACTCTTCTTCAACGCCGCGATCTTCAACCTGAATCTCGACGTGGCCCGCGGCCTCGATCGCGGCTGGCGCATGCACGTCTCGTCGGGGTTTCAGTTCTAAGAGTCATCTCATGAATGCGATTCGCCACGAAAACACGAAAACACGAGGCCAACTCGAGGCTTCGTTTTCGTGATTTCGTGCTTTCGCGGCTGAGTCCGGTTTGTCAGAGAGCTTCCAGACACGAAGAGTCCGCTATCTGCGAACGCGCGATTGCTCGGCGGCGCGGCGTGCCTGGTCCGCTTCCGCTTTCAGCCAGTAGCCGTCCCGCTCGAGCGCGTCCGCCGCTGCCGCGAACTTCCTCACGTACGCCTCGTGTGTCTGATAGAGCGACGTCAGTGTCGGCGCGTCGAACGGCACCGTGTGGCCGAACAGAAAACAGAAATTCGGTGCGCCCGGAGCCGCC
The DNA here is from genome assembly GCA_023265155.1 of Acidobacteriota bacterium. GTDB lineage: Bacteria > Acidobacteriota > Vicinamibacteria > Vicinamibacterales > CAVVIG01 > JBGOTP01. Next base: position 12,674 of record JAHFUL010000072.1, read on the forward strand.
TGCGCGACCGCGTTCTGCCCGCCATCCATGCGCGCGGTCGGCGCCTCGAGCTCCGGCAGCCGAATCCCGCCCTTCGCGTTGCCAAAGCCGTCGCGCACCACGGGATCGGCCGCAGCCGCGTCACTCAACTCGATCGCAGGCGACTGCGGCGGGATCACGCCGTCGCGGACCCACCGCGTCAGCGCGCGGAGCGCCGCCTTCACCACCGCGTGATGCGGCGCAGCGTTCACCGCGTCCTTGCAGCCCTGCCCGAAGTCGAGCGGGGGCGGGACCTCGACGACCCATCGGGGTGTCTCGGCGTGCGCGGCGCCGGCGATTTCCCAACGCCGGTAGTGCGGGTTCGGTTCCTGCCGCGTGAGGTGCGAGCGCAGGGCCACCATGTCGCCCTCGGTTTGGAGATCGAACACCGGGACGTTGACGTCGGTCCGAATGTGCGCCCCCGCTGGAATCGGCGTGCCCGCGTCCCTCCCCATTCCTTCCGCCGTGATGCCTGACGCGTTCGCGCTCCGGCTGTGCACAAGGTAGCCGTCGAACAAAGGCGTGAGCGGATGGACCGCGTTGATATACGTGACCAGCCGAAAAGCGGACTGCGATCGTCCCGTTGCGAGCATGTGACGGATCCGGAGCCCGCCCAGCGGATCGACGCCCTGCGGATGACGGAGCGCCTGCGCCCCCTGCGAGAAGATGTCGTACGAGTACGCATCGCCCGGATGCGTGAGCGGCGCGTAGCGCGCGGCATCCCAGGCCTTCAGGCCGGTACCAGGCGCATTTACGCCCACCGCCTGTGCGCCGATGCCGGCCCAGGCATAACCCTCGCGGACCAGCTCCTCTTCCATCTGCATGTAATCGGCCGCGCCTTCGAGCTGCGCGCTGACGTTCAGCCACTCGACGACGAGAATGCCGTTGAACCGCGCGGGATCTGTGGGCCGTCGCACCAGCATGCGCACGCGATAGTCGGCGTGCGCGCCTGGTGTCGCTTCCCATTTGCCGTCCACGCCCCACGTGCCCGCCTTCTGGTACACCGCAGCCGCTCCCGAGAAGAAGCGCTCTTCCTCGACATAGCCCGCCGGTGTCGCCGCCGTGGTCCACGCGCCAAAGGCCTGGCCGCGATTGCCGCCGCTGACAGGGGCGCTCACCGAGGGATTCGTCGCGGGCGCCGCATGAAGGAGGGACAACGTGACCATCGCGGCCGAAACAACGACTGCGAGTGTGAGCTTCATAGTTTGGAAAAAACCCGCGCCACCGACTGTGGCGCGGGTCCAAGATGTCCGAGCTCAAGGTAAGCGCCCGACCTAAAGGTCGGGCCTACGAGGCTGCGATACCTAAAGGTCGGGCCGACGAGGTTGCGGTACCCAAAGGTCGGGCCGACGAGCTTCCGATACCCAAAGGTCGGGCCGACGAGGTTCCGATACCCAAAGGTCGGGCCGACAAGGTTGCGATACCCAAAGGTCGGGGCCGACGAGGTTGCGATACCCAAAGGTCGGGGCCGACGAGGTTGCGATACCCAAAGGTCGGGCCGACGAGGCTGCGATACCTAGTTCGTCGACTTCGGCCAGACCGTGCCCTGATCCTTGCCCTTTTCGATCGACTGCATGCCCTTGTAGTTGAAGCGCTGCAGACGGCGGCCATCGTACGTCTCCGTGGTGTAGATGTTGCCCCTCGAGTCGACGTCGATGCTGTGGACGGCGTAGAACTGGCCGGGCTGCTTGCCGCCCGAGCCGAAGCTCGTGAGGATTTCCATCGACGCGCGATCGAGGATCCACACCTTCTCGTCGTGACCGTCGGCCAGATACATGTACTTCTGCGCCGGGTCCTTCGAGAAGGCGATGTCCCAGGTCGCACCGTCGCCGAGCGTGTTCGGCGACACTCTGACTTCCTTGAGGAACTTGCCCTGCGTGGTGAACGACTGGACACGGTCGTTGATGCGGTCGCACACATACACGACGTTGTCGTTCGAGACCACGGCACAGTGCACCGGCGTCCGGAACTGCTGGATGAGCGGCGCGGTCGGATCGTACCGGCCCGTGTTCGCGTCGTCTGGCGCATTGCCGTACGCGCCCCAGAACCGCTTCATCTTGCCGGTGTCGGCATCGATGATGGCGACGCGCTTGTTGCCGTAGCCGTCAGCGATGTACATCTCGTTGGTTTTCGGGTCCTCGAAGAGCTTCGCCACTTTCCAGAACCGGTCCTGAGCCTTGCTGTCGGCGGCCGGGAAATTGGCGCCGACCCTCAGCAGGAACTTTCCTTCCTTCGTGAACTTCAGCACCATGCCATCGTCGCCGCCGTTGCCGCCGATCCACACGTTGCCCTTGTGGTCCACGGTGATGCCGTGATTCGACGAGGGCCATTTGTAGTCGTCGTTCTTCACCCACTCGATGCCGCCCCAGTGGCGCAGCAAATTGCCCTTCTGGTCGAACTCGAGAATCGGTGGGGCTTTGGCGCAGCACATGCCGGCCTTGTCGTCGAGCGCCTGTTCGTTCGGCGAGAGCGAATCCGCGCGATGGATGATCCAGATATGGTCATCCGCGTCAACACCCACGCCAATCGTCTGCCCCTGGTACCAGTGATTGGGCAGCGGTTTGGGGAACATCGGGTCTACTTCGAATCTCGGCACCTGGACCATGGCGCCTTTGGCCTGGGCCGAGGCTTTCTGCAACATGCTCTGCCCGAGGCCGAGCGCGACGAGCGTCGCAAGAAACGTCGCACCAATCAGAAGGTTACGCTTTCGGTTCATACCGTTCCTCCACCTGCACGTAACAGGAGCACCATCAGTTCAGGGGCTGGGCGGCGCCCATGCCCTTGTAAATCCACTTTTGCACGCGCTTCCCGTCGCTGTTCTCGCCCGTGTAGACATTGCCTTTGGAGTCGACGCCCACGCTGTCCACGGCGTAGAACATCCCGGGATATCGTCCGCCATCGCCGAACCGCGACACGACGTTCAGCGAATCGCGCTGCAGGACCCAGATGGTCTTGCTGACGCCATCCGCCACGTACAGGAACCGCTCCTGTGGATCGTTGGAGAAGGCCACGTCCCAGACCGACCCCTCGACTTTCGTGTTCTTCGCGATGATCATTTCCTTGACGAACGTTCCGTTTTTCTGGAACACCTGGACGCGGTCGCTCGCGCGATCGCACACGTAGACCATGCCGTCCTTGGCGATCTTGACGCACGTCACCTCGCGGAACGACTTCACCGGGACCGCCGCCGGGTCGTACGGCCCAGGAGCCGCACTCGCCGTCTTCTCGCCGGAGCCGAACCAGTGACGCTTGTACGCGCCGGTGTTCGCGTCGAACACGACGATGCGGCGATTGCCGGTGTCGGCCACGTAGACCTCGTTGGCCGCGTTGTCGATCGCCACCGCCGCCGGCCGGCTCAACGTTGTCTGACTGTCGGGACCGTCGCTCTGACCCGGCTTGCCGATCTGCAGGACGAACTGGCCGGTGGCCGTGAACTTCAGCACGTGAGCGTCACCTGGAGGCGGCGGAGCTGCCGGTGCGCCGCCGCGGCCACCCGGAGCCGCTGCTGGTGCGCCGCCGCGAGCGGGTGCACCACCGCCTGCCGCCTGAGGTGCGCCACCAGGAGCTGCTCCTGCGGCGCCGCCTCCACGTCCACCACGTCCGCCGCCGGCCGCCGCCGCATCCGCGCCAGCTGGAGCCGCGCCGCCAGCCGCGCCT
>JAHFUL010000073.1 GCA_023265155.1 Acidobacteriota bacterium
CGGGCGCGCGGGCCGGGGAGCCGCGCCTGCGGCGAACGCCGCGCCGGCCGGGCCGCCGAGGGAGTCGTGGCACGCCGAGCCCGCCAAGGTCGCGGACAACTTCTACTTTCTTGGCACGAAGATCCACAACGCCTGGGCCCTCGTTGGCAGCGACGGCATCATCATCCTCGAGGCGCTGTTCGACTACGCCGCGCCGGACGAGATCGCCGATGGGATGAGGAAGCTTGGCCTGGATGTCAGCAAGGTCAAATACATCCTCATTTCGCACGCCCACGGCGACCACGACGGCGGTGCACGATTTCTCCAGGACAAGATGCCGGCCGCGCACCTCGTCTACGGCGGTCCGGACTGGGACGCGGTCGATAAGTCGACGAACCACGCCGGTGGCAAGCCGAAGCACGACACCGTCGGCGCGGACGGCATGAAGTTCCCGGTCGGCGACGCCTCGGTGCAGATTGTCACCACGCCGGGCCATACCGCCGGGACGATCTCCTTTCTCTTCGAGGTGAAGGACAACGGCAAGCCGCTGCGCGTCGCGTACGTCGGCGGTACGGCCATTCCGTTCAACGGGGACGCCGCGTACTACGACCTCTACGTCGCGTCGGTGAAGAAGATGGCGAAAGCGGCCGCCGATTTCGGCGCGACCGCCCTGATGTCGAACCATACCGAGTTCGACAACGCGTACTACAAGGCCCACACGGCCGCCAATCGGAAGCCCGGAGAAGCTAACCCGTTCGATGTCGGTAAGGCTGCCGTCGGCCGGTACTTCACAGTGGTAGAAGATTGCGCGTCTGCCGCCAAGCTGAGAGCTGTCGGCAAGTTGTAGTGCTGATTGAAACGCTGGCGCGTTCGATCAGTCGGCTGGCATTATTTCGGTTTGGCTAGCGAGAGCGTCGGCGGCACCTTTCCCTGCGACTCGACGATCCGCCGGGCCACGTGGTTCACCACCGTGGCCTTGTTGCGGATCATCTCGACGTAGGCCGCCCGCAACAGTTGTTCGCGCCGGCCCCGCAGCGTGGCCGTGATGCCGTTGCGCACCTCGGGCATGCCGGGATCGCGCTGCCCCGCGGCCTGCCTGGCCACCACGCCCACGATCGTGTGCCCGCCCTCCATGCTGACGACCGTCACGGTGCCCGGCGGCGACTTCATCACGGCATCACGCAGCCTGGGCTCCGCCTGGCGCAACGCCGACATCAACACCAGCCCAACGTCCCCGCCCTGGGGCGCCGACTGTGGATCCTCGGAGTAGTCCATCGCCAGCTCGCTGAACGAGGCACCCGACTTCAGGCGCTCCATCAGCATCTGCACCTTCGCGGCGGCCGCCTGAGCCGACGTCGCATCGTCACCGGTGCGGTTATTCAACCCTTGGTCCCTCACCGCTGTCACGACGATCTGCGTGAGGTGAAACGCGTCCTCGGCGAGGTTGAACTGCGCCTTGTTCGCCTGGAAGAAGTCGGTGATGTCCTGGTCCGTGACGGTGATCTTCGAAGTCACTTCCTGCTCGATCACCTTCTGGGCGATGAGATCCCGGCGCATCGCCTCGCGCATGTCCGCCACAGTCAGATTGCGCGCAGCCAGCTCCTTGTTGAAGGCGTCGCCGGACACGTTCTTCTGCGTGTCGCTGAACGCCGTGTCGAGCTCGGACTCCGGCAGGACGATCTTCAGCTCGTTCGCCCGTGCGAGCAGGATGTCCTGCGTGATCATCTGATCGAGCAGGTTCAGCTTGGCGAGGGTCGCTTCGTCTTCGGACATCGCCGGGTTGGTCTGCGCCGTCCGGCGGTACGCCTTTTCGACCTCGTCACGATGGATCTCGCGGCCATCGACGACGGCCCAGGCATCCTGCGACACCTGGGGAGGGGCCGCCGGCTGCGACCGGCATCCGCCAGCAACGGTTGCCAGCGCGAGGAACGGCAGCAGGGCCCGACGGTTTGCGATCGGCATCGGGATATTGTACGTGTCAGAGGGATTCTTTTAGTCCTTGAGCCTTTGGCCTTCGGCCTTGGTCCGTCCTTTGGGTGTCCTTCGCCCCTTGTCCTCATGTCACCGTCGTCCGCGCGGCAGACGCCAACCAATCTGGGGGACGAGCGACCAGGCGATCATGATCGGAGCGCTACCACTGGATCCACCCTGGAGGCTCGGCGGGCGGGCACGCAGGCAGCGGTCACGCCGACCAACGCCACCAAGGCGGCGATGGAGACGAGCGCCAGCGGATCGACGGTCGGCCGGTACAGCGTGACGCCAGGCGCCGGCGCGGCGACAGCCCGAAGAGCCAGGATCGCCAGCACCGACAACGTGAGACCGACGCCCGTTCCGACACCGACGAGCACGCCGACTTGTCGCGCCACGCCCCAGACCACCTGCCGTCCGCGCGCGCCAAGCGCCATGCGGATCCCGATCTCGCGCGATCGCCGCGACACTGTGAAGGCGACGACGGCGTACAGCCCGATGCTGGCGAGGCAGAGTCCGACCGCGCCGAGCGTGCCGAGGCACATGGCGACGGCTTCCGAAACAGTCAGCGAATCCCCAAGGTACCGTTCCATCGTCGTGGCCGAAATGACGGGCAGTGTCGCGTCCACGTTGCGCAGCTCGCGCTGCATGGCACCGACGAGGCTGGCGGCGCCGAGCGACGAGCGTGCGAGCACGGTGGTCGGAGACTGGCTCCACTGTGCGAACGCCCGGTAGAACAACCGCGGCGTGGGATCGACGAGGTCGCCTTGCAGGTCGGCCGTGCCAGTGTCACGCACCACTCCGATGACCGCAATCCAGCCGTTGGCATCCGGCTCGAGCCGGAAGCGCCGGCCCACAGCATTGACGACGCCAAAATACGCGCGGGCCATGCTTTCGCTGACCACCGCGACACGCGGTGAGTCGGCGCGATCGCCATCATCGAATGGACGGCCGTAGAGGATTGGGATGCGCAGCGTGTCGAAGTAGCCCGGTCCGGCCCAGATCGCCGAAGCGACCACGACGGGTTGGGCTGCCGCCTGGACACCCTCGATGACAACCCGCGTCCCGGACGTTTGCATCGGCAGGCCGCGCGTCAGCACGGCCGATTCCACGCCGGGCAAGGCGGCCACGCGGCGACGCATCTCCTCGTACACGCGTCTGCCGTCGGTCGCGGAGTACCCTGCGTATCGCGCATCGGTTTCAAGCATCGCGACGCCGTCGATCGCGTAGCCGGCGCGCTGTATCCGCGAGGCGCCGAGCATCTGCAGCACCACGCTGGTGCCGCCGAGCAGCAACACGGACACCGCCACCTGAAAGACGACGAGCGCATTCTGCATGGTCAGTCGGCCGCCCAGCGATCGCGCGTCGCCGCCGTCGCGCAGCGTCGGTATCAGATCGATCCTCGTGGCCGTCAGCGCCGGTGCGAGGCCGAAGGCGACACCGGTGACGAGCGACAGTGCGACCGCGAAGGCCAGCACGCGGTAGTCGAGGCTCAGGTCGACGACGATCGGCAGATCGAGCGCGCGCAGCAGCCGAGTCGCCCACCACGCCACGAGGCAGCCGGCCGCGCCTCCTGCGGCGGAGAGCAGCATGCTCTCGGTCAGCAACTGGCGCACAACCTGCCGGCGCGTCGCGCCCAGCGCCAGTCGGATCGATATTTCCCGCGCGCGCGCCACGCCGCGCACGAGCAGCAAAGTCGCCAGGTTGCTGCAGGCGATAGCCAGCACGAGGCCGACCACGGCGACGAGCACCGCCGCGAGCGACTCGAGCAGCGTATCGAGCTGCGGGTGGATGCGGACCTCGCTCGAGGCGAACACGGAGATGCCTTTGCCCGAATCCTCCTGCGGGTACTCGGCTGCGAGTCGGGTGGCCAGGGCGGTCATCGCCGCCCGTGCCTGCGCGACGGTGACGCCGTCCCTGAGGCGCGCCTTCACGAGAAACGGGGCCTCCTCGGGACGACGCTCGAGTGCCCGTGGCGGCCCTCCCAGTGCGGGAATCGCCGAAACCGGCAACCAGAAATCCGTGACGATGCCGAGGTTGACGGTCCCGTTGTAACCCGCAGGACCGATACCCACGATGGTGACCGGCACACCCTCGATGCGAATAGTGCGGCCGACGACCGACGGATTCGCACCGAACTTCCTGACCCAGGCCTGGTGGCCGAGCACGGCCACGATCGCGGTGCCGCGCGTGTCTTCAGCCGCGTCGAACCACCGTCCGAGCGACGGGCGGAGTCGCAGGACCGTCAGGTACGTCGGCGTTGTGAACTCGGCGAGCGCTGGCCGAACGGCGCCGTCGGCGCGATAGTTCACGGTGTTGGGCACGGATGCGGTCGTGGTGCTGGCAAACACGTCCGTATACTCCGCCATGTCCCGGTAGGCCGGGTACGAACTGGCATCGATTCCGTCGCTGTTGCTGCGGTTTTGATAAATGTCGACGAGCCGATCGGGATCAGGAAACGGTTGCACTCGAAAGAGCGCCGCGTTGACGACGCTGAAGATCGCCGTGTTGGCGCCGATGCCAAGGCCGAGAATCACGACGGTGGCCGCTGAGAACTGCCAATCGCGGAGGAGCCGCCGGGCACTGTGCCGGAGGTCTCGCACCAGCGCATCGACGGTCGCCGTGCCGCGCGCATCCCGGCACGCTTCCCTGACCTGTTCGACACCGCCGAAGGTGCGACGCGCCTGCCGTCGCGCGGCTTCGCTCGACATGCCGCTCGCCCGCAAGCGCTCGATCTCCTGTTCGATGTGCAACCGCAACTCTTCGCTGAGATCCATCTCGCGCCGCTCACGGAGCAGAAGCGATCGGATTCGCGCGCGCAGGATGTGCCAGACCCGCATGCCCAGCCTACGTCCGCTGCAGCACGAGGCTGACGCCCGCCGACAGCCGTTCCCACTTCGACAGTTCGGTCGTGAGCTGCTTTCGACCGGCGCGAGTCAGCGAGTAGAACCGGGCGCGACGGTTGTTCTCGGAGGCCCCCCACGCGGCGGTGATCCAGCCCTGGTGTTCGAGCCGGTGCAGCGCCGGATAGAGCGACCCCTGCTGCACGCGGAGCAAGTCATCGGAGATCTGCTGGATGCGCTGCGCGATCGCCCAGCCATGCATCGATTCGAGCGCGATCGTCCGCATGATCAGGAGGTCGAGCGTGCCTTGGAGGAGGTCTGTCTGATCGCTCATCTCTCTCTTGCAGATTAACATGGGGAGTAGACGGAAGCGACGCCGAAATGTTCCGGGGACGAGGCCGCGACACCAGACCAGTAACGAAGCTTCGCCTCAAGCCGCCGAGTACCGACGTGCGGGTCGAGCGAACCTTCGTTATCGTTAGGGATGGGGGCTGCACGCGAAGCCTCGCTCCAATCTCTAACCCCCGCCGGTTTTTCACTCACACTCTCAGATCGTGCGATCGCAACGAGCCGCGCCGGTTGGCGCGAAAGAACTCCGGGTCGGCGAGCCTGCGCCCCGCTCGGCCTCCCGGCGGCCGCGATTCTCAGCGCACGGCGAACGGGACCGCGACCGTGTCCGTCGTGATGTGCTCGGTCACGCGTTCGAAGACGTCGATATCAAACGGCTGCCCGATCCGATTTCCGGCGAGATCCTCGAGCCTGGTGTCGGCGACGACACGGTACGCACCCGCCTGCCAGGCGGCTCGCGGCGTGAAACGCCATTCAGATTCGTTCCGCGCGACGGCGATCGTGCCGTCCAGCCCGCCTCGCGGGCCCGAGACCTGCAGCATCCGCAGCAGCAGCGGGTAATTCATCGCTCTGCCGAGATCGACGACGAGCGGATCGGCTGTGCCGGCGCGCGGGGGGGTGACGCGCCACGTGCGCTGATCGGGAGGCGTGCGCACCGCCGGCCCGCCGCGAAACAGTTTCCGATAGCCTTCGATCATCGCCACGCCGCGCGCGTCGCGCCAATCGCGATCGATCGCGAGCGTGTAGCGCCGCCCCTCCGCGATCGGCGGTCCCATTTTCTCGTTCGAGGTCAGCCCGCGCTTGATCCGGCCCGGGTCGAACGTCATCGTGAGACGCTGCGCCGCCGGATCCCACAGCTCCTCCCCGGGCAGAAACAGCGCGCTCAATTCCTTCCCGCCGCCATCGAGCACGTGAACCCGGCTCGCGGCTTCGCCGCGGCTCATCGGCGCGGTGAAATAGATGTAGAGCCTGAGCTGATTGCTGGGGAGAACGTCGGCGGACGGGTAGACCCGCTCTACGCGCGCGAGCGGCGTCGTACTCTTCGATGGACCGTCGAAGGTTCGTTCGACCGCGGTGCGCTGCCCCGGCTGATGGAAAGACGCGCGGTATCGCACGCCAGACGAGATCGGATACGTCGCACGAAAGGTCAGCGTGCCGCGTTCGACGGCGTAGGTGCCGAGAAGCGGTGGAACATCGCCGGTGCCGACATACACGGCGAACACCGAGGGCCATCCGCCGGCAGGCGGCGCCGCGGGCGGCTGCCAGCCGACGACCGTGAACGTGTTGCCTTCGAGTTGAATGGAAACGGACTGGCTTCCCGCGGTCGTCCCCAGAACGAGGACGGCCGCGAGAGCGACGAGCCAGCGGGTCACGCGGAGAAAAATCCTACGGAAGCGCGATCGTCTGCAGATTCACGGGGCCGGTGGAGGGACCTGGCGCGTACGCCGGTCCGGCCCCGCGCGTCGCCGTCACCACCAGCGCCCTGGCATCGTCAATCTGAGCGAGATGCTGAACGTTGGTGAGCGTCGTGATCTTGTCGTACGGAGCGCCGGCGACGTTGACCACCGTCGGCGACTCGATTGGCTTGTCGGTGCCAAGAGAATCGGCGTGGAGCTTGACGACGCCGAACGACGTGTTGGCGATCAAGATGTAGTCGTGGCCGTCTTTCTTGTACGGCACCATGTCGAGCGGCTGGTTGCCGGCGCCCAGATCCGCGATGGTCACGCCTTTCACCTGCGAGCCCGGTTTCAGATCGGTCATCGGAATCTTCACGAGCGGCGTGCAGGTGTAGGCAGCAAGCACGAACTGCTGGCCGGCCATCGTGTACGGCACGAACGTTCGCACCGGCGATTGCGTTTCGTAGCGGCCGTGCGAGGCGTGCCAGATCTGAAGCTGCGTGCCCCTGGCGGCGGTGTTGAACGGATACGGGATCGAGCGCAGCGCCGAGGACCACTCCTCGTTCGACATGCCCGCCACGAGCAGGTTCCCGTTCACGAACGCCATATCGGTGATCGTCGTCGTGCGCGGGTCCTGGCGGGCGGCTGGATCCGCAGCCGGCGCGTCGACGAGGCTGACGGTGGCGTGTCCGATGTTACCGAGATTGAGCGCCGTGACCGCACCGGAAGGCTCGACGCGCACGACGAGCGGCATCGCATCCGGGCCGCGGCCGCGCGACGCCGAGACGTACACGTTCTTCGAGATCGGGTTGACCGCGACGTCGTTGATCATGATCTGATCCGGCGTCACGCCGACGAGCGCGGCGATTTTCTGGTCCACGCCCTGGACATCCATCTGTGCGCCGCGCGCTGCCGTCCGATCGCTCGTGTCGAGCGCGACGACGGCGCCGCCCATCGAGTCGCCGACGAACAGCACACCATCCGGGCCGAAGGCGAGCGCGCCCGCCGACTTCAGATCGGCCTTCCCCGGCGCCAGTGCCGCGGCGGCGCTGACTGGCCGGTGCGAGAGCGCAAGAAAGACGAGCACGATCGTGAGCCCCAGGGCCAGCGCCGCGCGAATTACAGTTCCATACCGCATAGTTCCTCCCGACATGAAATGACAGCCGGCTGAAGGTCCTATTATGCGCCGTCACCCGGAAGTTTAGGCGAATGTCTTCGCGGTGGAACGAAACAGGGGGAAGATGACCGTTGCGCAAATGCTGGAACACACGGCGCGAGCGCTCGAAATGGCGGCGGGCAGAAAGCCTGAGAACCAGGCGTTCCTGGGCAAGCCGGGGTATCACGCAGTACAAGCACGTGGATCATCACCTGCGCCAATTCGGAGCATCGGTGACTATCTGGTCGTCTGCGGCGCGGCGGCGACTCGCCGCGGGATCGGATTGACCCACTTCGGGTCGTAGGATGTATCCATCACCTGGGCATTTTTTATGACCATGCGCACGTTCTTCGTCGCGCCGATATCGGCCAGCGGATTGCCCTCGATCACGGTGAAGTCGGCCAGCTTGCCAGGTTCAATGCTGCCGAGATCCTTCTGCTGCCCGAGCACTTCCGCCGCCCACAGCGTCGCGCCCTGAATCGCCTTCATCGGCGGGATGCCCATGTCGGTGAGCATCTGCATCTCGTAGTGAAGGCTCAGTCCGGGGATGATCTGCGTACAGCATCCCGTGTCGGTGGCGGCGAGCACCTTGCCACCGGCTTCGGAGTACTTCTTGAGGAACTCCGCCACGTTGGCGTATCCCGCGCGAGCCCGTCCTGGTTCCCGCACCCACGTCGCTTTGACGTCCGCGGGGACGAATGCGAGATTCGGATCCTTGACGAGCTCGGTGGCCAACGCCACCTGGTCGCGCCAGCGCTCGGTGCCACCCGCCCACGAGAGCACCAGCGTTGGGTTCACATAGACACCTTGCTTCACCATGTAATCGATGAGCGGCGGGAAGAGCTTCGGATCGACCGCTGCCTCCGGGGTCGTGGCCGTCGGCCGCGGATCCTTCCCTTCCTGCTCGAGAAGCGCGCGCGCCATCGTGTCCATGTGCTCCATGTGTTTGAAGCCCATCTCGACGGCCTTGCGGATGTTCTGCGTGTGGCCGAGGACCTTCAGTCCCGCCGCGTTCCCTTCCTCGATGACGGCGCGCAGCTCGTCGTCCGTGATCGTCAGATCGACTTTGATGTGATCGACGCCGGCCTTCGCGAGGCTTCGCACGTAGGCACGGGCCTCTGCGACGTCCCGCACGTAGCTGCCATCCGACGTCTGGGGCCCGAGCGGACCGGTCACTCTCGCACCGGACACGAACATCCGCGGACCTTTGATCCTTCCGCTCTCGAGCGCCTCGCGCTGCGCAATGCTCCAGGCGGTGTCGTTGTGAATATCGGCGATCGTCGTCACGCCGTACGGGAGGAACATCGGCAGCTGGTACTCGCGCAGATGCACGTGGCCGTCAATCAGGCCCGGCAGAATCGTGCGCCCCTCGAGTCTGATGACCGTGGCGCCGGGAGGATACGAGAGCTGTCCGCTGGTGCCCACCGCTTTGATGCGCGTCCCCTCTACGACCACCACCGCGTCGGGGACTGGGCTCCGGCCGGTGCCGTCGATGAGCGTGGCGCCTTCGAGGACGAGTGTCCGATCCTGAGCAGCACCGAACGCGCCAAGCAGGACCAGCAATACGGGGAGGATCGTCGCGCCAATCCATCGCTTCACAGTGGCCTCCCATTTTCGCGAACCCTGCGCCTGTGGATACTGGCGGATAGTAATCATGACCACTCGGAACCGCAACCCGAGGCGACACACTTTCGCCGAAACGAGGGTCAAGCGAGCCCGACGCCGACCGGAGCCCGTCTGTGTTCCGTACTACCGAGGTTTCTCCTTGGCACGGGATCGGTGGGGCCGAGTCTACCTGAGAAGCCGATCGGCGTACAAATGTAGCGGCGGCAGAAGGCCTTCACGGATATTCCGCTTACTTCACGGCTTGCGGTGTCAGCAGCGCTTTGGCAACCATCCGCGAGCTGTCTCGAATCGCGCGCGTCGCGCTGCCGATGCTGAGCGACGCCCGCGAAACGGCGTCGATGTCGCCGCCGACTCTGAATCCGTCGCGGATGTTCTTGCCCTTGAACTGCGCAGCGAACTTTGGCGGCTCGATCGAGAAGTAGCCATACGGCTCGGTATCGGAGTCGACGACCACGCCGGCGAGGATGCCGGCCATGTCCATGCCCACCAGAATACGGATCGGGCCGTGGTACCCGCGCTCGTTCGGCACGAGGTCCGTCGTCCAAAAGCCGAAGCCAATCGGAGAGGCGGCTGGGTCCGTGTTCGGATCGGTCCTGTAGGCAGTGACGTGCGGCGGGTTCCCGCCGGGCGGCGAGAACGCCGCAGCCGTGGGGAACAACTGCTTGAGCTCGAGCTCCGGGTTGGGGTTGAAGAACGTTCGTGCCGACCGGCTCCGTCCCCGTGGATTTTGTGCGGCCACCACAACGACCGCCGCGCCGCAGAACAACATGACGAGTCCAGCGAACTTCCTCAAGGAGAACTCCTGACTATCACGGTCCATCTCGATCACCATTGTATCGGCGGATGACGCGCGCGCGGACAACAGCCCCTTGGCCGTGTTCGTATCGACGACCGAGAAGCGGGAGGCCGGCGTTGGACGCTGGACGGTCTGCCCCAAGAGACCCAGGAAGGCCCTCCGACAAGGCAAGCCAGCTTCGCTCACTCGCTTTGTGGTATGACTGGAGGTGAGGTGCCTGGCCTGCGGATGAAGGAGTGGTGCGCATGACGCGGTTTCTTCCGTACGCGACACTCGCTGCGTGCGTCCTGAGTGTGCTGGGCGTGGCCGGGCAGCAGCGGCCGGTTTTTCGCGGCACGACTGACACCGTCCCCGTGTTCGTCACCGTGACGGATCGAGACGGTCGACTCATCACGACGCTCACGCGGGACGACTTCGAAGTGCGTGACGAAGGAAAGCTGCAGCCCATCACGCAGTTCGACAACACGCCTCAGCCCATCCGGCTCATTGTCATGCTGGATGTCTCGGGCAGCATGGAAGGCAACCTGCAAGTGCTGCGCTCCGCCGCGTCGCAGCTCTTCGCGCGGCTCCGCCCGGACGACGTCGCGCGCGTCGGCGTGTTCGGGCAGGAGATCACCATCAGCCCCTCGTTCACACACGATCCGGGCGAGCTCCGGGCGGCACTGCCGTCCGCGATTGCGCCCGATGCGCCGACGCCGCTCTGGCGCGGCATCGACCAGGCGTTGAGCGCGTTCGGAGACGCGGACGACAAGCGTGCCGCAATCCTCGTGCTGAGCGACGGGAAGGACAGCCCTCCGCTCAGCTTTCGCCAGCGTCCAGTGAGCCAGGCCGAGGTCATCGACCGTGCGCGCCGTGAAGATGTGATGATCTTCGCCGTCGGCATGCGCAGCCGGAGCTCGCGGCCGAGGCAGCCGGCCATCGGCGCGGGCGGCCTTCAGGCGATGCTCCTCGCCGACATGCCCGATCCCGGCCTTGCGCTCGTCGCGCAGCAGACTGGCGGCGGCTACACAGAGATTCGCTTGGGGCAGGATCTCGACGCCGCCTTTGCTGGCGTCGCCGACGAGCTGCACAGTCAGTACCTCCTCGGCTTCGCGCCGCCCAAGCGAGACGGCAAGGTACACGACATCAAGGTGCGGGTCTCAAAAGGGGGGCTGAAGCCGCGCGCCCGTGAGAGCTACGTCGCACCGAAAGAGTAAAGAAAAGAAACGGTCGCCGACAAGACGTGTGCGCTCAGACATTGAGCGATTGCTGCACGACGGGCTGTGGGTATAATGGCTGCCTTCAGTCGCGGCGATGCAGCTGAACGAAAAAAAGGAAGGTACCGAGATGGAGCCAAGGATGGGACGGAACCTCACGATCGGATGGCGGGGGATCCTGGCCGCAGGATTGGGCCTCGCGTGGCTGATCGGCATCGTGGGGGCCGCAGGTGGGGCCGGGGTTTCGGCGCAGACCGCGACATCGACGAGACCGTTGCTGTCGGACGAAGCCTTCAAGAACGTCCAGGTGCTCAAGGGCATTCCCGTGGATGACTTCCTGGGCACGATGGGCGTGATGTGCGCGTCTCTGGCGTTCGACTGCTCCGACTGTCATGAGGCAGCCGGCACCGACCGCGTCGATTGGGCGGCGGACAACCCGATTAAACGGACCGCGCGCCGGATGGTGACGATGGTGCAGACCATCAACAAGGACAACTTTCAAGGGCGCCAGGTCGTGACCTGCTGGACCTGCCATCGCAACCGCGATCGGCCGCTGGTCACCCCGACCATGGAAGTGATGTACGGCGAGCCACCCGAGCAACGGGACGACGTCATCAGCCAGGCGCCCGGATTGAAGACGACTGCCGCCGAGATTTTCGATAAATACATTGCAGCAGTCGGCGGGACGCAGCGGCTTTCGCAGCTCACGAGCTACGTCATCACCGGGACGAGCATCGGCTTCGGCGGGTTTGGCGGAGGCGGCCAAGTCCGGATCTACGCGAAAGCGCCGGACAAGCGAAGCACCATCATCGAGTTCAAAGACGCCCCAGGTCGGGGCGACAGCTCCCGGACGTACAACGGTGCTGCCGGCTGGGTCAAGACGCCGCTCTCGGTGCTCGGCGAGTACGCGCTGAGCGGGAGCGAGCTCGACGGCGCGAGGCTCGACGCGCTGCTCGGATTCCCGGGACAGATCAAGTCGGTCTTCACCAACACGCGGGTCGGCTTTCCCTCCTCCATCGATGATCGGCCGGTGCAGGTCGTCCAGGCCGAGGGCCCGAGAGGCCTGATGACGACGATGTACTTCGACTCGGAGACGGGCCTGTTGTTGCGAATGATCCGCTACGGCAAGTCGCCAATCGGCCGCGTACCCACGCAGGTGGACATCGCCGATTATCGCGACGTCGCCGGGGTCAAACTACCCTTCAAGTGGACGTTCGCGTGGCTGGACGGGCGCGACTCGTTCCAACTGACCAACGTGCAGGCAAACGTGCCGGTCGACGAGGCGAGGTTCGCCAGACCGAGCACAGCGATCCGCTAGCGCTAGCTGGTGACAAAGGGGTCAGACAAGGTCTGACCCCTTCCCTAGATTCCTTCCTGCCCTTGAAGGCGCTGAAAACGTCGTGTTGCGCACTGCCGACGCGCCGGCCAGCGCAGGCGTCGCATCGAAGGCGCGTGAAGAGATCGCGAGGCAGGCGAAGGAAGCTGCCTCTTCGGCGGTGTTGGGAAAGGGCAGGGATATCTCGTTCCCACGAGACACATCGATCCAGATTCAACTCGCGCCCGGACCGACTGCGGGCAACACCCGGGAGCCATGACGTGAAACCGCCTGCTTGTGTCTTGACCCTCCTCACACTCGGCGCTTGCGCAGCGCTGACCCGTTCCATTGGAGCCGTGCCGGACGGCCAGCGCGCGCAGCCGTGGATGCAATCGTTCCCGGTGGACGTGAAGGAGCTCGCGACCGATGGCGAGAACCCCTACTTCATCCTGAAGCCCGACTACCAGCTCACACTCGAGGGAAAGGAAGGCAGGAAGCTGACCCAGCTCGTCATCACCGTGCTCCCCGAGACCGTCAACGTCGGCGGCGTCGCGACGCGCGTGATCGAGGAGCGGGAGTCGAGCGGCGGCCAGCTCGTCGAGGTGTCGCGCAATTTCTTCGCTATCCACCCGCGGACGAAGGACGTCTACTACTTTGGTGAAGATGTTGACATCTACAAGAACGGCAAGCTCGATGGCCACGAAGGCGCGTGGCGTCACGGCAGCGGCAATGCGCACTTCGGGTTGATGATGCCGGGCATGCCGACGCTCGGCCTGCGGCACTACCAGGAGATGGCGCCGAAGGTCGCCATGGATCGGATGGAGATCGTCAGCCTCAGCGAGACGTCGACGACGCCGGCGGGCGTGTTCGACCGCTGCCTCAAAGCGAGAGAGACGACGCCGCTCGAGCTGTTCGCCCGCGAGTACAAGGTGTACGCGCCCGGGATCGGGATTGTCGAAGACGGCCCGCTCAAGCTCGTCTCGCACAAATACGTCGCGGCGGGATCGCGGTGACCTGATGTTTCACCGGTGTCCCGCGACCGCTGCGCTCGCCGCATGGCTTGTCGCCACGCCGGCGGCCGAGCAGCCTCCAACGTTTCATGCCGAGACGCGGCTGGTCGTGCTGCAGGCGACCGTGAAAAACAGCCAGGGCGCGCTCGTGACCAGCCGCGATCGCGGCGCGTTCACCGTTTACGAAAACGGCCGCCGCCAGACGATCAGCCTTTTCCGCAGAGACGATGTTCCCGTGTCGCTCGGGCTGGTCATCGACAACAGCGGCAGCATGCGGTCGCTGCGTGCGAACGTGGAAGCGGCGGCGCTCGCCTTCGTCCGCGCTTCGAATCCGATGGATGACGTCTTCGTCCTCAACTTCGCGGACAAGCCGCGCATCGACGTGCCCTTCACTAGCCTAATAGGTCGACCCCTTTTTCGGGCGGCAACGCACTTGCCCACGGACTGCTCATTCTCCGCTAGTCCGGGTGGTTGTGCGGCCTTCTGAAGGAGCCATCGATGCCAGGACGGTTGGAGTTCGACGTCAGTTTCGGCCGCACCAGCCGTCCGCGCGACGGCAGCGAACCGATGCGTCTGCTGGTGCTGGGCGACTTCAGCGGCAAGGCAGTGGCAGAGCGGCCGCCGCTGGCGAGCCGGCCGACCCAGCGGGTGGACCTCGACAACCTCGATGACGTCATGCACCGCCTTGGGCCGCGGCTGAGCGTGCTGGCCGGCGAGATCCGCTGTGAGCAGATCGACGACTTTCACCCCGACCGGTTGTACGCTCGGCTCGACCTGTTCCAGGCCCTGCGTCAGGCGCGCACGAGCCCGCCGGCGGGCAGCGACGATCTGCTCAGCCGCCTGCTGGGCAAACCGACCGAGCCCAGTGCAGCACGCGCCGCCACGCCCGCAAGCGGGCTCGACGCGCTGATCCGCGACATCGTCGCGCCGCACATCGTCAAGGACACTTCGGCAGAAACCAGGCCGTATCTGGCGGCTGTGGATGCCGCGATCGCCGAGCAGATGCGCACGCTGCTTCACGACCTGGCGTTTCAGTCGCTCGAAGCGGCTTGGCGCGGGGTGCAGTGGTTGGTCTCGAGCCTCGAGCTCGATGAGAACCTGCAACTCCATCTGTTCGACGTGACGCGTGAGGAGCTACTCGCCGACATCGTCGCGGCGCAGGGCAAGCTCGCGGAGACGGGTCTCTATCGCGCGTTGGTCGACCGCTGGCGGAACGTGCCGGGCGGCGAGGGCTGGTCAGCGCTCGTCGGGCTGATCACCTTCGGTCCGTCGGATGCAGACATCGGGCTGCTCGCTGCGCTCGGCCTGATTGCGTCGCAGGCCGGCGGGCCGCTGCTCGCTGGTGCCGACTGGGCGCTGGCCGGCGACGATGCGGGCGCGCTGGCTGGCTGGCAGGCGTTGCGGCGCAGCGAAAGCGCGCCATGGATCGGACTGGCCGCGCCGCGCGTGCTGCTGCGCCTGCCGTACGGAAAAAACAGCGACCCAATCGAGGCCTTTGCATTCGAGGAGCTCGTCGGCCTGCCGGCGCAGGGGGAGTTCCTGTGGGGCAACGCCTCGCTGGCCACGGCGCTGCTCATCGGCAGAGCGTTCACCGCGCGTGGCTGGGACATGGAGCCGGGCGACGAGCGTGAGATCGGCGATCTGCCGGCGTACACGTTCGTACGGGATGGAGAGCGTGAGATGCAGGCCTGTGGCGAACGCTTTCTGACCGAGAGCCAGATACAAACGTTGCTGAAGGCCGGACTCATCCCCATCGCAAGCCGCCGCGACCGCAACGGGGTGGTCGCGATCAGGTTTCAGTCGGTGTCGGACCCATCGGCACCGCTGGCTTGGTGATTGGCTGGCAGGCTTGGACAGCAGCGATGCCGCCTGCCAAGGCGGCAAAACATTTCACCGCCGGGCTACCGCCACAAGGTGCGCTAGAGCGCTATCTCATGAATGTCTGCGCTATACGAGTGCGACGTCCTCGGAAATTGCAGATGTAGCAGACGGGCAGGGCTGTACTGGTAGTGCGGACCTTTAGGTCTGCCGTGTCAGCAGGACTGAAGTCCTGCGCTACGAGTACCACTGCCCGTGGTGCGAGTACTACGGCATGACCGCATCGTGGTATATGAGATAGCGTCTAGCCTCAAATCGTCGCTACCGCTTGAACGGGACACTACGGCGTCGGCGGAATTCGCACCGGCCGGATCGTGGAGTGATCATCCTACGAAGATGAGCACGTCCTCCTCGACCTCTCCTATCTCGACCGCTACGTCGCTGACCTTGGTCACGCGGAAACGGTAGAGCCCGCGCGGCGCCGGTCCTGCCAGCCGCTCGCCAGTCTCCACCGTGAACGTGCTGTTGTGGCACGGGCACACATAGACGGGTTCGGTCACGGGGTGGCCGACTTCCGCCACGGTCTCCGGCGGCAGTTTGGCCGGATCGGGAACGAAGTCGACATCGCAGCCTTCGTGCGGGCATCGCAGGCAGACGGCCTGAAACTGGTCGGGCGAGTTGCCCACGGCGACGGTCCGGACCACGCTGCCGGTGATTCGGATCGGCTGGTTGGGATTTGCGGCGCTCGGGAGCGTCACCGCGTCAGCGATGAACTGTCGCGAGCGCCACAGCGTCGACATGTCCTCCAGCGGCACCGCCACGGGCCGAGCGAGCGG
>JAHFUL010000074.1 GCA_023265155.1 Acidobacteriota bacterium
CTTCACCCCTTCACCCCTTCACCCCTTCATTGATGCGTCGCTTGATCCGCTCGATCTCTTCCTTCACGACACGCTCGGCGACCGCCGACACGATTTCGGCAGTCGTTTCACGAACGAGGCGATCAGAAAGCTGATCGAGAACGCGGCGGGTCACTTGCTCTACGAAGTCGTCGGGAAGAGCCGGCGCGGGGGCTTGAAGTGCGGAGAACCTACCTGATGCGGCGGTTACGGGCCACGCTGGTGCCACCACGGGCGCAGGCGAGGACTGCTCCGCGGCGAGAAGAGCGGCAAACGCGTCGGCAAGCGGCGGAAACGCGGCCCAAGGGGAGGGCGGCCGGGACATCGGCTGAGCAACGCCCGCAGGCGGCGCTTCGTAGACCGGACGTGGCGTGACGGGAAGAACCGCGGGTGCCGGGGCGATATCCGATGTCTCGGCTGCGCCCGATGTCGCGCTCGCCGGAGTCGGCTCGTCCGGCCAATCAATCATGGACACCCGTAGAGGCTCGGGCGCATCGGTCTGAGCCGGAGCATTGCCCGGGAGCTTTGAGAACGCCGCGTCCAGGCGATCGAGGTAGCTGTCGATATCTTCCCCTGGCACTGCAGCCTCGGCAGCTACAGGCGGCGCAGATGACTCGCCGCCCGGCGCCGCTCCTTCCTTCGGCCTGGCGAGCAATTCCTTCACTCTCGCGATGACCAGCTGCGGTTCGAACGGCTTGGCGAGCACGCCGTCGCAGCCGACCTCGGCGACCTTGGCCCGGTCGATAGGCTCGAACGCCCCCGTCAACAGAACGATCGGAATATGGGCCAGACGCGGCGTGTCCCGGATGTGCCGGGCGACTTCGTAGCCGTTCTGCCCCGGCATGCCGACATCGGCCAGTACGATGTCGGGAGGTGTCCGGTCGAGCATCGCAATCGCCTCGCCGCCGCCGCTGACAGCAACGACTCGGACGTCCTCGTCGGCAAAGGTCAGCTCGATGACGCGTTGGATGGTGACGCTGTCGTCGGCTAGCAGAAGCGTATGCACCTTGGTTCTATCGGCTTGGAGCTGTCACGGATGTAGACCAGGCCAGGATTTGCCGACCTCGCCCGACCTGAAGGTCGGGCCTACGTACGGGCCCCTCGCCCGACCTCGCCCGACCGAAGGTCGGGCCTACGTACAGGCCCCTCGCCCGACCTCGCCCGACCTGAAGGTCGGGCCTACGTACGGGCCCCTCGCCGGACCTCGCCCGACCTGAAGGTCGGGCCTACGCGCGGGCCCGCGCATGCGTATTGATGAAATCGATGATCTCCTGCATCGGCGTCCCTGGCAGAAAAATCCCCTTGACGCCAATCTCCTTCAATTTCGGAACGTCGACGTCCGGAATGATGCCGCCGATCAACACCAGGACATCACTGAGCCCTTTGGCCGCCAGCCGCTCCATCAGTCTGGGCACGATGTGATTGTGCGCGCCCGACAGAATCGACAGGCCGATCACGTCGGCGTCCTCCTGCAGCGCCGCCGTGACGATCTGCTCGGGCGTCTGACGAAGGCCGGTATAGATGACCTCCATCCCGGCGTCCCGGAGCGCCCGGGCAATGACCTTCGCCCCGCGATCGTGCCCATCCAGACCCGGCTTCGCAATCACGACTCTCAGTGTCCGCATCGTTGGATCAGCTCTCAGCTCTCAGCTCTCGGCTCTCGGCTCTCAGCTCTCATATCTTCAATCCTGCCGTCTGGAATCTGCAACCCTGAAAGCCAAAAGCTGAAAGCCGAAAGCCGAAGGCTGAAAGCTGAAAAGCTGAACGCTCATCGCTAGATTATCGGTGTCTCTTCGTACTCGCCCCACACGTCACGGAGCGCATCGCACATCTCACCGAGTGTGGCGTAGGCGCGGACAGCCTCCAGAATCGGGGTCATCAGGTTTTCGCGCGTCCGGGCGGTCCTGCGAAGATCGTCGAGCGCGCGGGCCACGCGGGTCCGGTCGCGCCGCGCCTTCAGCGCGTCGAGCCTCGCCAGCTGCCGGCTCGCCGTCGTGTCATCGAGATAGAGGATCTCGATCGTCGGATCATGCTCCTGGACGAAGTCGTTGACGCCCACGATGACCTTTTCCTTGCGCTCGAGGGACCGCTGGAACCGGTAGGAGCTCTCCGCGACCTCCCGCTGGGGAAATCCCTGTTCGATGGCCGTGACCATGCCGCCGAGTCGATCGATCTGATCGAAATAGGCCGTGGCTCCGCCCTCCATCTGCTTCGTGAGGGCCTCGACGAAGTACGAACCGCCAAAGGGATCGACGTCGCCGACCACGCCGCTCTCGTGGGCAATGATCTGCTGGGTCCTGAGGGCCAGCGTCGCCGCTTCGGCGGTTGGAAGCGCCAGGGCCTCATCGAGCGAGTTCGTGTGGAGTGAGTTCGTGCCGCCGATCACCGCCGAGAGCGCCTGCAACGCGGTGCGGACGACGTTGTTGTGCGGCTGCCGGGCGGTGAGAGACACGCCGGCGGTCTGGCTGTGGAAGCGAAGCTTCCACGATCGCTCGTTCCTCGCGGCGAACCGGTGACGCATGGCCTGGGCCCAGAGCGTCCGCGCGGCGCGATATTTGGCGATCTCCTCGAAGAAGTCGCTGTGAGCGTTGAAGAAGAACGACATGCGCGGCACGAATTGGTCGACGTCGAGCCCCGCATCGACCCCCCACTGCACGTACTCGATCCCGTCGCGGATCGTGAAGGCCAGCTCCTGAATCGCTGTCGAACCCGCCTCCCGAATGTGGTAGCCGCTCACCGAGATGGTGTTCCATCTGGGGACCTGGGTCCCGCAGAACGCGAACACGTCGGTGATGAGCCGCATCGACGGGCGCGGCGGGTAGATGTATTCCTTCTGGGCGATGAACTCCTTGAGAATGTCGTTCTGGATGGTGCCCGACAGCCGCGTCCAGTCGGCGCCCTGCTGTTCGGCCACCACCAGGTACATCGCGAAAATCATCGCCGCCGGCGAGTTGATCGTCATCGAGGTCGTGATGTCTTCGAGCGAGATGTCGTCGAAGAGCGCTTCCATGTCGGCCAGCGACGTGATGTTCACGCCGCACTTCCCGACTTCACCGAGGGAGAGCTCGTGATCCGGATCGCGTCCCATCAGCGTCGGCAGATCGAAGGCGACGCTGAGACCCGTCCCGCCGGCGGCGAGCAACGCCTTGTAGCGTGCGTTGGTGTCCTCGGGGGCGCCGAAGCCGGCAAACTGCCGCAGCGTCCACAGCTTGCCCCGGTAGCCGGTCGCGTGAATGCCGCGCGTGTACGGAAACACTCCGGGTCCGCTGAGGTCGCGGACAGCCCCGGGGTCGTCTGCGGAGTACAGCCGGTCGATCGGATGGCCGGAGATCGTCGTGAACGATTCGAGTCGTTCGGGCGCCTGCTCGAGCGCGGGGGCGAGCGTCTCGCGCTCCCAGCGTTGCTTCTCCGTCTCAGCAGCCGTTTTCATTCCGGCTTCGATTATAGCGAGGACCAAGTCGTGCCGCTTGAGCCTCTCATCGAGGGGGCGCCGGGGAAAGTACGACGTAGCGTCCGACTCTCGTCGACGACGGGGAGTCTCCTCGTGGTGTCCGACTCGGATGGCACGTACGGATACACTAGAACGTCATGGCACCCAACGGACCCGTCTTCAGCGCGATGCTCGAAGAGTTCGACGGCGCGGCCCGCCTGCTCAACCTCGAGCCGGGCATCTGGAAGATCCTCACGCACCCCAAGCGGCAGATCGCGGTCTCCTGCCCGGTGCAGATGGACAACGGCGAAATCGAGGTCTTCACCGGCTACCGCGTCCAGTACAGCATGTCGCTCGGCCCCGCCAAGGGCGGCATCCGCTATCACCCCGGCGTCACGCTCGACGAGGTGACGGCCCTTGCGGCCTGGATGACCTGGAAGTGCGCGGTGGCGCACATTCCCTTCGGCGGCGGCAAAGGCGGCATCATCTGCGATCCCACGCGGATGTCGCGGCGCGAAGTCGAGGCGCTGACGAGGCGCTACGTGGCCGAGATCATCGACGCGATCGGCCCGGAAAAGGATGTGCCCGCTCCCGATGTGAACACGAACGAACAGATCATGGCGTGGGTGATGGACACCTACAGCATGCACGTCGGGCACACGTCGACGGCGGTCGTCACGGGCAAACCGCTCGAACTGGGCGGATCGCTCGGGCGGCGTGAAGCCACCGGGCGTGGCGTGATGATCGTCGCGCGCGAGTCGGCCAAACACCTGGGCTTCGACGTGCAGGGCGCCACGGTCGCCGTGCAAGGCTTCGGGAACGTCGGATCCGTGTCGGCGCAGCTGCTGGCCGGCATTGGAGCCCGGATCATCGCGGTCACCGACTGGAAAGGCGGCGTCTACAACGCCGGGGGCCTCGACGTCGCGAAGCTCACCGACTACGTCTCGCTGCACAAGACCGCCGAGGGCTTCCCGGGCGGCGAGCCCCTGACGAACGAACAACTGTTCGCGCTCGAGGTGGACATCCTCATTCCCGCAGCCCTCGAGAACCAGCTCACCGGAGAGAACGCATCCGCCGTTCGCGCCAAGGTCGTGGTCGAAGGCGCCAATGGTCCGACGACACCGGACGCTCACCGACGCCTGCACGAACGCGGCGTCCTGGTCATCCCGGACATTCTCGCGAACAGCTCGGGCGTCACCGCTTCGTATTTCGAATGGGTGCAGGACCGCTACGGCTATTTCTGGACGGAGCAGGAAGTGAACGACCGGCTCGAGGCCAAGATGTGCGAGGCATTCTACGCGGTGCTCAAGACGTCGCTCGACTACAAGACCGACATGCGCATGGCAGCGTATGTCGTCGCCATCAACCGCGTCGCGACCGTCACACGCATGAGGGGCATGTACGCGTGAAATTGCAGAGGGCAGAGCTCAGAATGCATATTCAATGTCAGATGGATGGCAGATTGAATGGCAGAATTGCGCGGCTGACTTTGCACTCGGCACTCCGCACTCTGACCTCTGCAATTTTGTGAATCTGCAGTCTGCAATCTGAAATCTGCAGTCTCAGGATTTGAACCGCTTCCAGTCGATCCCGTACTTTCGGACCCGGTAGTTGAAGATCCGCTCCGTGGTTGAGAGGAGCCGGGCCGCTTTGGCGCGGTTGCCGCGCGCGCTCTTCAACGCGTCCAGCAGTGCATCCTTCTCGAATGTCTCCAGCGAATCACGGAACGTCCTCGTTTGTCCGGTTCCCGACGCCTCGGCCGTCTGGAGAGTGGGCGGCAGATGGTGGGCGTGGAGCGCCTGGGCGTCGCACAGGACGACGGCGCGCTCGATCGCATTGGCGAGCTCGCGCACATTGCCCGGCCAGTGATAGCTCGCCAGCATGTCGATTGCAGGTGTCGAGATGCGCTTGATCTTCTTCCCGTGCTCCCGGGCAAATTTCTCCAGGAAATGGTCCGCGAGCAGCAGGATGTCCGACTTGCGCTCACGGAGCGGCGGCACGAAGATCGAGAACACGTTCAGCCGGTAGTACAAATCCACCCGGAACTCACCCGCGTCGATGGCTTTTTCGAGATCCTTGTTGGAGGCCGCCACCAGGCGGATGTTCGCCCGGATGCTCTCCGTGCTGCCCAGCCGCTCGAACTCCCGCTCCTGCAGAACCCTCAGCAGCTTCACCTGGGTGGCCAGATTCAGATCGCCGATCTCGTCGAGAAAGAGCGTCCCACCTTCCGCGAGCTCGAAGCGCCCCTTCTTCAACGCGTGCGCGCCGGTGAAGGCGCCTTTCTCGTAGCCGAACAGCTCCGATTCGATGAGGTCCTGCGGGAGCGCGGCGCAGCTCACCTTGATGAACGGACGCTTCGCGCGCGATGAGTTGTAGTGCAGCGCGTGGGCGATCAGCTCCTTGCCGGTCCCCGACTCGCCTCGCAGGAGCACGGTCGTGTTCGTCGGGGCGACCTGCGCGATCTGCTCGTAGACCTGCCGCATCGGGCCGCTCGTGCCGACCAGATTCGAGAAGTCGTAGCGCTCCTTGAGCTCCTGGCGCAGCTGCGTGTTCTCGTCCACCAACTGCTGGCGCTCGGCTTCGATCAGCTGATGCACTTTCACGGCCTGCGCGATCATGGACCCGACCACCCCCAGAAATTTGACCGTCCGGTGGTAGTCGCGGTCCGCCTTGAACTGCAGATCGATCGCGACCGCGCCCACGGTGCGGCCATCGAGGGCGACGGGCGCCGAAATGTAGGTCAGCTCCTGCTCGGCGAGCTCGGGCCGCTTGGCGGCGCGATGGAGGAACCTCGGCTCGCGGCTGACCCGCGGAACGACGATCGGCTTTCCGGTCTGCAGCACCTCGCCGGTAATGCCTTCGCCGATCCGATAACGCACACGCTTGCCCGGCGTGATCGCGCCCGCCGACGCCTCGATCTTGACGTCGCCGGTCTCGTCATCCAGCAGGACCACCGTGCTGCGAATCGCGCCGTGATGGGTGCCCAGGATCTCCAGGACCCGCCGCAGCCCCTCCTTCAAGTCGAGCGTCGTCGACAACGCCTGACTGGCTTCCAGCAGCGTCGACAGCTTTCTGATCTCACCGGCGTGCGCCTCGGCTGGTCCCATCCAGTCCGCGACCGTGCCTCCTGTGATCCCTGTGCGCGCCATAGGGGAGCCCGAGAGAGACCACTCCTTTGCCGAACGAAGTGCAAACGCGGAGCCATTCGCACTGCGAGCGCCGCCTCGATGACTGGGCCGAATTGCGCTGTTCTGGGGAGCTCTTCGAGGAGGCCGGACGTGAAGGTCAGACAAACATGTCGTTTATGGCCGATCGACCCGACAATGTTGTCGGCTTGCATATTCCGGGTGGGGCATGTGCGCCGCGTGTCGGGCCGAGACGCGTGTCGGGCGGAGAGAGGAGGGGCAGGCGGTGTCGCCCCCGCGACTGGAAGGGAGACAGACTTGTGGGATTGTCGAGCCCGTCCGACAAATGTGGACGGACCTTGGAAGGCGCGCGGATCAGCCCCGCGGACGCAGATCCTCGCAGGACGGGGCTCTCGGCCCCGCGGACGCAGATCCTCGTAGCGCGGGGCTCTCGGCCCCGCGGACGCGGCCCTGCCCTTCGACAAGCTCAGGGCACCCCGAGATCGTCGAGGGGTGAAAGGGCCGCGCTACGCACCGCGGCCGCGGGCCTGAAAGGGACCCTCTACGGCGTTACCCGGAAGGGGATGCTGTCCTGCGCCCTTGCTCCGCCGCTCGTCGCCGTCAGTTCGACACGATACTCGCCTGACGCAAGTCCTGACAGCGGCAGGTCGATCGACTGCATTGCGGAGGTTGGCGTCGACACGACGTGGAGCTCGCGCATGATCTGCCCCATCCCGCTGACGAGTTGGGCGACGACGATCGCCGTGCCTTCTGAAGCATAGGCGGGGACACGAATGAGCAGGCGCTCGGCGCGGCTGAACTGACGCGTGACCACGGGAACCGCGTCGAGATTGCCGTCGAGCGTTCGAAATTCCAGGGCGTTCCGCGCCCGCAGGACCTGAGCGGTCCCAAGCGCCACGGGCCCGGCCAGGGGTTCGACCACCAGTTCCCGGACATCCGTGTCGAGCAGCTTCGCCGAATCATCCTCGATCTGAATCCGCAGCTGCACTTTCCCCGGCGCGACGTCGAAGACGGCTCGCGATCCGCCGGCTGCGTCCACGGTGCTCTCGAACAGCAGGGTGCCGTCTGCATCGAGGACATTGAGGATCGCGCGGGCAGGCACGCCCGCGCGTGAGCGGTCGCCAGGCACGCGCGCGGCCGGTTCCCAGACAAACTGCACGCGCGTTCTGCCCTCGTCCGCGCGGGTCAGTCCGAACCACGGGCGGATGAGCGGGCTGGCATGGCGCGGCAGTGTCGGCGCCGCCGGCGTGTTCCCGCGGAGGACCGCGGCGGCATCCGGCAGCGGCTCCCAGTAACCCGGGCGTGTGCGCAGCGCCACGCCCGGCCGCTTCACGCGGACGTCGACGGCGTGAAATCTCCCGGTGTCCCGGGAGTTTGCGGGCTGGAACGCAATGACGTAATAGCCGCTCGAGTCGCTCACGATCCGCTGAACGCCGGCGCCGAGCTCAGCAGTCGCCAGAATCGCGTGACCGTCGGTGTCCGCCGCGAGCGTGCGGAGGGTGTTCACGGCGTCCTGATCGGACGGTTCGACGGCGGCATGATCAACGGCAGGATCGGCCAGCGCCCGCGGATCAATCGGGTAGATGGAAGCGCTCGAACGATTCGCAGAACGGATGACCGTGTCGATTGACGGGAGCGCGGCTCCGCGCCGGCGAGGCGGCGGGGCAAAGCCCTCAGACACCAGGATGATGGTTTTGCGTCCGCCCTTCAACGCTCCGAGATGGCTGGCAATCGCGTTCAACGCGGACGTCACAATCTGTGTCCGGACGCCGTCGATCCGCGCCGGGTCTGGGGCAATATAGTTGCGCTCGAACGCAGTTCGGGGCGTGTAGTCGCCTTTGCGTCCATCGAACGTCGCGATGGCGTCGCGAATCGCCGCGGGGTCGCGGGTCAACCTGAGGTTGGGCAGGGAGTCGAGCGGCTTGGCGATCAGCACGAGATCGCGGGGACCGAGCCGCTTCTCGACGAACTCGTTCAACGCCGCGCGAACGAGGTCCACGGCCGGTCCCGGACTGACGTGGTACTCGTCCAGGAAAATGGCAAACAGCCGGGCCCCGTCTCGCCCTGCCTCAGCCCGCTCGTCGGCGCTCGAGGCGATCGGATGCAGGGTGTCGTCGGCCTGAAGGGTGCCATCAGCGCGGATGAACTGCACGCTCTCGATCTGTCGGGGTACTCCTTGTTCCAGAATCTCGAAGTCTTCCACCTCGAGATCCTGAACGAGACGGCCGCCTGCATCGGCCGCGATCGCGTCCAGCCGAACAAGGCTGGGACCAGGGCGATCCGAAGCGGCCGTTCCGGTTTGAACGACCGCCGCGAGAAGCGTCAGGGCAAGGAACGCGCGCATGGCTCAGGATTTCACGGTATCACGCGGAACGCGACGAGCTCTTTGGCTTCCCCGCCGTCGCCGCTGGCCGTCAACGCAATGCCGTACTCGCCGGGGGAGAGGTTGGCAAGTGACAGCTCGATCTGGGAAACCGCGCGCGTCGAGTCCGGCGCGGCGACTGGCAGCTCCGACATCGTCTGTCCGGCACGATTCAGCAGAAGCGCCGTCAGCTTCGGCATCGTCTCTGCCGGCCCGTGCAGGGGGACGCGAAGGAGCAGCCGCTCGGTGCGGCTGAACTCGCGCGCCACGACCGGCACCGGTTGCGCCTCGGCTTTCAGGCGCTGCAACTCGGGAATCGATCGCGCGCGGAAGACTTCCGGCGTGCCGAACAATGTTTGCGGAGCCGTCAGGTCCGGGATGGTGACGTCACGAACTTCCGAGTCGAGCACGTTGGCGCCTGCCCCTTCAACCGAGAGACGCAGCTGCATCCGGCCCGGCTGGGCCTCGAAGGTGACGCGGGAGCCGGCCGACGCTGCAGCCGCCGGCGCCGCCTCTGGGACGCGGCCCCGGAAGTACTGGGGTCCGTCCGGACTGGAGGCCGTCAGCGCGACACGCACCGGCCGGTCGGCGTCGCGAACGGGTGTACCCGGCACGCCTGGCATCGCCTCCCAGACGAACGTCACGCGCGTTTTGCCGTTCTCCCCTCGATCCGTACCGATCCAGGTTCGAATGATGCGGCTTCGCGGAACCGCCGTTGTGGCCAGCGCAGCCTCGACGGGACTCGGGGCAGCAGCCGCAGGAGCGGCAAGACGCGCCGCCTCGTCAGGCTTCAGCGCCCAGTACCCCTTTCGATGACGGACCTGCACGCCCGGCCGCTTCACCTTCACGTCGATCTCGTGAAACTTTCCGTCGGGCGCCGCCATCGTCGAGTTGTAGCCGAGCAGATAGTACGCGCTCGTGTCGACGACGATCTGTTTCATGGCAATTGCGAGGTCGTTGCGATTCACGATCGCGCGGCCGTCGCTGTTCTCGGCGAGCAACCGCAGCGTGTCCATCGTGCTGTTCAAGTACTGCGAATCGGTCCGCGCATTGACCGACGGCTGATCGATGCTGAACTCCGACGCGGCAAGGCCACGCGGGTCGACGGCATAAATGGCGACGTTGTTCCGGTTGGCGAGGTCGTAGATGGCTTGAAGGTCGCTGTTGATGTCGATCGACGAGAAGAACTGACGGGTGTTCTCCTGCGGGCTGTTGCCCGCGAGGGGGCTGACCGGCGTCTGGCTCCCGGTACCGACTCCTCCGGCTGAGTCGCGGAGTTGCGGAGGCAGCGTATTGCTGTAGCCCTCGCTCACGAGAATCAGCGCCTTGCGGCCTTCCTTCAGCGAACCCATGCGCAGGATGAGCGCCTTGATGGCCGCAAAGGAGACCTGGTTGCGCATCTGCTCGATCTGTTCCGCCGATGCCCGGTACGCGTACTGTTCTTCTGCCGCGTTCTTGGGCCGGTAGTCGTACTTCCGGCCCTCGAACTGTTCGAGGCCTCGGCGCACCGCATCGTGGTTGCGGGTCATTCTGATCGCGCCCAGGGCGTCGAGCGGGTACATGAGCCCGATCATGTCGGACGGCCCGAGCTGGGTTTCGACGAAGCGCGAGAGCTGCTGGCGCATCACCAGGCTCGAGTCGCGCCTGACGTGATAATCGTCCAGGAACATCGCGAACAGCCGCACATCGTCGCGCGCGGCTTCACGCTCTTCGTCCCCATCGGTGCGAATCGTGGCAGGTGGGCCGTCCGGGCCGGCCATGAGGCCACCGTCGAGGGAAACGAGCTTGAAGGTGTCGATCTTCTGCCGCTTGCCGGTCTCGGTGACTTCGAAATCTTCGACCTTCAGATCGCCGACGGGTTTGCCGCTCTTGTCGGTGACGATGACATCGACGCGAACGAAGTTGACGCCTGCGCGGAAGATGGGAGGAACCTGGTCCGTCTGCTGCGTCCCGGGCGTCGGCTGGGCGGCCGGTGAACCTTGCGAACCCTGTGAACCCGCCGAACCCTGTGAACCTGGTGAACCCTGTGAACCTTGCGAACCCTGTGAACCCTGTGAACCTTGTGAACCCTGTGAACCTGTTGAACCCGGTGAACCCTGTGAACCTTGCGAACCCTGTGACACTAGCCCGATGAGAACAATCCCGGCGACAACGCGAAAAGACCCAGCCATAGCTCTATTCTAGAGTCAGTTGGTTACTCGAAACGCTACTATCTCCGAGGCGTCTCCGCTCTCTCCGCTCGCTATCATCTCAACGCCATAGTCGCCCGGCGCCAGGCTGGCCAGCGACACCTCGATCTCGCAGAACCCGGCTCCCATGTCGCGGGGGGTGGCCGGCAACTGGGCCATCGGTTGTCCGTTGCGGTTGAGCAGCCGCGCCGAGACCTGTGGCCGTACGCCTCCAGGTCCATAGACAGGCACGCGAATCAGCAGGCGCTCGGTCCGGCTGAACTCGCGCGTCGCGGCGGGCGTGTCCTGTGTCCGCGTCTTCAGAAGTTGGAGCTCGGGAAGGGTTCGTGCCCGAAACACCTCGGGCGTGCCCATCGCTGTCTGAGGCGCTGTCAGATCGGCAACCAGCACGTTCCGCACTTCCGTGTCGAGCACCGTTCCACCGGCGCTTTCGACGGACACCCGCAACTGGATGGTGCCCGGCGGCGCATCGAAGAATACGTGTGAGCCAGCCGGCGGCTCCGCCAGCGCCTCCGGCACACGACCCTCGAAGTACGAAGCGGCGTCAGGCCCGGTGGCTTTCACCGCCAGGCGCACCGGCCGTTGGTCGTCGCGCAGCGCTTCGCCCGGCACACTGGGCAGCGGCTCCCAGGCAACCGTCACGCGCGTCAGTCCGTTCTCCCCGCGCGCCATGCCGATCCACGTGCGAACGGGCCGGCCCCGCGGTGTGGCTGTCATCGCCAATGTCGTTTCCACGACGCTTGGCGGTGCTGCCGGCCGAGCCGGAGTGGTGGGCCCGATATCTTCGGGCCTCCACGCCAGATAGCCCTTCCGGTACCGCAGCTGCACGCCCGGCCGTTTGACCTTCACTTCGATCTTGTGGAATTTGCCGTCCGGCACGGTCCGCGTCGAGTTGTAGCCGAGCAGATAGTACGCGCTCGAGTCGGTGATGATCTGCTTCATCGCGCCCACCAGATTGCTTTTGGGCGTGCCGATGCTGACCCGGCGCTCGCGGAGCTCCGCCATGGTCCGCGCGCTCTCGTAAATCGTTCGGCCGCCGCTCTGCTCGGCGAGGACGTTCATTCCGTCCATCAGGTCGAGCGGCATCCACGGCGAGGCGGGCGGGTAGAGCCGCGGGGTGACCGGGTAGATGGCCGTATTGTTGCGACTGGCCAGGTCGGCGATTTCTCTGAGGTCCTGGCTCACGGTTGCACCGCCCCCGTAGCCCTCGCTCACGAGAATCAGGATCTTGCGCCCTTCCTTCAGCCCGCCCATCCGCATGATGAGCCCCTTGATCGCTGAGAAGGAAACGTCTCGCCGGATGACACCAGGATTGGAGGTCCGGTACACGTAGTTCTCTTCGAACACGTTCTTGGGTGTGTAATCGCCTCTTCGGCCGTCGAACTTTCGAATGGTATTGGCAACCGCGTCGCGATTGCGACTCATTCGGACGGAGTCGAGCGACGTGAGCGGATACATCAGGCCGACCAGATCGGTCGGCCCCAGCTCGGTTTCAACGAGCCGCGCCAGCTGCTCCCGCACAACGCGTCCTGAAGCGGGCGACACGTGATAGTCGTCCAGAAAGATCGCAAACATTCGTACCTCGTCCCGCTTCGCCTCGTCCTCTTCGACCGCATCGCTGCTGATCGAGGCCGGCGCGCCCTCGACCCCCGGAGCGCCATCGAGCGCAATCAGCTTGAAGGTTTCGATCTTCTGCCGCTTGCCGCCTTCGGTGACGTCGAAATCCTGGACGTTCAAATCCGAAACCTGACGGCCGTCTTTCCCGGTGACGACGACATCCACGCGAACGAAGTTGATGCCGGTGCGGAATGTCGGAGTCTGGGCGGGCTGCGGCGGCGTCGGCTCCTGGCGCGCCTGTCCCTGGCCGCTCATGGCCAGGAACCCGAGAAGACCGGCGACGGCCACGACACGCAACGTGCTCGTCATGGCTTCATCTTAGACCGGTGATACCATCCGGCGATCATGCAAAACACGGCCACCCTCCACCCGCCGTTGACGGCCCTGTCGGAAGATGAGCGGCTGTTCCGCGACAGCGTCTACGAATTCGCGGACCGTGAGGTGCGGCCGCTGGTCCGGGAGATGGACGCCCAAGCGACGATCCCCCCGGCGCTCATCGAGAAGCTCTTCGGCCTTGGTGTCATGGGGATCGAGATCCCCGAGGTGCTCGGGGGCGGAGGGGCCACCTTTTTCCACTCGTTACTGGCCGTCGAGGCCCTGTCGCGCGTGGATCCGTCGGTGGGTGTCTTCGTCGATGTCCAGAACACGCTGTTCATCAACGCCCTCGTCCGCTGGGGCAACGACGATATCAAGCGGCGGTACTTTCCGAAGCTCGCATCGGAGATGGTCGGCGCGTACGCCCTGTCGGAAGCCAGCTCGGGCAGCGACGCGTTCGCGCTCGCGACGCGCGCGGTGGAGCAAGGGGATCACTGGGCCCTGTCGGGACGCAAGCTCTGGATCACGAACGGCAACGAAGCCGGCCTCTTCATCGTTTTTGCCAATGTGAATCCGGAGGCCGGCTATCGCGGGATCACCGCGTTTCTCGTCGAACGCGGCTTTCCCGGATTCACGGTCGGGAAGAAGGAGGACAAACTCGGCATCCGTGCGAGCAGCACGTGCGAGCTCCTGTTCGATGGATGCCGCGTGCCGCGGGCGAACGTGCTCGGCGAGGTGGGCAAGGGCTACAAGACGGCGATCGAGACGCTGAATGAAGGACGCATCGGGATCGGAGCGCAGATGATCGGGCTCGCGCAGGGCGCGCTCGATCATGCCATCCGGTACACCAAAGAGCGCAAGCAGTTCGGTAAAGCGATC
Source organism: Acidobacteriota bacterium (assembly GCA_023265155.1). GTDB lineage: Bacteria > Acidobacteriota > Vicinamibacteria > Vicinamibacterales > CAVVIG01 > JBGOTP01. The sequence goes on from JAHFUL010000074.1 coordinate 13,957, forward strand.
GCAGAGTTTCAGGCGGTTCAGCACCAGCTCGCGCGCGCCGCCACCGAGCTGCATGCCGCGCGGCTGATGGTGTACGAAGCGGCGCGGATGCGCGACGCCGGACGGCCGTTTCTCACCGAGGCGGCGATGTGCAAGTTGTTTGCATCGGAGGTTGCCGAACGGGTCACGTCGCTGGCGGTGAATCTGTACGGCGGCTATGGGTTCGTGAAGGACTACCCGGTCGAGAAGCTGTATCGCGACGCGAAGATCGGCCAGATCTACGAAGGGACGTCCAACCTCCAGCTCGAGACGATCGCCAAGCAGGTGCTCCGCTAGACGATCAGCTGGACCTCCGAACGGCAGGGCGCGGTTCGATCGCCTGCACACCACGAAGAACACGAAGCAAGCCACGAAAGCACGAAAGACGAAACTGGATACAAGCGGAACTTCCCGATGGGAGCCGGAGAGAAGGCACCAACCGCAGAGTGGGGAGGACGACGCTGCGTCGCACGCCGCATGGCGGCCGCGCCCAGCGAGAACGCCGGAAACGCAAACCATAGCGCTCCAGTCAGCCTGCGTGTTGCGGCGTTCACGTTGGACGTCGCGTCGGCCGGCCCTGCCGGCCGACGTGCGACGCAGTCAGTTTCGAAATTTCCAGATTTAGTGATTTTCGTGAGCTTCGTTGACTTCGATCTTCGTGGTACACAAGCTGTCAACGATCCTCACCGCCACTGAAAGAACGACCATTGGCTCGCCGAATTCAGCATCGACCTGAAACTACCGACTCCCCATCGTCCCTGCGCCAGCGGGCATCCCTGCGATTGAAAACAGCAGGAACGACGTCCTCTGCGTCTTGCGGAAGTTGTCGTCAGACACAACGAGCAGGGTTGATCCGCCATCGCGTGCAGGCGGTCCGAACGACATCCCTTCGAAGTTGTCGAGGTTCCGCATGTCCGGCGACAGGCGCGCCGCGAGTGTCCCCAGATCGAGCACCAGGGTCTTGCGTGCCTCCGCCGAGTCGAGCTTCACGGAGAAGATCTGGATCGGGTTCAGGGTGGCTCCCGTCTGCAGATTCTGCACGCACCCGCGTTCGAGCGAGAGCAGTGTCGTGTCGTTGAGCGCCAGCAGCTCCACTAATCCGGTCCCTCCATCCCCGCAAGTCGCATCGAACCCCGGGACGGCTGGTGTGGGTTCGATCTGATAGGTCCACTGTCGGCCCGCACGCCAGCCCGCGTCCTCCGGGGCAAGCTCGACGAGTCGCCCTCGGCCTCCTCGCCCGAATGACGCCGTGTCACCATCCTCGAGCAAGGGCTGTTCGAGACCGGCCACCAGGTGTCCGTTCGGCAGACGCGTGAGGCTTTCGAATCCCTGGTTGGGGCGAAGCCCGCGCGCCTGATTCAGCTGAATGTGAAACGCGCCGGGATAGTCAATGATGTCCGTCACCACACCCTCGCGCGTGGCGTGAAGGATCACTGGCTGCCAGATTTCGCCGCCGTCGATGTGCCCCTCTTCGGTCATCAGGAACGTTCCGTCGGGGAGAGCGACGATCGCTTCGAGATCGGCTCGCGTCACGATCCGGTCCGGCACGCCGGGACCCGCGCGCAAGGGCATGAGGCGGGTGGGCGAAACAGAGAGCGCTCCGCCGGAATACGCAATCGTGAGCCAGGCCACGCGAGCGTCGCGATCGTCGATGACAGCTGCCCACTGGCCGGATCCGGCGTCGCGCACCAGGCCGGAGAGCTCACCGAACTTCGCGCTATCGCTCAGTGTGGGATACACCGTGCCCGCGGGCCGGGTGAACTCCCCGAGCCAGGTCAACCGCACGGGAGCGTCGGGGATTGGTCTGCTCTCGACTCCTTGGAATGACGTGTCGGGCCCGCAGCCGCTCATCATGGCTGCGGTAACAGTGGTCATGACTACGCGACGCATCTGCCCTCTTCGTCTCAGACTCACGGCCTCAGACTCCCGCATCCGATTTCACTTATTGTGACACGCACGGCCCGACGTAGGGATCTCGCAAAGGTCTACGGCGTGGAGACGCGAACCCTCAATCAAGCCATCAGACGCAATGCCGAACGGTTCCCCTCGGATTTCGCGTTTCGCCTGACGCGTCGCGAGGTTTTGGAGAT